>CABRKI010000070.1 GCA_902471455.1 uncultured Porphyromonadaceae bacterium | reverse complement strand
CCGGAAATGCCTCCCACATACCATTCGTCTTTACCTTTAGCCTTACGCGCCGCCGTGATGTAACGCGCGGGTTCAGCCTCAAGGTAAATGCTCTTGTCCCAATCTACGGCCACATCCTTTATGAACTGGAAGGCATCCATGAAATTGTTATAGACTTCCGGCACGTCGGCCGCCATCTGCAAGGGGCTATACATGGTGACGTAGAGCGCAAGCTGGCGGCAGATGGTGGTGTTGACATGGCTGTGGTTATTCGGATTGTTTTTGCTCAGGTCGTTCTCGAAAATGCCGGGGGTGTAGTCCATCGGGCCACCCTGCAGTCTGGTGAACGGAAGCACACAGGTGTGCGACGGCGTGTTGCCGCCGAATGCTTCGAATTCAGTGCCGCGTGCGCTTTCGTTGCCGATGAGATTGGGATAGGTGCGGCAAAGTCCGGTCGGACGTACCGCCTCGTGTGCATTGACCATGATTTTATGTTTCGCAGCCTCCGTCACGGCATAAAGGTAGTGGTTGGTCATCCATTGGCCAAAATGGTGTTCCCCGGAGGGGATGATATGGGCTACATATCCACTTTTCACAGAGTTGTAGCCGTATTTGTCCATAAGGTTGTAGGCCGCTTCCATGTGTCGCTCGTAGTTGCGCACGGACGAAGATGTCTCATGATGCATCATCAGGCGCACACCCTTGGAATGGGCGTAATCGTTAAGTTTGGAAATGTCGAAATCAGGATAAGGGGTCTGGAAGTCTGACACGTAATCTTTCTTTACACCCGTTATGTCTTCCCATCCTATGTTCCAACCTTCCACGAGCACCTGGTCGAAACCGTGTTCCGCAGCGAAGTCGATATATTTCATTACGTTGGCAGTGTTGGCGGGATGGACGCCGTTGGGTTTCAATTTGGTGTAGTCAGTCCGGTCGAGTTTCACAGAAGGGAGGTCCCATGTGTAGGCCCACGGTTTGCCGTATCCGATACATTCCCACCATACGCCTACGTATTTTATCGGTTTTATCCATGATGTGTCGGCATATTTGCACGGTTCGTTGAGGTTTAGGATAAGGTTCGACGCGAGCATATCGCGTGCATCGTCGCTGACCATAACGGTGCGCCAAGGCGACGTGCAGGGGGTCTGGAGATATCCTTTGTGTCCATCGGCATCGGGTGTAAGCCAGGAGGTGAACACGAAGTTCTTGTCGTCCAGATTCAGATGCATGCACGAATAGTCAACTAAAGCGGCTTCATGAAGGTTGATATAAATTCCGTCGTCTGTCTTCATCTGCAATGAAGTCTGCACACCGGTTGGTGAGAACTGGCACTTCTGTGTAAGATTGATTTCACTGTTCCGTGAATTGATTTCCCTTATCTGCGAAAGACGGCTTTCGTTATATTCATATTCCTGAGTGTCGTAATCGCCCGGTATCCACCAGGCAGTCAGGTCGCCGGGCATAGCGAACTCGGTGCGTTCATCTTTCAACACAAAGAAGTTGAGGGCGCCTTCCTGTGGGAATTCGTAGCGGAATCCGACTCCGTCGTCATATACTCTGAACTTTATATCCATCCGCCGCCCGGTTTTCTCCTGCCGCAGCTTTGCGGTGAGTTCCTTATAGTTGTTACGTATGTCGCTGTTTTCGCCCCAAACCGGTTGCCATATCTCGTCGAACGCGCATGAATCCACACCGATTACGGTAAAACCGTCGGTGAGGTTATCGTCACCTGTGAGTTGAAGTCCCATACGTGAAGGGAGAATCACTTTGTTTCCCTTGTAATCGACGGAATATGTCGGCACCCCTTTTTCCACATTGAAAGTGGCCTTTACGTTGCCGCCGGGCGATGACATCTCGTATGCGTATGACGAAGCTGCGAGCACAGGCACCGCCAAAAGGATTACAAATCTTTTTTTCATCGTTTCAATATGTTAGTTTTTAACGGCATAGAATGAACTCGTCACAATTTCTCTATCGTTTTTTACCATTGAAAAACCGCCGGCCGGTCATTGCCCTGAATTCCCGACCGGCGGATTCACCTATTCAATTCACCTGTAGTATATTGTATGCTTATTGCTCCGGTGTGTAGTATCCGGCAGCATAGACTATATTCCGGTTATAATCGACGCGCACCGTGTAAATACCGGGGACGAAGTCGGGCCCCCCCACAAGGTCGCCTGTGGCGCGGGGTCCGGTTGCCGGATCATCATACATTCCGGCGGCAAACATGCTTCCCGGCTGCGGGGTCAGTATTGTGGTCGATGCCTCCTGTCCCCAGTCGCGGGCCTTGAAGAACTTGATGTTGAAATCGGAAGGAAGATAAAGAGTGGCCTCATAGACGCCATCTTCCACTTTTTTCATCTGCATGCAGTTGTTGTATGTGTCAAGATTCCAAGCTGTGGCAGTTGCCGTGGGAGCGGCGGAAGGATGTCCGAATTTGATTCCGGCAACCCAAACGGCTGTCCCTTCGTCGAAATTCATACCGCCCGACATCGTGAACGCCACTCCGAGAGCTCCGTCATAATAAATATCGTATGTACCTCCCATACCGATAAACCTGGCACTGTTAGAATCCGTCACCTCCCAGAAATCGGGCTGTAAAGCCTTCGCAAGATTAGGGAAGTTCTCGAATGCCACGGTTTGGCCATCGGCAAGTTCAATGGACAGGTGGCAAACCGTACCTTCCACCGCCATTTCATTTCCACCGATTTTATAAACCGGGGCGTCTTCCACCGGCACATCCAGTTTCTCCGCCGTGAGTGTGTATTCATCCAAGTCAACCGAAATCGAATATACTCCGGGGGTGAAGTCGGCGCCGGGAATAAAATCGCCCCACGTCGGATCCACACCAATCAGTTCCGGATTCAGAGATTCGATATCCTTGCCGCTGTATTCGTTCACCCCGTTCATATAATGGGCACCGGCAAATTTAAAAGCAAAACCGGGGGCAAGATACATGGAAAGCTCCCATTTATTCTCGTCCGTGTTGTTGAGGTTCATCATACCCTTCATCTGATGGTTCTGCCATCCGGCAGGAGCGGTGACAGCACCGGCTCCCGAATGACCCCAGTTGGCGCCGCCCACATAGAGCATTTCAGGATATTCAAGCCATCCGTGGAGTTCCGTGAAAAACAGTTCCGTCGCCTTGTCCCATATAAGGTCGTAGGAGCCGTCATTACCTTTGAACGTCGCCTCCGTGTCGGAGATTACATCCCAGAAATGCAGCTGCAAAGCTTTTTTCAAATCAGGCACACCTTCAAATTTCACGGTCTGTCCTTTGGCAAGTGGCATCTCCACGCCATCGTATTGGGCATCGTATCCTCCGGCAAACGGACAGTCGATAGCAACCCCATCGATTGAAACTTCCATGTCAGGAAGGGAATGCCATAGACTACCGACCAGATTCTGCATGTCTATGGTGAAACTATACAGGTCGGAATTGCCATTGAAAACAGCATATTCGCCATCGTCGGAAACCGTGAAATAATTGCGAAGGTTCTTGTTTAAAAGGATCCCGGCACGTCCGATGCCGTCGAAATACACCTTCTCTCCTTTAGTGAGGGAAATAGTGCCGGAAAAAACATTTTCCCCCGCTTCACGCAGTTCCACCCCGTTCACGCGGGGAGCGACGTCGGAATGACGGTATTCCGCCTGTGCCGACGAGCCGAGATCCAGATTATTACCGTTGACAATCACGCGGTCCGCTCCCGCCGAAACACCGGCAGAGGCTCCGAAACTCATCTTCTCTCCGGGATATAGGGTGACAGTTTTCTCGCCGACAGTGATTTTCAGCTGCGGTATTGAAGCGAATGCCGAGAGGGCGCCAAAGGCGGCTGTCCAAAGTATTATTGTATGTTTCTTAGTCATTTCAGTGCGATTTTAATGGTTGTCTTATTCACATTCACCAGATAGATGCCGTCAGCACAATCTTCAAGACTCAAAACAACGTCGCCAAAGACGTCAAGTTTTTTTACTATACGGCCATCGACGGTGCAGACCGTAATGACGCTCCCGACGAGAAGATTGGAGAAACATATTGTCCGTCCGGCAATCACCGGAACGTTCGTAACTTCTATTTCCCCGACCGCACTCGAATTGTCTTTATCTAATTTCACACTGCTGATTTTAGCGGCCTCCACCGAATAGTAATTAGTTCCGTCGCTAAATACAATCTGGTCGCCTTGAATCTCACCCTCTACGGAGGAGGATAGGGGGATTGTCACTGTTGATTCATCCGACAAGCTGAATGTCAGTCCCTTGTAAACATCGGCATGCACACAGAAAAGCGTAATGGCAGCCGCGACCGACAAAATCGTTCGTAAAGGAGTTTTCATTGTTTTGTGATTTTTTTGCTTCCGGATGCGGAAGCGGTTATTGGTTATTAATGGAGTCATCCCGCCACGCCACCGCAGGGCCGATGCCACGGCGGGATGATTTTATATAGGCCAAATGCCCTGTTATTTATTTAAAGGGAACCAACCATTCATTCCGACGGTGTATAGTAACCTACGGCGTAAACGATATTTCGGTTGTAATCAACGCGGACAGTGTAGGTGCCGGGCTTGAAATCAGGTCCGCCCACAAGGTCGCCCGTAGGACGCGGCCCCGTTTCCGGATCAACATATTCGCCGGCGGCAAACAAATTCTCGGGAAGGGGTATCAATACCGTTGTCGATGCCTCCTGCCCCCAGTCGCGGGCTTTGAAGAATTTTATGTTGAACCCCTCAGGAAGCCAAAGTGTGACTTCGAACACACCTTTCTCCACCTTCTTCATCTGCATGCAATTATTGGGCGAAGAGAGGTCCCAGCCGGTGGCGGTGACTCGCGGAGCCGAACCGGGATGCCCCCAGTTGACGCCCGCCACCCACACGGCGTTTCCTTTCTGGAAGTTCATGGCGGTGCAGAGAGTATAGACTATCATATAGTTTGGGTCAAGATAAATATCATAGAGGCCCGTCTCCCCCTTGAATATCGCTTTTCCTTCCATATCATCGACAATTTCCCAGAAATCCGGCTGCAGGGCGCTTTCGATTCCTCCGAAGTTGCCGAACGTCACTTCATCGCCCTTGCGCAATCGGATAGAGTAATACTGGTATGAACCGTTGGAAGTCATCTCGTTGCCGTTGACATAGAATGTCTCCGGTTCGATAATCATATTTGTGGTGACGTCAAGTTCGTTGTTGTTAAGGTCAACCCGGAGATTGAAGACACCGGGCTGGAAACCGGAACCGGGCACAAAGTCGCCATAAATATTGCCTCCCACAATCTCAGGCTTCAGAATCTTGAGGTCAACCGACTGAATTTCATACTGAGGCTGCCCCATCAGGTGATCTTTGCAAAACTTGAACGTAAAACCCTGTGCAAGATACACGGCTCCTTCGAAGACTCCGGGGGAAACACGGCGCAGGCTCATCATATCGGTGGGCCTGTCCCAACTCCAACCGTGAGTCGTTACTTTATACGCACCCTGATGGCCCCACCCTGTTCCACAGAGGAACAGTTCGTCGGGAAACGCCTTTTCACGCGGCTCAGTGAAAATACGGGAGCTTTCGTTGTCCCATATTATGTCGTAGGCACCGTCGTGACCGAGGAACACAGCCTCCGTTTCTGAAAGCACGTCCCAGTAGTGTGACTGAAGCACAGTGCGGAGCCGGGTCATGCCTGAGAAATTCACTGTCTGTCCTTGCGTCAGGTTCATCGCGATTCCCTTGTATGTGCCATAGAACATTTCGTCAAGACTTGAGCCATCTACCGAGACATTGGCAGGAGCCGGCCACTCAGGCCATACCTCCACCTTGTCTATATCCTTCTGACATGAGCACATCGCGCCGATGGCCAGGAGAAAGGCGGCTAATTTATATGCGGATTTCATAATGGTTTAGTTTTTATAAGTGGAGGTAATGGACTGATATTCCGCTTCCGACACACGCACTACGCAGCCGTGGCGGGCCTTCGGCCCTTCGAACGGTTCCGACGTCCAGCTGTCACTCTCGATCGAATCAGCTGTATAGAGTTCGTAATAATAGGGATATCTCTCGCAATAAATCCAGAATTTCCCCTCATCGGCACTCATCACCAGAGTCGGCGCTTCACGCTTGGGCAAAGTCAATGCCGGCCCCGGGTTTTCATACGGGCCGAGGGCGCCTCCCTTGGAGCGGGCGATACGAACGGTCTTCGCAGTCTCGGGATATTCATCTTCCCAACGTTCGTCCTTAACGATTGCATAATAGACTCCATCAATCTTGCGGATTATCACATCGATGGTTGCCAGGTTCTCGTCATAGCCCGTGAATGCGAAGAGGAACTTCGGGTCGGTAAAGGTCTTGAAATCCTTTGTCTCGATATAGAAAGTGCGCTTCGACGCCCATTCTTCACGCGTTTCGCCGTTACCCATGTTGCCGGCATGCCAAGTGATGATATAGTTGTCTTCATCCTTGTCATAGAACAGCTTCGGGGCACCATACCAGTCTTCCTCGTTCTCATAGCCGTAAAGAGGCTTGATTTTATTGAATATGCTTTTGGAAAGCTTGGTGCCCTTCCAGCTCACAAGGTCTTCGGAACGCCAAAGCATCGGGATGCCTGTGCCTCGCTTAACCCCGATCATATAGTAGGCGTCGCGCCCCTTCATGATATCAGGGTGTCCGGCGTAGGCAGGAAGCACGGAGTTGCCGCTGTTGAGTGTCTCCCAATGGTAGCCGTCGCGTGAGACGCTGTAGAACAGAGACCCGTAGTTTTCATTCGTCATGTGGGCAAAGAGGTAACCGCCCTCCTCACATTGTGGATGGACCGTCGGCGACCAGTCGCCCCCGTTGTCGGAGCAGGCGCTGAGCGTAGCCGACATCAAGGCCCCGAGAATTATATTTCTAATTTTTTTCATTGTCGGTAAGAATTAGTTTTCTATGTTTTGCATTCGCAAATCGTGGCAGCGATATCAGATGCCGCCTTCCACACTGCTGCGGTCGGCGTTCCACCCGTCGCGTTGGAAAGTTTGCTCAAGCACCACCCCGTTCTCCTCGCAGGCACGCACCGCATAATCAGGGAGCGGCATATACTGATGAGTCGGTATGGTCTTCTTGATTTCGAAAACTTTACGTGCGTATTTATTGTGGCGGATAAGGTCGATTTTACGACATCCTTCATAGTAAAGTTCATGTCCGCGTTCCGTAAGGATGGCATCAAGAAACGCATCCTTCCCTGCCGTCTGAGCAGCCGACAGGTTGTCGAGCCCGGCTCTGCGGCGCACTTGGTTGACGGCATCGATAGCTTCTGCCGTAACAGAGCCGCTTTCGCGGACCGTTAGCTCAGCGAACTGGAGCAGCGCGTCAGACCAACGGGCAATCGTCATGTCGGAACCTTGGAACGACGACTCCGTCTCAATAGGATACTTCAGGCTGATGTAGCCGTCCCAACGGGTGCCGAGGTCGGCCCCGGTGATGTGTTTGCCGTCTTTGGTCCAGAAATCGGTGACTATGCACTCCTTGCGCTTGTCGGCCGCCTCGAAGGTGTCATAGAAACCTTTGGCAAGATTATAGTAGGCGTTGTAGCCACCCCCCTGTGGCCAAAGGGCCGTAGGGACTCCATCGGGGTCGTAGGCGGAAGCCTCGGAAGGAACTACAAGACGCGAATACATGTTGATGTTGCCATGCTTCTCGTTGCCGTTGGCGCCGGCATCGCAGCTCACCGCCATGATGATTTCACAGTTCCATTCGTTGGCCGTCTTGAAAAGTTCTTTATAAGGATTGTCGCCTTGGGTGAAAAGCGAATATTTCCCTTTCAGTTCGCTGAACATCTCAAGTCCTTTTTTATAATATCCGGCCATGTGCTCCCCTTCATTGAGGCAATGGCGCATCAGGCAGAAACGTCCGTAATCGCGTGTGTATCGGCCGAGTTCGGTCTGCGTCTCCGGCGCATTCTGCGCTGCAAACAGCAGGTCGTCATAAATCCATTCGCACATCTGGTCGAGCGTGGGACGCACCGTGGTGCGCTGTGCCTCGTCGTCAAACACCTTATCATAATCCATTATCACGGGCACCGGGCCGTACATGTGCATAAGGTAATAAAGCATCATTCCCCTGCAAAGGCGCGCTTCCCCCACAAGACCGTCGCGGACCTCCGCCGAGAGCACATTTTCAGGAGCCACCTCAAGTGTATGGATGATTTCCGTGAAACGCGTCACCTCTGCCGTCTGAGGGAAATGGTTCGGGCTGTCCTGGTCATTGGGCCATCCCCGGTAATAGTAGCGGCATTGGTCGAAATTCGCCTGCGAGAGATGCAGCCATTCTCCGCCCGCCTTGACTGCCGTAGGGGCCATGATGTCTGATGTACTGTCGAAAAAACGTACATCTCCGCCGGCGCCGATATAGAAGCTGTATTGTCCGGTTTCATTGAATGCGTAGGCGAAGTTCCCTGCAAACGGCACATAGCAGCTCATCATATATGAAACGTAATCCTCGGCAGTGTTGGGAAACTCCCCTTCCAAAAGGCTGCCATAGATTTTGGCATCGAAATTGTTCTCGCAGCCGCCTAACAGCAACGCCGCCGACGCCAATATGGGAATATAAATTCTCTTTTTCATGATGTCACAAGATTAGAAAGTGATTTTAGCCCCTATGGTATAAGCCCTCAACTGAGGATAGTTGGCGTTATTGAGCTGACCGAAACTTGTGGGCACCTCAGGGTCGTTGTCGGAATATTTAGTGATGGTGAACGGATTCAGGAAATCGGCATATACTCGGATGCTCCTCACGTATCCGTGCAGCCAGTTCCATCTGAGGGTATTAAAAGTGTAACCCAGCGTTATATTGCGCACACGCAGGAAACTTGCCTCTTCAAACATCACCTTATATCCGACGTTGCCCGGGAGCGTAACGTTCCTGTTGGCGATACCGGGAAGATCGCCGTTGGGATTGGTCTGGGAATTCCATGTGCGGTAGATTTGCTCGTTCTTGTTGGAGGCAAGCGTATTTATCATATCGCCCGGCGAACTATCGACCGTCATCGAAATATTGTTTTTCTCCACACCGAGCTGACCGTACATATAGATGTCAAGATCCCAGTTTTTCCATACGAACGAGTTGCCGAAACCGAAATACACCTTCGGGAGCATATCCTTCATGCAGATATCGCCTTCATCTATTTTTCCGTCGCCGTTCTTGTCAACTATGATAGGGAAACCCGGTTTTTGAGCCTCGTCGGAAAGAGAGAGCTGCGACTTGGGCATATTGCTGCGGTCCATATTGATGAGGCCGTCGGTGTCATAGTAATACATGGCGTTCAGCGGCTCACCCTTGCGCTTCTGATAGGGTTTGAAGTCAGTATTGGGCATGTGTTCAACCCAGTTCTGTTTCAGATGCGAAAGTGACAGTGAAGTGGTCCACGTGAATTCGGGCAGACGGATGTTCTCGGAATTAAGCGAAAGCTCTACGCCGGTGCGTTTGTAATGGCCGCCATTCACCGGACTGGTGTTGAATATGCTCAACATCGAGGCGGGAACCCAGCCAAGCAAATCGGTCACGTCGTTGCGGAAGACATCGATGCTTCCCCAAAGACGATTGTTAAGCACATAAAAATCGACGCCTATGTTCTTCATTTCCGTTTTCTCCCAAGTAATGTCGGGATAATAACCGCTCCGGATGAGGTAAGGCACATAAGACGTGGCCCCGTTGTCGAACTTCACGTCCTCCCTGCTCACGCCGATGGTAGAATAGAGCGTGGAGCCGAGGTTGTCGTTTCCGGTCTTACCGTAGCTTGCACGCACCTTCAGGAGGTTAAGCCATTCCACATCGCGGAGCCATGACTCGCTCGATGCCTTCCATGCCAATGACACGGAGGGGAACCATGCATATTTCTTATTTTTAAAGAACTTGTCGGTTCCGTCACGACGTAGGGTGAGGGCGACGATATAGCGGTCGAGCACCGACACGTTAGCCCGTGCGAACTGTGAACGTTTTTCGTTTTCGGCTTTATTTGAGAAGGGATTAAAGGGTCCGTCGGCGGCGCCGAGGTTGGAGTCGTTGATAATATCCTTGGCGTTTACGTAATTCTCGGTGAGACTGTTGGTCTTCTCAAGATACCGGCCCATCCCGACAACCGCGTTCACATCCACTATGTTGCCCCAATGCTTATTGAAGGTAATCATTCCTTCGAGAGTTTCGTATTGACGCTCGGCATAGCTCAAAGAGCCACGTGACTGTTTCACCATGGAGAAAAACACATCCGAAGGGATGTAAGAGGAACGGCGGGTATTGTCTTTGTTGACACCATACACAAAACGCGCGGAAAGCATATCCTTGATTATGTCGATATCAGCGGTGAAATTGGCATAGAAACTGTTCTGGCGCGTCTGGTCGCTTATCGCAAGGGTGGCCACCGGATTGGGAATCATTCCCATCACCGTATATTCGCCCCGCTCGTCCTTTACGGGCCAGTTCGGAGGGAAGATGAAAGCAGTGGTGAGCGAGCCGGCAGCGTTTATTCCTTTGTTGGCGGTGTCGCCTCCGACGAGGGCGTTGTCGTAACGGTTGTCGTTAAGGTTCACGATTGTTGACAGCTTCATGAACGGGAAAAGCTGTGCCGTGACGTTGGTACGTAGCGTGTAACGGCGCATTCCCGAGTTCTTCACAATGCCCACTTCGTCATAATAGTTGAGGCCAAGGTAATATTTTATAATCTTGGAGCCTCCGTTGATCGAGAGGTTATGGGAGTTGACATGACCGGTACGAAGCACCTTCCCGACCCAGTCGGTGGTGGTGGCGTTGTTTATTTCGTCTTGCGTGAACTGCGGGGTCCACCCTCCGTCATAGGCGATATTGCCGTAAGGATACTGGTTGTTGTTGTAAAGATACATCTCCTTGCTGAACACATTTACAAAATTCATGTATTCCTGGCTGTTCAGCCGGTTCACGCCGTAATTATAGCGTTTTTGCGTGGAATGGCTGTATTCGTAGATGATGGTGGGTTTCCCTTCAAGTCCTTTCTTGGTCGTGATAAGCACCACGCCGTTGGCCGCACCGATACCATATATTGCCGCAGATGCGTCTTTCAGCACCTCCACCGACTCGATATCGGAGGGGCTGAGGCCTACGAGTCCTCCGCGTTGCACATTGTCGGGGAGATTCAGCTCGGTGTTGCTTGTCTCGAGCGATGCCGTAGGCATGACCACCCCGTCAACCACATACACCGGGGCACCCCCGCCACGGATGGAGATATCGATGGCGCCTCCGGGTTGCGTACTTTTGACCGACGACTGGACTCCCGCCGCACGTCCGAGGAGAAGGCCCTGTACGGTCGGGCTCGACGATTTCGAAACTTTGTCAGCCTTTACCGTGGAAATCGATGTGGTCAGGTTCTTGCGCGAAGTCGTGCCGTAGCCCACGACCACCACTTCGTCGAGAGCCTGTGTGCCGGCTATCATCTTCACATCAATACGGTTTTTTCCGGCAGTCTTTGCGGTGACAGGGTCAAATCCGACATAGGTAAAAACAATAGGCTCGTTGTCGGCCACCTCCACCGTGTAATCACCGTCAACACCCGTCACCACTCCTTTGGAAGTATGGTTGGCAGGACGCACCGACACCCCTATAAGAGGTTCGCCGTTAGAATTGTCGGTAACGACTCCCGAAACATTCCGTTTTTCCGGAGTTCCATTCTGAGAAGCAGGCGTTTTCCCTTTTGAGGAAGTATTTTTCAAGGCTATCTGACGTCCGTCAATGACGTAGTTTATCCCGGTGCCTTGAAAAAGTTTGTCGAGAATAGCCGTCACCGGCTTATTGGTCATAGACATACTCACCTTGCGGTTCAGATTCACGTCGCTGTTATAGAAAAAAACGTATCCGCTGTTTTTTTCTATATAAGTGAGCACATCCTTCATATTTTTGTCCTTAACCACAACTGTGATCTTCTTCTGCTCATCAGGACTTACGTCGGCAGCCGCCGCAGGCATCGCGGTCAGGCAGCACAGCAGAATCAGGACTATGCGGGCAGCCAGTTTCACCCGCATTGATGTTGCGTTCCGTTGTTTCATATATTATGATTAGTTTTATGTTAGATAAGTTTGTTTTTCTTGCCCCCTAAAGGGCTTTGGTCATAGAATGCAGGAATCATTCATAGGCTAACTGTTTTACAAGGGATGCAGGAGGGTACACCCCGGATGAAAATTTCGAATTAACTATCTCAGACCTACGCCGTAAAAACGCCGGGGTCTGAATATTGCGCGCGATAAATATAGTTTCTACATATTAAACTCCCCTATGCCAATTTCCTACTCACTTTTTTACGAAATAAATTTAACAAACGAAGCGACGTATAAGGGAAGCGGGGAAAGTGGCCGTAAATAACAAACAAGAGGAAGTTCCCTGTCAAAAGGAACCTCCCCTTTCATGAATAGAGATTGGGATTTTATTTTTCGCTTTTTCTAACGGTTATTACATCGTCGGTGAATTCATATTCCACAAGTGTGGAGAAAGAGACGGCACGCAACACATCTTCCAAGTTATCCTTCAGGTCAAGCTTACCCGACACCCGCAATGAAGCCACCTCAGGCGCGATTATGATTGTACGTCCGTAATAAAGGCTTAGTTTACGGAAAACATTCTCGAGCGAATCATCGGAATATATAAGGAGATTATCTTTCCAACAGATGTATGGCTCTACATCGACATGTCGCGGTGTGCCTATTCCTTTAGTGCGTATTTCCACAAGTTCACCCGGAGTAAGGCGCACATTCCCGCTCGTTTTATTGGAGACATCTACACTGCCGTTTACAAGCACGACGGAACCCACGGTCTGTGATCCATACGCCGACACATTGAACGATGTCCCGTGTACTTCCACGGAGAAATTATTGGTGCGCACCACAAAAGGGGACTTTTCATTGCGTGCGACTTCAAGATACACTTCGCCATCCACGAAAATCTCCCGCTTTTTGTCTAAAAAACTTGCGGGATACACCACCCTCGTGCCGGAATTGACCCACATGTGCGTGCCATCGGAAAGAGTGAGACGCGCACGCCGTCCATTCGGGACCACAAGCTGATTGCAAACCCCGGCCTCAGGTTGCGACCCTCGGAGCATGGAAGAGTGCGACCGCACTTCTGCCGTGCCTTGTCCGTCGTAAACAATCTCCGCCTCGCGCTCCTTCATCAGCAAGTCCTCGCTGCCGGGAATCATAAGGGTGATTTCCTCGGCGTTTCCCGGCGACGTCTGAGCGAAGATGGCATAGTCAACCGGAGTCATCTGCAAAACCGGTTCCTGACGTGTCATGAAATATGCCCCTGCCACTACTGCCACGGCGGCCACACTCGCCACAGCCGTCCAGACCAGGCGCCGACGGAAACGTCTGCGTTGTTCGGAGAATGCACGCGACATCACTTCAGTCCATGACGCGTCGATTTCATCCGGGCCCGTCGTCTCTTCCGACTCCCGGACATGTTTCAGCATTCTGAGCATCAACGAACGTTGGTCTAATCTATCTTTTCCCATTGTGCTTCTCTATTCATTATTTTTACGATAATCATGTTAAAACCTACTCACTTACTGACGTCAAATTTATTATTGCACGTTTTTTCACATCTCCTGCGCAATCATTAACGAAGAAAGCTGCAATGAAATGAGAATAAACTGCCTCCCCGACATCAGTTTCCGGAGTTTTGTCAACGCCCTCGACACGAGATTCATGGAAGATTGCGTATTGATTTCAAGCACCGCCCCTATTTCCTTATACGAGAGACCTCTCACGAAACGCAGATAGATGGCGATACGCTGGTTCTCATTCAGAGAATTGTAAGACGCCAAAAGCTGCCTGCTGCGGAGCAAAGTCTCATCGTTGTCGCCGAACAGTCGTTCCAGACCGCTGTCATCAATCCGGATATTAAACGTCTGTTCGTCGAGCATATCGGTAGCACGTGCGGAAGAGCATCGGTCGGATATGACGTTGCGGAGTGCCGTCAGAAGATAAGGAAGCACCTGCGTCGTGTCTGAAAGATGCCGGCTTGACAGTATTTTGACAAACAAATCCTGAATGCAGTCGCGGACGAAATCTGCATCATGCACAAATTTCATTCCGAAATTGAGCATAAGATTGTAATGACGCCGGTACAATAATGATGCCCCGTACGCATCACCCTTTCGGACAAGGCGCCACAACGAAATATCATCAAGGTTGTCTTCTTTTGTTCCCATTCAGAATTAATATACGTTGCCGGTGAAATAAAATATTCAATCATTAAAACTCTCTACCTGTCATTCACACGTTGATTTTCATGGATTTTATGCGAATAAAGCGGAAAATTCAAAACGTAAAAACATGTTTACTTCACCACTAACGATGAATATTAGGTGTTTTCGGCGCAAAAGTAATAAAATAAATGAAATTCTCCAATCGTAGATTTTAGAACGTCTTTATTTGTAGCGTTTCAGATTTTTCATTAATTTTGCCAAAGTTACAACGTTACGGTTAAAACCCAGATTCCACCAATGAACTATACCATCATTGACTTCATCAGCCTCCTCGGAGCCGTATGCCTTTTCCTATACGGAATGAAAGTTATGAGCGAGGGCCTTCAGAAAGTTGCCGGCGACCGCCTGCGAAACATCCTTGGCATCATGACCAAGAACCGTGTCACCGGCGTGCTGACAGGGATCATAATCACCGCCCTCATTCAAAGTTCGAGCGCATCCACCGTGATGGTGGTGAGTTTCGTCAACGCCGGCCTGATGAGCCTCGCGCAGTCAATGGCGGTGATTTTCGGAGCCAACGTGGGCACCACCGTAACCACCTGGATTATATCGGCTTTTTCTTTCGAGGTGAATATCTCCGACTATAGCATCCTTCTCCTCGCCGTCGGCGTGCCGATGCTGTTTATGAAGAAAAGCACCTACAAGTCGTTCGGAGAGTTCCTGATAGGCTTCTGCTTCCTTTTCATGGGTCTTGACCTCATCAGCAAGTATGTGCCAGACCTCCAGTCGAACCCCGAAATGCTGCGGTTTGTCACCGATTACGCCTCCCTCGGCTACGGCTCGGTCATTATTTTCTTCTTCTTCGGAATTATACTGACGATGGTGGCGCAAAGTTCGGCAGCCACATTCGCCATCACCCTTATAATGTGTTCGCAAGGATGGATTTCGTTCGCCCTCGGATGCTCCATAATCCTTGGAGGAAACATCGGGACCACCATAACCCCTATACTTGCATCGCTCAGCGGCAACCTTGCCGCAAAACGCACGGCAATGGGGCACGTGCTCTTCAACGTAATCGGATCCATCATCGTGCTGTGCATCTTCCACCCCTTCATGAACCTCGTGGCAGATATCACCCAGGCTTGTATCGGCATCAACCCTCTCCACATAACCCCTTCGGAAGAGAGCGCAATGGCCGACTCCACGCTGCTCGACCCCAAGGGAGGGCTAACCGCCAAAGCCCAGAGTGCGGTGGCTTTCGGGCTTGCAATGTTCCCCACCGTGTTCAACGCCTGCAACCTTATGATAATGATATGGTTCACGAAGCTTTATGTGAAGGTTGTGTGCTGGATAATGCCCACACGCCATAAAGACACGGAAGAGGAATTCACCCTCAAATTTATCGGGAGAGGCATGCTCTCCGCTTCCGAGCTCAATATCACCCAGGCTCAAAAGGAAATTGCCGTTTATGGCGAACGCGTCGATAGGATGCTCAAGATGGCACACCGTCTCATACACCTCCCTGAAAAAGATTCCGAATACTCCAATACCTACAACCGCCTTGAGAAATATGAAGAGATTTCCGACCGCATGGAAATCGAAATCGGCAACTACCTCAACCATGTGGCGGAGGGGCGTCTGAGTCCGGAAGGTAAAATGAGGATTTCCGGTATGTTGAGGGTAATCAGCGAAATCGAATCGATTGCCGACGGATGTTTCAACGTGGCTAAAACGCTTGCCCGCCAGCACTCCAACCATGTGGATTTCGACCCTGCCGTGCTCAAGGAAATCGACACCATGTACGACCTCGTGGAAGAGGCCATGGGCAATATGCTCGGAATCCTGCGCGAGATGGAGACTCCCGAAGAGTCTTTGATTATAAAAGCCTATAATAAGGAACGTGAAATCAACAACCTCCGCAACAGTCTCCGCGATTCAAACATCTACAACATCAACTCTAAAGAATACGGATATCAGGAGGGCATATTCTTCATGGACCTCATCAGCGAAGCCGAAAAACTCGGCGACTATATGCTCAATGTGGTGGAAGGCGTGAAACACCAGTTCCGCCCCGCCGCAGAATCATAAAACCAAAACCTTCAAACCAAAATCAAGAGATATGAATTCACATCGCTATTGCGTGATAATGTGCGGCGGAGTCGGCTCCAGATTCTGGCCCTTCAGCCGCAACGACAAGCCAAAACAGTTTCTCGATTTCTTCGGAACCGGGAAAAGCCTCCTGCAGCTCACCGTTGACAGGATCATGCCCATCGTCGGGGCAGACAACATAATCCTCGTAACCAACCGCCAGTATGCCGGAATAATCCGCGAACAGCTCCCGCAAGTTAAGGAATCCAACATATTGCTGGAACCGGCGCGCCGCAACACCGCCCCCTGCATCTGCTGGGCGGCACACCATATCCACGCCCTCGACCCTGAAGCCTCGATCGTAACCCTCCCGTCAGACCATCTTGTGCTGAAAGAGGAAGCTTTCAGAAAAGCCATCACCGAAGGCCTCGACTTCGTAGAAAACGGCAACCGCCTGCTCACCCTCGGCATACAGCCCACCAATCCCAACACCGGATACGGCTACATCCAGCAAGGCGCACCAGCCCAAGGTTATTCGGAGATCAGGAAAGTGAAATCGTTTACCGAGAAACCCAACCTTGAAATGGCGAAAATGTTTCTCGACAGCGGGGAATTCTTCTGGAACGCCGGAATCTTCCTTTGGACTGCAAAAAGCGTGCTCGAAGCATTTTCAAAATATTCCCCCGAAATAGCCCAGCTTTTCGACGCGCCCGAATCGATTTACGGCACGCCTCACGAAACGGCATTCATCGACGAGACCTTTCCGCTTTCGCCGAGCATTTCCATCGATTATGCCATCATGGAAAAGGCCGACAATGTATATGTGGAAACCGTTGACCTCGGATGGAGCGACCTCGGCACATGGAACGCACTCTACGAGGCTTCCCCTCGAAACAACGATGGCAACGTAACCCAGAACTGCAAGGTGCTGACGTCTGACTGCCAAGGCACAATGTTTGCCGTCGGAGGCGACAAAATCATAGTAGCGGCAGGCCTGAAAGACTATATCGTGGCAGACAACGGCAACGCCATCCTCATTTGCCCACGCGCCGACGAACAGAAAATAAGGCAGGTCGTGACCGAAATCAAAACAAGATTCGGAGACGAATTTGTATAACAATATATTCCTCCGATTTCAACGTTATTTTTAAAACGTTTTCACTAAAATATTACTGAAAAATCAGTGCCGTAAAGTTGCGTCACTGATTTTTTTTAATTATATTTGCAGCGTTTAAAGCAGTTATATATTTCATTTAATAGAACCACCAATCAGTTTTATTACGAGATGAAACGCGACCTTTTCCGAAGATATGTCTGGCTTATCGACACGGTGCGCCACGCCAAGAAAATCCAGTTCGAGGATATTGCGGAGCGATGGCTTAACACCCCTATGAACGCCGACCATTCACAGCTCGCGCTTCGGACATTCCATAACCACCGGCATGCCATCGAAAACCTCTTTGGCATCCGCATCACTTGCGACCGCGGAGACCATAACAGGTATTACATAGCCGACTGGCCTAAAGGGAATGCCACGAAGCTTAAGGTATGGATGCTCCAGAAGCTTTCTTTTTCCGACCTTGACGAAGACACCGACCCGGTGAAATACCGAATAATCCTCGACCTCCCTCCCGAGGAAAAATACGGGCTGACCACCATTATCGAAGCTATCCAGAAAAACAGGGTAATCCGGCTTGTGTGCGCCATCCCGACTACTGACAACAAGACATCTCTCCAAATCGCCCCTTACTGTCTGCGATACTGGAGGGGACAATGGTTCATTCTCGGTAAAGACATCGAGACAAACCTGCTGCACGCCTTCAATTTCGACCGCGTGCTCGACATCTCGCTTTCCGACGTCCAATTCGAATTCCCCCGCGATTTCTCCCCGGAAATTTTCTTCCGCGACTATTTCGGAATGGACGTAAACGCCAAGCGGCTTCCCGAGGTGGTCAGGCTCAAAATCGGAGGTCGCACCCGCGACGAAGTCCGCACGTTCCCTCTTCATGATTCCCAAAAGGAAATCATGACTCAGCAGGACTATTCCATATTCGAATTCTATCTCGTGCCGTCGGAAAAATTCCAGACCACAATACTATCACATGGCACCGACACCGAGGTGGTGTATCCGGAATCTCTGCGCCAGCAAATAGGAGAACAGATAAGAGACATGGCCCAGCGCTATGCACGTTGCCTCGAATCCACCTACAACACGTCAGACAAATAAATCGACGCAGTCGGCTTCCCATACGTCACAACAACACTTACGGGCGGGGCGGTTATCGCATTCTTTGCGGCAACTCCCCCGCTTTTTTCTTGATTCGTATGTTTTTTTAAATTAATTTTGCGTATGATTAAGATTTTACGCACACTGACGATATGCATGCTCCTCATCTTTACGGGATGCATGAAGAACGAATCAAGACTTCTGTTCGAACTCCCGGCTGACATGACATCCACCTTCCGGGCAGTGTATTACGCCTCCGACAAACGTGGCGGTGTGGTGCTCGAAAACGTGGCCGTCATCACCAACGGGAAAGGGGAACTGAAATGCCCTACACGCAATCCAATGCTAATATATCTCTATCCCGCCACCGGCCAAGTAGAGCCCATTGTATTGTATGCCGAGCGGGGAGACGAAATCAAAATCACAGGCACTTCCACCGACCCTGCCACCTGGACAATCGAAGGCAACGACATCGACCGGATGCTCTCGGAATGGCGCAACGCCAATGCCGACATATTGAAGAAAGCCGACCCGGCAGAAACCAACAAAGCAGTGGCGCAATATGTGTCGGAAAATACTCAGTCCCCCCTGTCGCCATTCCTGTTGCTCACCGTTTTTTCAAGGCGTGACGACGAAACCCTTTTCCGCCGCCTTTGGCAATCGTTGAGCGGCGACGCCCTCGACGAAACCTGGAGCCGCCTTGCCGCAAGGGCCGACATCCCCTCGAGGACCGTGGCCACCCCCGGCAGATTGAAAAGCTTGGCTCTGCGCTCGCTCGCAAACGGCATCGACACGGTGCGACCCGATTCAGTAAAGGCAGCATTGCTCTTCTTTTGGAACAACGGACTAAACGACCGCCGGCAACGTTTCGACTCCATAAAAGCCCTCGCCAAGGAATTTCCGGATTCAGCATCAAGGCTTATAGCCGACATCTGTCTTGACCCGGACTCCCTCGGTTGGAAATCTCCTCTTCGGTCTGACTCCTTGAAAGACGTGGCAAGGCTATGGGTGCCCGCAGGGCTCGCCGACCGGAGGATAATGGCGCTGGGCGTCCCCCGCACACCATTCTTCATTGTCTTCTCGCCCGACGGACACCAACGCTACCGTGGCGACGACACTTCCGAAGCGTTTTCCGTCTTCCGGGAAACAATCGCCTCCAAACCCGCAAACTCCAAACCATAATACCGACCACTGAAAAAACGGCATCCCTATGTTAACCAAAATCTATTCTGCCTCCATACAGGGAATCGACGCATTTCCCGTCACCATAGAAACCGACTCCGGACAGGGTGCCATATTTTCCATCGTCGGGCTCCCCGACACCGCCGTAAAGGAAAGCCACCAGAGGATGGTGTCAGCCATCACCCACAGCGGCGTGAAATTCCCGCGCAAGGGAGTGACCATAAATCTCGCCCCCGCCGACATAAAGAAAGAGGGGGCTGCCTTCGACCTACCCATGGCCATCGGGGTGCTCACCGCCAACGGCATGGTGCCGTGCGAGAACCTTGCAGATTTCATGATGATGGGAGAACTCTCGCTCGACGGCTCTGTCCTTCCCGTGAAGGGGGCGCTCCCGATGGCGGTGAAGGCACGCGAGTTGGGATTCAAAAAACTGATTGTGCCGGAAGCTAATGTAACCGAAGCCGCCGTGGTCAATAAGATCGAGGTTTATGGGGCCAAAAGCCTTGGCGAAGCGATAGCCCTTGTCGGAGGGTGTTCCGACCTCGCGCCCACGGTCATAAACACCCGCGAAATCTTTGCCGCCGAATCGGACGGGTTCGACTTCGATTTTTCGGAGGTCAAAGGGCAGGACAGCGTAAAGCGTGCATTCGAGGTGGCATGTGCGGGTGGCCACAATATCCTCATGATTGGTCCTCCGGGTGCGGGCAAATCGATGATGGCTAAACGCATTCCATCCATACTGCCCCCGCTGAGCCTTGCCGAAGCCCTCGAAACCACAAAAATCCACTCCGTGGCGGGGAAACTGTCGAGAGGCTCTATGCTCATGACCCGCCGACCGTTCCGGACTCCCCACCACACGGTCTCCCCCGTGGCTCTCGTAGGCGGTGGCACAAGCCCCATGCCGGGAGAAATCTCGCTCGCCCACAACGGAGTGCTTTTCCTTGACGAGTTTCCCGAGTTTCCCCGACAGGTGCTCGAAGTGCTCCGCCAGCCGATAGAAGACCGCGTTATCACGGTGGCGAGGGCCAAATATACCGTCAACTATCCCGCTTCGTTCATGCTCGTGGCTTCCATGAACCCTTGTCCATGCGGTTATTACGGCCATTCTACCAAGGCCTGCACATGCGCCCCCGGGGCCGTCACCCGCTACATGAACCGCATCTCAGGCCCCCTTCTCGACCGCATCGACTTGCAAATTGAGATTCAACCGGTAAGCTTCGACGACATGGCCAACACAGTCCCCGCCGAAAGCAGCGCCGAAATCAGGAAAAGGGTGATTGCCGCAAGAGCCATCCAGCAACTCCGCTTCCAAGGGGAGAAAGGAATTTATTGCAACGCCCAGATGAACTCCCGCCTCCTCCACAAATACGCCTGGCCCGACGAAGAAGGCCTCGCCAAGCTCAAAGACCGGATGACCAAACTCAATATGAGCGCCCGGGCCTTCGACCGCATCCTGCGCGTGGCGCGCACCGTCGCCGACCTCGACGGTTCCGACCGAGATCGGAAGAGCGGTTCAGCAGGAATGC
>CABRKI010000069.1 GCA_902471455.1 uncultured Porphyromonadaceae bacterium | reverse complement strand
AAATTACTAAAAATATGCGAGATAGGCAATACCATAAAAGTTAAATAATATTAATATCTAATATCATTGATACTATACACTAGTAAAACTGCCCGTTTCATAAATGCTATGGCAGAATAATCATTACGTCGGATGATTTCCCAAGAATAATGAAGTCGTACATTTGTACGACTTCAATACCTTTGACCTGTTTTAAAAGCATAATTGGACGAAATAGAAAGCCGCCACATCATAATATTGTTTAACTTTGCATCGACGATGTTGCAAAAAACGTAGCAATATCACCCCCTTTATTTCTTCCGGTTTTGCAACATCCCTTTCGAAGAATATATAAACGATTCTATTATGATAAAAAATCTATTGGCGGCATTATTAGTTTTCGGAGCTATCGCCTCGTATGCGCAGACCCGGCATAAAGGTTTCCGGGAGAATATCCCGTTGGATTCCATTATACTCAGTGACCCCGCCATTTTGCCAGATGAAGCCACACAAACGTATTACATGACCGGCACGGGCGGCCTTTTGTGGAAAAGTAAAGACCTGAAACTATGGACAGGTCCCTACGATGTTGCGCAGCCTGACCCGGAGTCGTGGATGGGACCGCATCCGGCGATATGGGCGGCGGAACTTCACAAATATAAGGGAAAGTATTTTTACTTCGCCACATTCACCAACCGTGACGTAGTTATAGATACCGTCCGTGGTAACAAGATTGAACGTAGGGCGAGCCATATTCTTGTCAGCGACAAGCCGGAAGGCCAATATAAACCTATGAACGATTCGATTTATCTTCCTGCCGACAAGCCTACACTCGACGGAACTTTCTGGATTGACAATGACGGGGAGCCGTATATGGTTTATTGTTATGAATGGTTGCAGAATTGGGACGGCACGATAGAGAAAATCCGATTGAAACCTGACCTGGGCGGATCCATCGGGGAAGGGAAGGTATTGTTCCGGGCGAGCGACTCCCCCTGGAGCCGTGAAAAGGAAAACGGGAAGATACGTTCTAACAAAGTGACGGATGGGCCATGGTTGTTTCGAACGGCTACAGGCAAGTTAGGCATGTTGTGGACGAGTTGGATATTCGATGTCTATACGCAAGGGGTTGCCTATTCCTTATCCGGCACGCTCGACGGCCCATGGGTGCAGGAAAAGGAACCTATAACACCGCCTAATTACGGACACGGGATGCTCTTCAAGACATTTGACGGGAAATGGATGATGTCGGTCCACAGTCATGCAGTGGTCGATGGAAAATACCGGAGGATACCCACCCTTTTCAACGTTGACCTCTCAGGTGACAAACTTATAGTAAAAGATTCGCAAGGGCTTTCGGCCACTCCGAATCAGCCCTTAGGTGAAGGGAAAGGGATTTTCCCGGGACGTGTGGTGTGGACAATGGATCCGGACGTTGCAAAGTGGGATGGCAAAACAGGAAGATGGTGGGACGAAGGGAATATCGACCAGACCCTTCTCGAAAACATGTATGAAAAAACACTCTGCGCCCTTGCCGGCACAAAAAATGTCAAGACAGCATGGAAACAGATTTTCACACATCAAACACTTGGCTCTCTGGAGCCGTTAAAAAATAACCGAAGTATTGCTTTTAGCAGTAGTTACAAAATATCTATAATATTGACAAGTAATTAGTTGAATATTTTCCGAATATTCCTAACCTACTATTGTAGGAATGCTTTGAATAGGAGACCTTATATCTCAGGAAAATTTGCTAATTTTGTAATTACTATGAGAGAAAACAGCTTATACGACAGGAAGTCGCTGAGGGCGATTCATGGACTGAAGGCAGACTTCAAGGAAATCGCCAAGGATTGTGTTGGTTTCGCCAACGCACAGGGTGGCGTGATTGATTTCGGAATTGAAGATGATGCCGATATTCCGGATGCAGCCCAACTTATACCTGAGGATTGCCGACGAAACTGATCAATAAGATTGCCGGCCTGACAGTAAATGTCTCGGCTACTACTGAAAAAATAACTGCCAACAATGGCGGGGAGTTCCTGAGACTGTTTGTCCAGCGTAATGCCCATTCTCTTGCATCGACAAGCGACGGACGTTATTATATTCGCATTGGCGATTCATCCAAGCCCATAACCGGTGATGAGTTTTTCAGACTTGCCGGCGAAAAAGATTCAACCAAGTGGGAAAATATTGTTTCCCAATGTGTATGGCAGAAATGCGACAGGGATAAGCTGTCTGATTTCATTGTGCGGGTTAAAGATTCTGACCGTGTGTCAGATTTCGTAAAAGAGAAAGAGACCAAGGAGATTCTTGATTATTTCGGTCTGACGAAGGAAGATGGCGATGAGATGACAAATTTGGGTGTCCTTTTTATCGGCACCCAAAGTCAGCGAGGCAGTATGCTTCATTCTCCGGTCATCCAGTGCATCAAATACGATGCAGACGGTGAAAAGGTACAAAAATATCTTTGGGATGATTACACCATGAATCCCATAGAGATGATTGAAAGTGTATGGGAACGAGTGCCTGACTGGAAAGAGACCAACGAAATATCTGATGGCCTGTATAGACGCAATATTATTGCATACGACGAGAGGGTAATACGCGAACTGTGCGCGAATGCACTTGTCCATCGTTCATATGCCGTTGCTGGTGATATTTTTATCAACATACGTCCCGACAGGGTTGAATTTGTCAATCCCGGACAGTTGCCTTTGGGCGTGACGGCTAACAACATCTTCACAAATCAGTGAAGCGCAATGACCGCATGACAAACCTGTTTTACGCTCTTCATCTTATGGAGCGTGAGGGTTCCGGTTATGACAAGATGTATGAAGTTCAGCTTACTTTCGGCAAGCAGGTTCCGCGCGTCGAGGAAGGGGATGATTATGTGGTTGCCGTTGTGGAGCGGCGCATTGTCAGCCAGGAGGCTATCAAGGTAATGCAGACCGCTTCACAGAATATACCGCTTAAACAGAAACAACTTATTTGTCTGGGGATGATTGCGCAGGCAGGAAGCATCTCAGGCTCGGAGCTTATCCGTAATCTTGAACTGAAAGACAATGTATCATTGCGTCCATGGCTTCGCCCGTTGCTCGACATGGGACTGGTGGAGACTAACGACGGCAAAACCAAAGGCGTGGAGTATAGGATTGTACCTCAATTACTCCGCGACAGCAATTTCAAGGGAAAGACAACGCTAAAGAGAATAGAGCAACACCGATTGCGAGAGCTAATTCTCGAAGATTTGAAACTATACGGAGCATCTTCCATTAAGGACATTAACGCTCGTATTGGTGAAGAAATTCCACGAAGGACTCTTAGCCGTGCCATAAAAGAGTTAATTGATAGCGGCTATATATTATCCTCGGGGTATGGTAAGACCCTCAGATATAAACTATCTCGCCAAGATTAGTCTAATAACTCCTGAATTATCTCGCCAAAATGCAATGTGTTTATATCTCCGGCTGTAATTCTACAAATAAAACATTGAAAATAAAACTCATTAATCTCGCCATTTCAAGGTCTAATAAAAGCCGATTTTGGTTTTAATCGACATAAAATGGCGCGATGATGTCTGAATTGACATATACCGGCATCAAAAACAAAAAGAAAAAACTGATATGGTTCTAAAATAGTTTTACGCCAATATCGATGAAAGTTCCAAACGTCTTATTGTTATGGTTTTATCATCGATATCGGCGTGCGTAGATTCAGTATTTTTTCCAGAGGATGCGCATGGAGTTGAGCACGGCGAGCAATGCCACGCCGACATCGGCAAAAACTGCCGCCCACAGCGACGCATAGCCCATCGCCCCGAGGAGGAGCACAACAACCTTCACGCCTATCGCCCCGACAATGTTTTCCGTGACGATGGCATGCGTGGTCCTGCCGATCCGTATCGCCGTGGCCAACCGCGAAGGCTGGTCGGTCTGTATCACCACGTCGGCACTCTCAATGGCGGCATCCGAGCCGAGGCCACCCATCGCCACCCCGACATTGCTCAATGCGAGCACGGGGGCGTCGTTCATGCCGTCGCCTACAAATGCTATGCTCCGGCCCGGGGCGGATGCCTCTTTCTCCACAATATCCGCCTTATCCTGGGGCAACAGTTCCCCATGTGCCTCGGTTATGCCAAGTTTATCCGCATACTCCTTGACAATCCCTTTTTTATCGCCCGAAAGCATGATAATCCTGTCTATTCCAAGTGCCCCGAGGTTTTTCACAGCGGTTACGGCATCTGGTTTTATCGTGTCGGAAAGTATGACATAGCCGCAATATTTGCCGTCAACGGCACAGGCTATCACAGTCCCAGGTAAACCTTCGATATCTTTCGAATAAGAGATTCCCTCCGACCTGAGCAATTTTAAATTACCTGCAACTACAGTTTTTCCACCGATTTCGGCAACAGTGCCATATCCGGCTTTTTCAAGCACGCTCGACGCTTTGGGAATGTCGATATTCTTGTCAAGAACGTATTCCACAAGTGCTTTTGCAAGAGGATGGGAACTGTCTGACTCCGCCGATGCCATCAGCGAAAGCATTTCACTGTTCTCCAACGCATCGCTAACGACTGTATCCACACTGAATTTTCCGGTGGTAAGCGTTCCGGTCTTGTCGAAAGCAACTGTGTCGACCTTTGTAATCGCATCAAGATAATTGCCCCCTTTGAAAAGAATGCCCATGCGCGACGCCGCACCGATACCTGCAAAATAACCGAGCGGCACACTCACCACAAGTGCGCACGGACAGGAAATGACGAGGAACACAAGCGCCCTGTAGAGCCAGTCCGAAAAATTATAGTCGAAGCCGCTGTTGAAAACAGAAACCAAAGCAGGCACCGCCACAACTAAAACGGCAAGGATTATTACGACAGGGGTATAGACCCTCGCAAATTTACGTATGAACAATTCGGCATGTGCCTTGCGCGACGAAGCGTCGTTGACAAGTTCAAGTATTCTTGCCAACGCACTTTTATCATACTCGCGCGAAACTTTGATGCGGACCGTTTTGTTGGATGAAATCATACCGGCAAGCACCTCCCCGCCTTGTGCGATTTCACGCGGCACACTCTCGCCCGTAAGGGCGGAAGTGTCGAAAAGTCCGTCGCCGTTTTCCATGACTCCGTCAAGAGGCACCCTCTCTCCCGGATGCACCTCGATTATCTCCCCTATCCTGACCGACTGCGGTTTTACATCAATAGGATTGCCTTCCCTTATGACTGTGGCTTTTTCTCCGCGCACGTCGAGCAACCGGGAGATGTTGCGGGTGGCGCGGTCAACCGCCCCGTGTTGCAACGTCTCCCCTATAGAGTAAAACAACATCACTCCGACCGCCTCAGGCAATTCCCAAATGCAGAACGCCCCGATGCATGCTATGAGCATAAGCGTGAATTCATTGAAATAGTCATGCGCGGCAATCCCTTCTATAGCTTCCTTAACGACAGGCACCCCTACCGGAAGGAAAGCCACAAGATACCAAGCAAACTCAACCCACCGGTTAGAAACAAACGGAGCAAAACCAAAATGCCCCATCAACATCCCCGCCACAAGCATCACAAAGGATATGGCAGGGGCGACGAACGCCTTGGCACCATTGGAATGATGATGCTCATGATGGTGTCCGCAACACTTGCCGCCATCGCAATGCCCGGCATGCTTATCTTTAACCGATTCTTTTGTCCGTTCCATTTTATGACATCTTTTATATTTGTAACAAAATTACGAACAAATGAATGCAACCTGGTGGCAAATTTAATTGAATAAACTTTTGAAAACGTGAAGACGTTTTTTACAAGGATAGAATCCCTGGAATCTATACCCCAAAAGATTCTACGGAAGACATTTCCTCCTTCAATATATTATGGAAACAAAACCCACCAATACCTCCATCGCCATCAATTTCACCTTTATGGTGATTTATCTTGCCGGGCTCAGTGCGTTCGGTTCATTCGTCAACGACATGTATATCCCTTCCCTTCCGTCGATGACTAAAGATTTCGGCTGCACCATCCCTATGGTGCAGCTCGGGCTGACGATGGGTATGACAGGTCTCGGGCTCGGGCAAATTATCCTCGGCCCCGTGAGCGACAAATACGGGCGCAAGGTGGTGCTCGTAAGTTCGATTATAGTCTTCATAATCGGGGCGCTCGTTTCGCTCCTCTCCCCGACCATCCACTTCTTCCTTATATGCCGCCTTGTGCAAGGGCTCGGGGCATCGGGAGGTTACTTTCTTGCGCGCACCATCCCCACCGACCTCTACGGAGGACGCCAGCTCGCCAAAACGATGGCGATAATCGGGGCTATCAACGGATTCGCGCCGGCCTGTTCCCCGGTGTTGGGCGGTTTTATCTCCGACAGATTCGACTGGAAGGGTGTGTTCGTGTTCCTTGCCGCCTTCGCCGTCATACTGCTTTGTTTTTCCGCAAAACTTAAAGAAACCCTTCCGGTTGCGAAACGCATAAAAGGTTCGCTTTGGGACGCTTTCAAAAATTATGGCAACCTTATCCGCAATTACCGCTTCATGACACACGTGATGCTCAAAGGCACCGCCCTCGGCGTATTGTTTGCCTACGTGTCGTCGGCACCCTTCATCATACAGACCCATTATGGCTACTCACAGATTCACTTCGGTCTTTTCATGGGATTCAACGCCCTCTTTATAGTGGCGGGGTCCATGATTGCCCTGAAATTTCACGTTTTGAAAAAAGCGGCATTCGTCGGGGCGCTTATTCTTTATCCGGTAGTTATAGCGGAATGCATAGCCTTATGGCTGATAGACGATTTCTGGGCATACGAAATCATCATGCTCCCGATGCTGTTCGCGCTCGGAATGATATTCACCGTGAGCAACACGCTCGCCATGAACGAAGGAAGGTCGGATGCCGGAGGGGCTTCCGCCGTGCTTGGCGTGATGGGATATATTTTCGGAGCTACGGTGGCTCCCCTCGTCGGGCTCGGCGACATCATGCACTCCACCGCCATCGCCTTCTTCATCATAGCCACGCTCGTGCTGGTATTCGCCTACCTCTCCCGCCGCATCCCCGCCGACCTCGACCAATAATCCTTCACAGTGAACCGACTATGCAGTACTTTCTTCAATAGCGAAGCTGCCAATATTGGCGATTGGATATTTTTTATTAACTTTACGCCATAAACGACGTAAGGAATGGTATATTTTGACAGCGACTATATGGTAGGGGCACATCCGGAAGTGATGCGCCGTCTTGTGGAAACCAACGGGCTTCACACCGTAGGATACGGATGCGACGAATTCACCGCCAAAGCCCGCGAACTGATTCTGCAGGCCTGCGGCATACCCGCAGGGGAAGTATATCTGCTCGAAGGGGGTACCCAGACAAACGCTGTCGTCATAGACCGTCTCCTCGACCATAACGACGGGGTGATGGCAGCCGAAACCTCCCACATAAACGTTCATGAATCCGGTGCAATAGAATCGAACGGCCACAAGGTGTTGGCGCTTCCGGAGCATGAGGGGAAGCTGCGTGCAGACGACATCAGGGCGTTTATCAAGGACTATAATGACGATGACACCCGGCTACATAAAGTGCGTCCGGGCATGGTCTATATATCCTATCCCACGGAACTCGGCACCCTATATACGCGCCGTGAACTTGAAGCCATAAAGGAAGTCTGCCAGGAATACGGCATTCCGTTGTATATCGACGGCGCAAGGCTCGCCTACGGACTGGCAGCCAATGGAGAACTTACATTAAGAGACATCGCTTCGCTATGCGACGTGTTTTACATCGGCGGCACGAAGTGCGGGGCATTGTTCGGGGAAGCGGTGGTGACGCGCCGTCCCGAATTGTTGCCGCGTTTCTTCTCCCTCATAAAACTTCATGGGGCTTTGCTTGCCAAAGGAAGGTTGCTCGGAGTGCAATTCTGTGCGCTCTTCGCCGACGGTTTGTATGAACGAATCGGGAAACATACAATCGCAATGGCTATGAAACTCAAGGCTGGATTCACAGACAAAGGATATCGCCTCTTCATTGATTCCCCGACAAACCAACAATTTTTTATCCTGCCGAACGAAAAAATCGACAGCCTTAAAAAGGTGGCGTCGTTCGAGCTATGGGGACCGCGATGTGAAAAAGAGACTCCCGTGCGTTTCGTCACCGACTGGGCCACAACTGAAGAAGACATCTCCACCCTCCTCTCCGCCCTCTAAGCATTCGTTTATATCTTTTCTCCTTACCCCTTTTAAAACATTTAAGCATGCGGAAACATGCGGTCATAAATCTAATTTTTCAATAATTTTTTCACATCCATAGAGCGTTCTTACAAACCCATACCACTTAACCTTTTTCGAACAAACCTCTGATTTCCTTGTCGAAATCGGAGTCTATTTGCTGAGTAGGGTTAAATAGGTCGTATTCGGCCTCCGCTTTAGCCTTGGCTTGAGCCGCTGAAACACTCCCTTTGTTGGGAAGAATTTTATAGTCGTTGAAGGTCAGGAATTTATTGACACTTGCGGCAAACTGCTCCATATTAAATACGTTGCCTCGCTCAATCTGCCCTTCGATATAGTCGAAATAGGAAGTAACGGTACGTTCGAGTGAACGTATCTCTTTCTCCGATAGATAGTTTTTGGCAATGCTTACATCTGATTTTAATATGCGTCCTTCGGGTGCATATTTCCAGGTTGTAAGACCCATGTTAGGCTTTGTATGGTCTGCTCCAGCATGGACAATTTCTGCGGCGGTGTGTCCGGTAATCGCGTAATGAAAACGGTTTTGTACCATTGCGTAAAATTCCTTTGTTGTCGGAGCGAGACGGTCATAGTCAACGCTACACTCAGCATAAATGTCTGTTATCTGCTGCCAAATGCGACGTTCGCTGGCGCGTATGGATCGTACACGCTCCAATAGTTCGCGGAAATAATCCTTTCCAAATACAGACTTCCCCTGTTTCAGACGCTCATCATCAAGCACAAATCCTTTACGGATAAATTCATTCAGTACTCGTGTAGCCCATTGTCGAAAGAGCGTAGCGCGATGACTATTAACGCGATAACCGACACTGATAATAGCATCAAGATTGTAGAAAGCTCTTTCTCGCTCTACCTGACGATTACCTTCAGTTTGAACTGTTCGAATTTTTCGAATAGTTGAATCCTCTGTCAATTCCTTAGAGTAATATATTTCTTTTAGATGATAGTTAATGGTGTTGACTTCTACTCCAAAGAGTTCAGCCATAGCTTTCTGAGTCAAAAGTATTGTTTCATCCTGAACGATGGCCTGTACCGCACCGGATTTATCAGGCAGATTATATAATATGAATTGTATTTCCTTTGCCATAATTATTATCCATTAAATTTTAGAAGTACCACTCAATCCCTCCCAATTCGCCTCTTGTAGATTCCCTGTATGGTATGTAAACCACATACACGCCTTCTTACACGAAAAAAGTGCCATGCCACTTCAAACAACGCAAAATTAGTGATTTATGCCGGATTTAAGAAATAATTATTGTTATGTTTTTACTATGTTTTTGCTATGCGCGGATTGGGATTGGAAGGGAAGGTTTAATCGGGACGGCGTTTTTTAGGGTTATTTATCGGTTTAAATGGCAAATGGTTAAATTTGAGTTAAACCGAAGAAGGCGAATAAACGGTCGGTTGTTATTTCAGTCAAAGAAGCGTACAGAACGAAAAAAAAGAATTAAAATAGTAAAACAAGAGATGATGAAAAAGAAAGTTTTAAGTCTGGCTTTCGCCGCAATCTCCCTCGTAGCATTCAACGGAATGGCTCAGACCAACAATGACAACACCTCCAATGTTTCCAATAAAGAGTGCGTAAACAAGAACACTTGCGTCAACGGTAATACTTGCGTCAACGGTAATACTTGCGCAAATGGAAATGTATGTGTGAACGGAAACACCTGCGCCAACGGAAAGAAAGCCTGCCCCAACGCCAGCAAGGCAAGCAAAGCAGGAAAACATGCAAAGGCAAATCCTTTCGAAGGAATCAACCTCACCGAGGCTCAAAAGAGCCGGCTCCAGCAGCTCGACACCAAGCGCAAAGCTGCACGCCAGGAACAGGCCCAGGCAAAAAAGGATATGAAACAGCGTAGCGACTCCGCCCGCAAGGCAGACCGTATCGCTTCGAAGAAAGCATACCTTGAAGAGATAAAGGCCATCGTCGGCCCGGAGAACTACGTGATTTTCCTTGAAAACATGTATGTAAACGGCGGTAACGGCCACGGCAACAAGGCAGCCCTCAGCCAGCGTCCCGGTGACAAGTCCAAAGGTATGAAGAAAGGCCACGTCAACCGTCGCGACAAAAACGGTAAGCACCACGCAGCCGTAAAAAATACTGGCAAAGCAAACGCCAATTCATAAACAAGACTGAATAGACAGTAACCGATAAACCCGGAAAGGGGAGAACGGAATCGAATCCGCTCTCCCCTTTCTTCCTTTTTCTATATCTGGAATTTATCTTGCCGGAATATCGACTTCGGTCTCACGGCCCTTAATCAGATAATCGGTGAAATAATCCACCATTCTCCAATAGAAATATTCATCCATGTGTCCGAATCCGTGGCGTTGCGTGGGGAGAAGGAGGAAATCGAAACGCTTGTTGGCATTGATGAGGGCGTTTGCCACGCGGATGGAGTTGCCCGGATGCACGTTGTTGTCGATGTCGCCATGCACAAGCATGAGATGTCCCTTGAGGTTGCGAGCAATCTCCGGATTCGTGCGGATTTCATATACGAACGTCGTGTCGCCTTTCTCATCCACTTTCTCTTTCACACCATGATGGGTTTCGCTCCACCAACGGTTGTAAATCCTGTTGTCGTGATTTCCGGCGCAGGATACGGCAACCTTGAAGAAATCAGGATATTTAAGGATGGCTGCGGTTGACATGAAACCGCCTCCCGAATGTCCGTGGATGCCCACACGGTTGATATCGATATATTTATGGCGTGCAGCAAGTTGCTCGATAGCAGCCTTCTGGTCGGCAAGTCCGTAGTCGCGGAGATTGCCATAGCCGTAATTGTGATACCATTTGGAGCGGTCGGGATGGCCTCCACGGTTTCCGACGGTTATGACCACGAACCCCGCCTGGGCAAGACGGTCGGTGCGCACCGACATTCGGGTGTAGGGATAGTTGGTAGCCTCCACCTGCGGGCCGGGATATACATAATCAATTATTGGATAAGATTTTTCGGGGTCGAAATCAAACGGTTTATACATCACTCCATAGAGGTCGGTTACACCGTCGGCAGCCTTCACCTTGAACGTTTCCGGGAACTTGTAGCCGTTTGCAAAAAGCTGGTTGAAATCCGAACGCTCCAACGTCATCACTTTCTTCCCGGCAATATCATAAAGCGCGGTCTCCGGCACTGTATCGACACGCGAAAAATTATCCACAAAATAGCGGGCGTCATCGTCAACGATAGGCGTATGGAAATATTCACCTTTGTCAAGACGCTTCACCGGACCTCCGTCAAGACCCACGGAATAGAGATGCTGATAATATGGGTTCTCGTCCTTTTCCTTACCCATTGCGGTGAAATAGACGGTGCGGCGCGGTTCGTCAACGTTCAGGATACAATGCACGTGCCACGGGCCATCGGTGAGTTTTCGCTTTAGATTGCCCTTGCCGTCATAGAGGTAAAGGTGCGCCCAGCCGTCGCGCTCGCTCCATTGGATAAGCTCCTTGCCGTTGGCTATGGCGGAGAGAGGGCGAACTTCCTGATACGTGTTCATACGCTCTTCTATAAGCGGCACAATCGAATCCTCGCCGACAGTATAAGAACAGATGTCGATGCGGTGAAGGTCGCGGCTCGAACGGGTAACGAAAAAGCGGTTGTCATCGCCAAGCCACACAGAAGGCACGTCATATTTGTGGCGGTCCTTATGAAGACGCGGACGGCTTGCAAGCGAAAGCGACTGATGCTTGAAACGATCGGTCTTGATTTCCTTGCGCGAATTGTCGGCCATGTCAAACACGTAAAGATGCTCTATCGGAGCTTCCATTTCCCCCGGCATCTGATATTTATACGATTCCAAAGTGGGACGAGGCTCGGCAACCGAATTGATAACCCAAAGTTCCTTCACGTCGCGCTGGTCTTCAAGCACGGTGGCGAAATGGCGCGAATCGGGCGACCACAGCCCCCACACCCCTTTCCGCTTTCCGTTGCACAGGGTGTCGGTGTTGAGAAGGCTGTAAGGCTGCCCATAGCCGAAATCCTTCACGCCGTCGGTGGTAATCCTTATTTCCGTTATCGTGGAATCGTTTTCATTCTTTTTCAGTTTCTCGTAGTCCTCACGGCTCATCCGGTAAAGGTCGAGGTCCTTTGCATAGACCACCGTCTTTCCGTCGGGCGACACGGAAGCCCAGTCGAGTTCCTTGGTCTCCTTTTTCTTGTCTTTAAGGTGGGTGAGCTTACCGTTGTTCATGTCGTATGAGAAATAGAACACCTCTTTTTCCCCATCCTTAGGCTTCACTTCCTTCCCTTCGTCGTCGGTATAAGGTTTGGCATCTTGCGAAGACTTCACCTCAAACGTGAAGGTATGTCCGTCGTCGGCAACGTCAAGATTATAAATCGGAAGGGAAGCCCCGATAAAGGGGTCTTTCACAATCTCCGTGAGCTGGGAAGCAAGACGGTCATGGTCGAAAAGCTGCCTTTTGCTCCTTGCGACCGGGTCAACCACATACCATCTGGTCCCCTCTCCTGTCTTGTAGGAATACCAGAACTTACTGCCCGATTTAAACCAGTGAGGGTCAACGGTTGTGGAAAAAAGCATGTTGGGAAGTTTGGAGCCGGCGAAGCGTTGCGCAAGCTCGTATGGATTCCCGTCTTCATGCCTGCCCTGCGCCTCTATGCCGGCCGGCAGACAAAGGGATGCGGCAAGTCCAATGGCTGCCAGCATGTTAAAATGTTTTCTCATTCCTTTTACGATTGATGTAGGTTGAACTGTATATTTATCCGATAAGAACGCCCCTCTCATCTAATAAACAGCTACAAATTTAGTAAATCCCTTGAGGCTATGCAAATTGTCTGCATATAAAAATATCGGTAAAAACACAGAAAAATGACGTATCCGGCAAACTTTGTCCCGCACAACGTCAGTGTGAGGGAATTTTTGTAAATTTGCACCCCCAAAACAATGACATCCACCGTAGCCCAAAAGCACAATGAACAATACACTGACCAAACTCAGAAACATCTCGAAGGAATCCACATTCCCCATTCTGCTCGCACTTTGCTGCGTGCATGGACTCAACGACCTTATCCAGTCTATCGTCGCAGCCGTCTATCCCATGCTTAAAGAAGATCTTTCGCTCTCTTTCGGGCAAATAGGACTGATAACGCTTGTCTATCAGATAGCTTCGTCTGTGTTTCAGCCTGTGGTGGGTCTGGCGTTCGACAAACGTCCTTTTGTAGGCAGTCTCCCGATGGGAATGGTGTTCAGCACGATAGGCATTATAGTCTTCGCATTCTCCATGTCGATGGCAAGCGTGCTTCTCGCGGTTTTCCTTGTCGGGGTCGGCTCTTCCACCACCCATCCGGAAGCATCGCGTATCACGTCGCTCGCAAGTCACGGGCGGCGCGGTCTGGCGCAATCTATATTCCAGGTCGGCGGAAATTTCGGTACTTCGATAGGGCCGCTTCTCGTGGCACTCATCGTAGCACCCAACGGAAGAAGATACATACTCTGTTTCCTCATTGTCTCCGCCCTGGCATTTTACGCCATGCGCCCTATCTGCCGGTGGTATTCCTCTTATCTTGCCGACATCAAAAGCGGCGCGTCGTGCAAAGTCTCTTACCGCAAGCGCCCGCTCTCCCCGCGCCGCACCCTTTTCGTAATATGCGTGCTGATGGTGCTGATATTCTCGAAATATATCTACATGGCGAGCCTCACCAATTATTACACGTTCTATCTTATCGAGCGTTTCGGCGTGAGCATCAAGGCATCGCAAATATTCCTCTTTGTCTTTCTCGTGGCCACCGCCGCCGGCACTCTTGTCGGGGGGCCGATAGGCGACCGTTACGGACGCAAGCCCGTGATATGGGCCTCAATACTCGGCACCGCCCCTTTCAGCCTCGCCATGCCCCATTGCGGGTTAACAATGACGGTGATTCTCAGTTTCTGCGTAGGCTTCATGCTTTCATCGGCATTTCCCGCAATCCTGCTCTACTCGCAGGAATTGCTGCCAAACAAACTCGGGCTTGTGTCGGGTCTCTTCTTCGGGTTCGCATTCGGAGTGGCCGGAGTGGCTTCGGCGATTTTAGGGGATTTCGCCGACACCTACGGCATAAACGCCGTCTATGACTTCTGTGCCTATATGCCGCTCCTCGGCCTTGTAGCATGTTTCCTTCCTAACCTCAAGAAACTCCCCGGCGAAGCAACCCTATAACCGGCGAGCTTGGCGCAAAGGGAAAAACGTTCTAAAAATGTCGCCTGACGTGCCAAAATGGTGTTAGGCTATTGCCTGTTTTGCATCTACTTTATAATTTTGCATCCGTATCAACATCAAAGCAGACCATCATGAACAAACCCATCCTGACCGCCATCCTCCTTCTCGCATCGATAATGCCGGAAGCATCGGCTATCACCCGCAACAGACTGCTTATCGACAGCGACTGGAAATTCACTCAAAAAGAGGACACCATGTTCTCACGCAACGACTGTAACGACTCGGGATGGGAAAAGATTTCACTTCCCCACGACTGGAGCGTGCTCCATGATTTCGACAGCAACGAACCGGCAGGAAACGACGGAGGCTACCTCCCTACCGGGAAAGGATGGTACCGCAAGACAATCAATATTCCCGATTCAATGGTGTGGAAACCCTGCGACCTTTATTTCGAAGGTGTTTATATGAACAGCGAAGTCTATTGCAACGGCCGGTACGTGGGAGGACATCCATACGGCTACACTTCGTTCCGTTGCAACGTGGGACCTTATCTTAAAGCCGGCGAAAACGTGATTGCCGTCTCGGTCGATAACTCACGCCAGAAAAACAGCCGATGGTATTCAGGGTCGGGCATTTACCGCCATGCATGGCTCGAACCACATGCCGGAATTTTTGTGAAGCCGTGGAGCCTGCAAATAACAACCCCGGTGGTTTCGGCAAAAAGAGGTATAGCCCGTATCAATTTCACCATCGTCGATTCTTTGAAATCAAACGGAAAAGAAGCCTTGAAGCTTCCGGTGAGCATCAACGTCAGCAATCGCAATGGATTTTCCAAAACGATAACCGATACCGTGAGAATCCAGCCGGGCGAAAAACTTAAATATTGCAGCCATGAGGTGGAAATCATGAACCCTGCATTATGGAGCTGCGATAATCCCGCTCTCTACAAGGCATCCGTGACGCTCCATCTTCCGGACGGCACGGAAGAAACCGAATATGACACATTCGGTTTACGCACCATCGAATATTCCGCCGACGAAGGATTTAAACTCAACGGCAAGCCGATGCTTATAAGCGGGGCGTGCCTCCATCACGACAACGGAATACTCGGCGCAGCTTCATACGACGATGCCGAATACCGCAAGGCGAAACTCTTGAAAGATGCAGGCTTCAATGCTGTCAGAACCTCGCACAATCCTCCGGCACCGGCTTTTATCGCGGCTTGCGACAGCCTCGGCCTTCTCGTAATCGACGAAGCGTTCGACGGTTGGAAAGCCGCAAAGAACTCTCACGATTATTCCGAATTATACGACGAATGGTGGGACAAGGACGTGTCGGCGCTTGTGGAGCGCGACCGCAACCATCCATCGGTGATATGCTGGAGTATCGGCAACGAAATTATAGAACGCAAGTCGCCGGAAGCGGTAGAGATGGCATACCACCTCGCCTCAAAATGCCGTGAACTCGACCCGACACGCCCCGTTACTTCGGCACTCGCCGCCTGGGACCCTGCCTGGGAGATATACGACCCTCTTGCCTCACGACATGACATCGTAGGCTACAACTACATGATACACAAAGCCGAGTCAGACCATCTCCGCGTGCCGTCAAGAGTGATATGGCAGACAGAATCATATCCCCGCGATGCATTCAAAAACTGGGAGAAAGTAAACGACCATCCTTATATAATCGGTGATTTCGTATGGACCGGCCTCGACTATATCGGAGAGTCGGGCATCGGAAGGTATTATTACGAGGGAGACCCGGAAGGAGAGCATTTCCATCGCCCGCTCTGGCCTTGGCATAATTCTTACTGTGGCGACGTTGACATTATCGGCGAACGTAAACCTATTTCACACTACCGCGAACTCCTCTATTCCGAAAGTCCGAAACTGTATATTGCTGTGCGCGAGCCTGACGGCTACAAGGGGAAGATAAAGGAAACGATGTGGGGCACTTATCCCACCGTGGAATCCTGGAACTGGAAAGGACACGAAGGTAAACCCATCGAAGTGGAAATTATATCCAACTATCCTTCGGTCGAACTGCTGCAAGACGGCAAATCAATAGGCAAAAAGAAAACCGACCGCTCAACCGAGTTTAAGGCAATCTTCGAGATTCCCTACAAACCGGGAGAAATCGAGGCAGTAGCTTTTGATGCAAATGGAAACCGAACGGCATCTTATAAAATTTCCACCTCCGGCAAACCGTATGCCATCCGCCTCCGTTCTGACAAAGAAGCATTGCAAAATACGGGACAGTCGCTTGCATATATCACAGCCGAAGTGATTGACAAGAAAGGCAACGTAGTGACCGACGCCGAACTGCCGCTCAAATTCAATGTGGCGGGTGAAGCCGAAATCATCGCCACGGGTTCCGGAAATCCGAAAGATCCGGCGGGATATTTCCGCAAAGAGCGCGTCACCGACAAAGGGGCGGCCCTCGGTGTGGTGAGAGCCACCGGGAAAAAATCAAAAAGTGGAAAAGAGATGATCAAGGTCACAGTGTCGTCGCCGGGACTGAAGTCTGCCACCATCCAACTACCGCTCAAATAAGAAACTTATTTTCACAAAACCTATGGCTAAACGGATTCTTATAGTAGATGATGAGGAAACACTCCGCGAGGGTCTCCTCACATATCTTGAACTTGAAGGTTATGAAGCCGATGCTGCGGCCGATGCCTCAGAGGCTTTAAAGAAAAAACCTGAAAATTATGACCTTCTCCTTCTTGACATTATGATGGACGGCATGAGCGGCATAGAATTGGCTGACCTGCTGAAAAGAAATCCGCAGACCGCCGACATCCCTATAATATTCCTTACGGCAAAAGATTCCGACGACGATATGGTGTCAGGTCTCCGTCTTGGAGCCGACGACTATATCTGCAAACCTTATTCCGTAAAAAACGTAATCGCAAGAATTGAGGCAGTCCTTCGGAGAACACAGGGAAAACCGACGACGGAAACCGCCGCCGAATCGGGCATCAAATGCGACAGGCCCACCCTCACCTGCTCGGTCGATGGAGATAGAATCAAATTGCCCAAGAAGGAATTCGAAATTCTTGCCCTGCTCTTGGAAAATCCCGGGAGAATATTTTCACGGGAAGAACTCGTCAATAAGATCTGGCCGGAAAACGTAATAGTGGTTGACCGCTCGGTTGACGTTCATATTGCACGCATACGAAGCAAAATCGGTGCATACGGGAAAAAGATAGTGTCACGCTCAGGTTATGGCTATGGCTGGCAAGATTAGGGTTTCCTTCCATGCCAAAGTGCTTATTGTCGTCTTGGCGCTTTGCTGGATACCGGTAGGGGTGTTCATGGTTTTCCAATACCAACGTGAGAAAGAATTCAAGACCCTCCTGCTCGACACCCGTCTCCAGACCTACAATTCGCTGATTATCGAAGACATAAAACATGGCGACGACATTACGCAGGCCATAAGGAAAGCGGGAAGTCCCGTAGAAGGGTTGCGCGTGACTCTTATCGACAGTAACGGCGACGTGATTTTCGACAACAACGACCGCACACCGTTCCCGACCACCAACCACAACGACCGTCCGGAAGTGAAGGATGCCAGAAAATACGGCAGCGGCCATGCCTCGGAACGCCATTCCGAAAGCGATGACGTCAACTATTTCTATTCAGCCACGGATGCCGGCAACGGAAAGATAATAAGGTCGGCCGCCCCCTATTCCCATACCCTCCAGGAAATTCTCAGCGCAGACAGTTCGCTCCTATGGATAATGGCGGCGATAACGGTGGTGATGAGCCTCATCGCATATCTCGCAACCCGCAAGGTTTCGCTCAGTATTAGAAAACTCAACGATTTCGCGGAGAAAGCCGAGAAAAGGGAACGTATTTTCGACCATGAAGCATTTCCCGACGACGAACTCGGAAGCATCGCAAGCCATATAGTGAGGCTATACATTCAGCGTGACGAGCAACACCGGGAGGCTATGAGACAGGAACAAGATAAAATCCGACTCAAGAAACAACTCACAAACAACATTAATCATGAACTGAAAACTCCGGTTGCATCCATACTGATATGCCTCGACCTTATTGCAGACCATCCGGAACTTCCGGAAGAAAAAAAGCGTGATTTCTTTCAAAGAATACGTAGCAACGCCCTCCGGCTCGACTCCCTGCTTAAGGATGTGGCCGACATCACACGAATGGACGAGGGCTGCGGACGTATTTCAAAGACAGATTTCAACCTCACGGAGACAATAGGGAACATTGTGGAGGAAGAACAACTGCGCACCGACATCAGGATCATCGCCTCCGGACCACGTCTTGACATCAACGGAAACCGTCATCTCATCGAGTCCATCTTCCGTAATCTTATCGACAACGCCATAGCCTATAGCGGCGCAACGGAAATTAGAATTGAAAACGACGCTGACGGCAATTTCACGGTGAGCGACAACGGCGTCGGCATCCCGGAGGAACATCTTCCACATATATTCGAACGGTTCTACCGTATCGACAAAGGGCGTTCGCGTGCCGCCGGAGGCACCGGACTCGGACTTGCAATAGTAAAAAACGCCGTGGCATTCCACGGAGGGAAAATCAGCGTCTCGTCGGCACACGGACTCTCTTTCCGCTTCAACCTTATAGGTAAATCATAAATTATTTGTGCAATTATGAATTTAGGTACATCCCTTTGGCATGTTTGATCGCATGGAATTGAAATGCACAAATTTTTTCTGCGTTGGTTATAAAATTAACAAAAAGGCAACATAATCACAATATTTAGGCAACAATTAATACTGATATTTGCATACGAAAACCGACGGAAAAGGCCGCCGGAATAAGATAAGTATTCATTTAATTCAGTATTATGGATTTACTTTTCCTTGGCATCGTTATTTTTCTATTCATGCTCGCAGTGTTCGACCTTTCCGTCGGAGTGAGCAACGATGCCGTCAATTTTCTTTCTTCAGCCGTGGGCGCAAGGGCAGCATCTTTTAAACGAATCATGATTGTGGCCGCCATAGGCGTTTTCATCGGCGCTGCCATGAGCAACGGCATGATGGACGTAGCCCGCCATGGCATCTTCCGTCCCGAAAATCTATCTTTCTATGATGTCATAGCCATCTTCATGGCAGTGATGGTAACAGACATCATCCTGCTCGACATGTTCAATTCGCTCGGGATGCCCACCTCCACCACCGTCTCGATGGTGTTCGAGCTTCTGGGCGCTACCTTCGTGGTCGCCCTTTTCAAGATAGCGGCTCCCGAAAACACCCTCGGAATGGGCGACCTGCTTAATACGGAGAAAGCCCTTTCGGTGATTCTCGGCATTTTCCTTTCGGTGGCGATTGCATTCGTATTCGGAACCGTCGTCCAGTTCCTCACTCGCCTTATATTCACTTTCGAATACAAGAGCAAGCTGAAATGGAAAGTCGCGTTGTTCGGAGGCACCGCATGCACGGCCATAGTATATTTCATGGTTCTGAAAGGAATCAAAGACCTCACCATAATGACTCCGGAGCTGAAAGACTGGATCAACCATCACACCGCACTCATCCTGGCGGGTTCGTTCGTCGGATTCTCCATACTTATGCAGATTCTCCATTGGTGTAAGGTCAACGTTTTCAAAGTGGTGGTTCTGCTTGGCACCTTCTCGCTCGCCATGGCGTTTGCAGGCAACGACCTTGTCAACTTCATCGGCGTTCCCCTCACGTCGCTTGCATCATATCAGGACTATGCGGCATCGGGAGGTGGCAACCTCCACGGATTCATGATGGGCAGCCTCAACGGCCCCGCCCAGACCCCCTTCTACTTCCTTATCGGTGCAGGCATGATAATGGTGGTTTCGCTCGCCACATCGAAAAAGGCTCGCCAGGTCACCCAGACCACGGTGGGGCTGAGTTCAAAAAGCCAGGGCGACGAGATGTTCGGGTCATCACGGCTCGGAAGGTCGCTCGTCAGGGCGTCGCTCAACATGCATACATGGATTAGCTCCCACACCCCGCAAAAAGTGAAAGACTGGGTCAATAAGCGCATGGACAGCACCGTGACCCAGGAAGAAGACGGGGCAGCCTTCGACCTTATCAGAGGCTCGGTCAATCTTATGCTCGCCGGCATGCTGATTGCTTTCGGCACATCGCTTAAACTTCCGCTTTCCACCACCTTCGTCACCTTCATGGTGGCCATGGGCACTTCGCTCGCCGACCGTGCATGGGGCAGGGAGAGCGCGGTGTTCAGAATCACGGGCGTAATCTCGGTGATCGGCGGATGGTTCATAACTGCGGCCGTGGCGTTTATCGGGGCCGGAATGGTGGTTTGCCTCATGCATCTCGGTGGTGTGCCTGTTATGATTGCCGGCGGTGTTATTGCGCTTGCCCTCCTTGTGAGGAGCAACATACGTTTCCGTAAGAAAAGGAAAGAAGAGGAAAGCGACACTCTTTTCCAGACTATCCTTTCCACAGACAACCCGACGGAGGTATGGCCGTTGCTGAAGGTATATATCAACGAAAAGCAAAAGATGTTCCTGTCATTTGCTGCGGAAAGCTATGCCGAGGTGACTGCGGGATTCATTAACGACAATACCAAACTGTTGTCACATTCCGAGAAGGTGCTCGTAAATGAAAAGAACGTTCTGAAAAGCCAACGCAGGAAACTCACTCTTTGCATGAGAAAAGTCAACCCGGACACTGCGATAGAGAAAAGCACATGGTTTCATCTCAGCAACAACATGGCGATGTCGATGACTTATAACCTCCGGCGCATCCACGAGGTTTGCAAAGAACACGTCGATAACAATTTCCGGCCGTTGCCGAAGATGTTCCACGAATCGTTCTCCGAAATATGCGGAAAGATTATCGGAGTGCTCAAAGACTCCGAAAACATCATCGAAGAGAGCCAACCCGAAACCATCGACGAATTGCGCCGCCGATGTGATTCGATAAAAGACAGGCTTTCCTACATGACCCGCGACGTATATGAACTCCTGCAGAAAGGCGACGCCGACAACATGACAGTGGCCTACGTCTATCTCAACGTGCTCCAAGAAAGCCAGGAATTCATAACCTCCCTGCGCAAGATGCTCCGCGCATCGGGCAAACTTAACCTCGCCCCCTCCTCCTACCGCAGCTTCACCCACCCTCTCCGCCTCCAACCCTCCTAACCCCTCCCCCTCTACCCCCTCCAAACCATCAGCCTCCAAACCATCTGCCTCCAAACCATCTGCCCTCTCCAAAACAACAAATAATTCCGGCGCCCTGTCTCGCCCTGATTTTGGTTGTGTCTTTCCCTGAAAAAAGTTGACTCATAAACAACATCGTTTATGGGTTCATAC
>CABRKI010000068.1 GCA_902471455.1 uncultured Porphyromonadaceae bacterium | reverse complement strand
GAGGGCGACACCGTCGCCCTTCGCCCCGAAATCGCGCACGTTATAAACCGCGGCATTCATAAAGAAAGCCGCTTGCATCAATAAAACCGTCAGGATTAATTGTCTCATGATATTTATATTTAAAAAACATAATTTATTTGTGCAATTACAACTCAAAATCCCAATTTCCGGAACCGACTTCCTTCATTTCCCCCTCGGGAAGAAAGAGGACGGCATGACAATTTACCGGAACCGATATCTCCCAACGGACGCGTCCGTCATCATTTTTGTGCCATTCGCTTTTAATTACGCCGTATGGAGAACGATGGGACGCTTTCACACCATCGAGGCCTGCAACATTAAAGTCAGGCTTCATAATGATTCTCTTAAAACCGGGGTCTTCAAAGTCAGGTGCAATTCCTGCAAGCTTTTCATAACACCATGGCAAGAGATCGCCCAAAAGCATCACATGGTTCGCGCTGTTCATATCGGGATTGGCGGTGTCCCCGTTCCATAATTCCCAAATAGTGGTGGCACCTTGTTTCACCATATACCCCCATCCGGGATATGAATCGGTTGTGGCAATCTTCCATGCGGTTTCATTATTACCGGTATCCGCCAGATACCTCATAAGCCATTGGATTCCGATTACACCGCAAGCCAGATGGCTGTCATACTCATGGTTTATTTTAGATAGCATTTTATCATGAATCATTGCTTTCAAAGAGTCGGGTGCTATACCCATAGCAAGAGGAAGAAGATTTGCCGTAACGGTTGAATTGGAATAAAAATCTCCGTTGAGAAACCTGGAATTAATTTTTTTCATGATATTATCGGTTTCTTTTGAATAATAATCTACCAATTCGTCTTCCCCAAGAATCTTACCGTAATCGTGCATCATCTTACAAAGATAATAATAATAGCATGAAGCTATCAGGCTGCCATCGGTTATTTTTGCAGGGTCATCGCTGTGAATTTGTTTGGGCGACGACGGGGGCATACACCAATCACCATAACGGTCGTAAGTCAACACGCCATCTTTCATCGATTTCCCTTTCACATAACCCAACCATTTATGGATCGCCTGATAACTCCGAGACATAGGCGAAATGTCGCCATATTGTTTGTAAAGCATATCGCAAACCATCGGCAAAGCGGCAGGCCATGTTATATTGTGATTATAGAGCCTCCAATAAGCAGGTGCCACATCGCTGATTGCTCCGTCATTACGCTGACTCTCACACAAATCCTTTATCCACTTATCATATAAAGAATGGTTATTGACCACATAACTCTCGCCGAGTGCGCCTGTGGTACGGTCTCCGAGCCAAGGCATACGCTCGTCGCGTTGCGGACAATCGAGCGGCATACCTTTGTAGTTGCTCATTATGCCACGGCGTGCGTTTTCAAGTATTTTACCGAGCATAGGGTCCGCGCTAAAGAATTCTATATCCATATCGGAACCGTCCATACGGTCGGCTATCAGATGACGGCGTATGGATGCAGTGTCAACCGCTTCGTGCGGAGACAATTCCACGTACCGGAAACCTTGCCACGTGAATTGCGGCGACCATTCTTTCCCCATGCCGTCAGACACATAAACATCGGTGCATTCGGCACTCCTCAGATTACCGACATAAAGGGCGGTATCGCCCGGGGCCGTCATTTCGGCATGACGTATTACAATGGAATCACCTTTCACGCCTTTGTCGCGTAAATGAATCTTTCCGGCATTATTGGTGCCGAAATCTACAAGCCATCCATGTCGGGTACGGATTATGGTTTTAGGTTTTTCCACTCCATATACACACATTGCCGGAGTAAGATTCCCGATAAGCTTACCTCCGGGAGCTTCTACATTTCGGGCGAACGACCAAGAAGAATCATCATAGCCAGGTTTGTTCCAACCGGGCATCTCCTTGCGGGAGTCGTAGAATTCCCCGTCATAAATATTCGAATACAACAAAGGGCCGTCCGTGGTAAGTTTCCAGGAAGAATCGCTTACTATATTCTCCTTACTGCCGTCGGCATATTCCACACATAGTTTCATCCAAAGTTTCGGGAACCCATACGTGGTCCTTACATTCGTCTGATAGTTTTGAGCCATCGCATAAAAATAGCCCGGAGCAAGTGTCACCCCGATTGCATTGTCTTTGCCAAGCAGGGACTTGACATCATAGGTATTGTATATCACGCTCTTCCTATAGTCGGTGGGAGCAGGCGTCAACACATCTTCACCCACTTTAATACCGTTGATGTCGAGCTGATAAAATCCAAGACCGCTAATATGAACCGTAGCCTTAGAAATCTCTTTGTCAGTATTGAATTCCTTGCGCAAATAACGGGCTCTCAGGCGGCTATGCCGCTGTTGCGAATCACCGTCCTGAACAGTGTCCAAGCCTATCCATTGTGCATCGGAACCATCGGGATCCATCAGTCCCGTGCTCCATCTTGCGACAGGGCTCCAAGGACTTTCGCTATTATCATTCCATACTTTCACACGGAAATAATAGTCATGGTCAGGCTGCAAAGGCAGGCCGTCATAAGCAAGCCACTGAGAAACATCGGAGTCGATTTTACCCGAATCCCACATATCGCCTTCGGCAGCATTAATTTTATCTGGACCAGATGCGACAATTACACGATAAGCCTTCTGCGTCTGATTGTTTTCATCAGATGTGAGCTGCCAACCGAAACGCGGACAAGGATTGTCACATCCAAGGTAATTCGTGCGGCCTTCTACGGTGAGTCTGCCGAATCCAAGAGGACAGCACTTCACTTCGTCTTCTGGGATAAGGGTAATGCAATCTATATCGGGCATTGACGCAGTGTCGTTGTAAAGCCTTATGCTATTATATCCTTTTTTTAGTTTGACAGTTTGCGAAAGGGTGCCATCGGTATTGAAAGAAAGCGAACCTTGCTCTTTCCCATTGACTTCTATATCAATGCCGGCACGTTTGTCGGTCATAGCTTTGACTCCAAGTGTATATTTGCCGGGAACGGTAATATACACGTTGTTCCATACAAGATCGTTGTCAGGACTTCCACCGAGATTCACGGCTTTCGCCCCTCCGCTGCAATCGTCGTCTTCGGCATAGAACCCGGTGCCATGCCCGATAGGATTTTTAAGTTCCTGATAACAGCCGATATATGCCGTCTCCGCTTCATATCGTCTCCGTTGGAGTCTTTTGTCGGCCGCCAGACGATATATGCGCGTGGCATGCGGAGGCACTTCTACGTTCATACAATCCGTAAATCTGCCGGTTTCAACCCCTGCGACCATATCAAACGCCATGACATTCCCGGCAAGTTCGATTTCGCCGAAATATAACGTCATATCCAGGGGTTTATCTGATGAATTGTAAAACGCCACCGCACGCACGTGCCCGTTAGCTTCTTCCAAATCCTTAACAAGAATATATCCGCCATCTTTACGCGACACTACATAAGCCTGCTGCATCAGTTCACTTTGATTAAGCGACAAAAGCCAATGATTGGTGAGCAGCGACAATGTGTTTTCATCGAGCGAAGTGAGGTCTTTCCCAATTAGTAAAGGAGAACTCATCATGCACCACATTCCGAAATGGGTAAGGTCTTCTTCCTGTGTCATACCTCGTCCCACCTCAAGCATATCCATATCATTATATGCCCCGTTGCCCGCATAAGCGGAGAGATACAGATTCTGTCCAATGATATTTTTAACGGAATTCCATCGTGGACGTATGTCGGGCGATATTCTCCAGGAAGACCCTACGTCGCGCACCCAAGTGCCGGGATAGTCCCACCGGCACACATTGAGACGAACGTTCTTACGTCCAGTGGAGCGTATGGCGTCACGGATTGCAGTGTAACGTTCCTTTTCATCAAGCACGGGTTCCCCTCCGAGCCCGTTGCCTCCGCAAAAATCAATCTTGATAAAATCGAAACCGAGTTTTTTGAAAAAGAAATCGGCATCCGCGCGGTCATGGCCATACATACCCACTCCATGTGCTATGGTGTCTTTATCATAATAAAAACCGCAGGTATTACGCCCGGCATCGCTATATATGCCGGCTTTCAAGCCAAGCGAATGTATATGATCAACAACCGGTTTAAGTCCATGCGGGAAACGCCGGCTATGGATAAGTAGATTGCCTTCGGCATCGCGGCCACCGAAATAGCCGTCATCGATGTTTATATACTTGTAACCGGCCTTATCAAGCCCGAGGGAAACAAGCGCATCAGCCTGCCGTTTTATAAGACTGTCGCTTATGTTGACGTGGTAAGTGTTCCAAGAGCTCCAGCCCATTGTCGGCAACTCCGAGTTCCGCTTTTTAGCGGACGAAAAAACCACTCCACAGAAAACCGCAACAATCAGGATAGCTTTCTTAATCATGATATCGAAATTATGGAAATCAATTCGTTAAAATACATTTATAGACAAGCTAACTACATATATATGTAGTTCAACCTTATGCAATCAAACATGCCGGAGGCATGTCCCTACATTTTTATCGGTTTCACATTGCCTCGGGATTGTCGGAGACTACTGGAATAGAGAAAAACTTTTTCATTCCGTCGGACTTTAGGGTTACTTTCACCTTACCTTCTTTTTCGCCGGCGCGGACGATGACCTGCATCCTGCCGTTGCGCATCTTTTTCGTGTCAACGCCTTCAAAAAGGAGGTCGGTATAATGGTCGGCATCATCCAAGGCAAGAAGAACGCCCTCCCCTTCGACCGACACACTCAGCTCGCCGTCATAGCCGGGCACCCTGACACCGTTTTTATCTACCGCCGTCACATCGAGATACATAAGGTCTTGCCCATCGGCCTTCAATGACGCTTTATCCGCCTTTACCGACAGACCGGCAGCCTTACCGGCCGTCTTCAACTCATGCCCAGCCAAAGGTCGGCCATCTCCGTCAAGAGCGACAGCCTTTACCCTCCCCCCTTTGCCATAGTCAACTCCCGACCATTCCACAATATTGCGTTTCCCTTTCCCGGTGGAATCATTTTTCTTTATTCCGAGGCTCTTGCCGTCAACAAACAACTCTACGGCTGCTGCATTGGTAAAGACCACAAGATTGAGTTTTTCACCTTGCGGGAAATTCCAATGGTCTGCAATGCTGGTCCTGCCCACGTTTACATCGTTCCAATCGACAGATTCGTCAGACTCGGAAGTATATACGCCAATCCTCACGACAGGGACATCCGGAAGGAATGCCGATTTTATCAACCAAGCCTGAGGGTAAGGATTAAGAGTGTGGTCGAAAAAGGAATAGTTCCACCCTTTCTTGGGCCATCCGTTCGACTCTCCCCAGTATTCAATCGACCCCCAATAAGAAATACCCACGTTTCTGTCATAGTCCATATTATAATATGGCTGGAGGAGCGACGATGTCTCAGCCTCGCTTTGGAAAAGAATCAGTCCGGGATTCCTGCGCATATATTCATCATATACTGCAGATTGATAATTGAACGAGGCTATCTCAGTAGCGCACGCAAGTTCAGGAGGGTCAAGATGCGTCATAAAACCACTGTCTTTACGAGTGATGCCTCCGGCACGGGCAGGGAACATAGCCACGGTGGTCTTTCTCGTCGGGTCATAACGCTTCAAAAGGGTGTCAAAAATACGATAGGTAGTGATTCCCGAATCGTTCAATCCTTGAAAACCTGCCCAGTCTTCACGAATCTGGAGTTCGTTGCCAAGACTCCACATTATTACGCTCGGCGAATTACGGTCGCGCTTCACCCATTCGGGAATCAACCTATACCATATTTCGGTAAAGGGTTTCCGTCCCGCCCAATAATCTTTGTCGCTCCATTTGTCGATAAGTTCATCAATCACGAGCATCCCTACCCTGTCGGCGACTTTAGTGAAACTCTCGCTATAAGGATTGTGGGAACAACGGATGGCATTATATCCGAACTCCTTCAATCTCAACATCATTCTCTCTATAGCGACATCGTAGGAGGCTGCCCCGAGCGCGCCCATGTCATGATGGCCGGAATTTCCTTTTATGAAAAGCTTCTTTCCGTTAAGCCTGAATCCGAATTCGGGGGAAAACTCGAGTTTACGGATTCCAAAAGTTTCGCCAACGCTATCAACAACAATTCCTTTGGAAGTGATTTTCACTTGTGCTGAATAAAGCGACGGAGAATCGGGGCTCCACAACTCCGGGGCTTCCACTTTGATTTCCGGGAGAACCACCTCCACAGTATTATGTTTGTCGTAAGAAGGCATTTCCTGCTTCACTGAAGCAATTTCCTTTCCATCCGGAGAATAAACGGTGGCAAAAGCTTCCACTTCCTTTCCACGGTAATTATCAACCTCCACCGATATTTTCACATCGGCATATCCGTCTTTGACTTCCGGCGTAATAAACACTCCATGACGGGCAATATGGGTAGGATTCTTTATACTTAAAAATACATCGCGGAAAAGGCCTCCTCCGGTGTACCACCTCGAACCGTTTTTCTTACCTGTGGATGCATATACCGCCACGGTGTTTTCACCACCATAATTAAGGACTTTCGAAATATCCGTCTCGAATCCGACATAACCATAGTCGGTGCCACCGACCTTATGCCCGTTGACATAAACGTCGCCATAATACATCAACCCTCCGAAGTCAAGCGATACATCGAGATCTTTCCATGAAGGGTCGGCATAGAAAGTCTTCCTGTACCATCCTTCAGCCATTGGTTTGAATCCACGTGCGCGGCTCTCGTTTTCTTTCCATGGAAGTTCGAACTGAAAGTCATGAGGAAGGTTGACGGAGCGCCATGCCGAATCATCTAACGAAAGGGAGGAGAAATCCGTCTTGCCATCGTCTTTGCCGACGAGCCGGAATTTCCATCCGACATTGAAAGGGATTTTGCGTAGAGAAGAAATTTCACGGAATGAACGGTTGTCGCGGACCGACGATTCTTTCCGCTCCTCATATTGCGGCATGGCCGGGAGCGAAAAAAAGATGAAAGCCGTTATCACTGCAAAGATACGCGGCAGGGAGTTGTGATGTTGCATAGTTTATATGGTTTAATATTGACTCATAATAAATGCACAATGCATAATGCACAATACAAATTCATAATCGGGTGGAGTCAAACATGCCGGAGGCATGTCCCTACATATTTTTCGTTTGCAAAGTTATGAAATATGAGTGTTATGTATGTTCCAACCGTGTTGTTTTTAAGTTCCAATCATGTTGCAACGTCCAATAATTGAACGATTAACCGTCAAAAAACGCTTTTAATCGTCAAAAGCCGCTTTTTTTATCTATATTTGCATCATGAATCGATTTCTCTTACTACTGACCATAATATTGCTCGCCTTGGTATCCGCACCGGCTGAAAAAGTCGATGAGGATTCTTTCATGGTTCTCGATATGAGAAACGGGTTCCCGGAAAGCCGCATAAGAGACATACGAAATCTGCCCGGAGGAAACATGGTAATAGCCACCACATCCACCATTTCGATTTTCGACAGATGCAATATTGTAAAGACGGAAGATGTTTCGATAAAAAACAGTCTGGGACTACCCGACTACCGGGGCTTCAGAAAACTGAGTTTCAGCAACGACAGCATAATATGGTTGAAAAATTACAAGACCTTACATGCCTTCACCTTCCCCGGACTTAAGCCTATAACGGATTTTAAAAAGCTCCTGTCGCGCCACGGCATAACCTACACCCCCGCAAACATATTCCCCTTTGGCGACTGCATCGCTTCATTTTCCGACGAAGGGAAACTGTATATATCTGAAAACGGTAAAAACAGATTGGTTTCCGACATGAAATATATGACAGGCAACGCTTCGGGGCCGCTCCATATACTCGCCGACCCAACTCGCCTTTACCTCTTCTATCAATCAGGCGAACTGGTGGTGTTAAGACGTGACGGAACCGACAACCCAGTCTATAAGGGAACAACACCCTCTTCCGGCATCATAAAACGCTTCAAACGTGGCGTGAACTGCGCCATTTCAAACGACACCGTTTGTTTTTCAAGAAGCAGCCTCGACGAGACTATGGGGGAAATATATTTTTTTAGCGTCGCCAAACTGTCTTGGATAGGCACGACACCGGTTCCTTTCAGGATTTCCGATATTTCTTCAGACAGAAAAGGGAATTTCATAGCCGTAGGGAAAGGGGGCCTCGCCGAAATTTCATGGAGCGACGGAAAGCCATTGACGTCAGTAAAAAACATTTCACTTGAAGCCGGGCAAAACGAAGACCTGAGTTCAATAGAAATGGACGATAATGGGGTAATGGCAATAGGAACCACCGAAAGCGGACTCCTATATTCCGACCCATCCCGTGGAAAGAATTTCTCAACACAAAACGGACGGCGTTACATTCCCGAAACGTCGCGCAGCATTTTCCGTTCACCTCTCCTTGAGACTTTGGCAAAAAAATATGCCGACGGAACAACGAATTGCAGCCAAAGCGACAGCACGGAATATTCCTATCTCGGCACCCGTAACGGGCTGATCATAATCAAACCCGACAACGATTCCCTATTCACGGCAAGCAGAAATTTCGGACTTGCGTCAAATAACATCCAATCGCTAATCCTACATGACGACAGCACGCTGTGGGGTGCTTCGTCATGCAGCGTTTTCAGGATAAGGCATGACCGCAACGGAAATTTTGAAATAAGGAACTACGGAATCATCGACGGCATAGACCTGAGAGGGAAAGAATTCCGCCCGAGGTCAATACGCAAAGACCCGGACGGAACAATAATCATCGGATTCCCGGGAGGAGCGGTCTCATTCCATCCCGATTCCATTGCATGCCATGATTACGGGCTACACCGCCGTCACCATGCCTTGCAGTCAGGCGAAACGGATGGCGCGGACACCACATCGACAGCCTTACTTGCAGTAGGCATTATGATTCTGACAATCGCCGCCGTGACTATATTTCCAACTTCAAAAAAACACCGGGACGCAAACAATCCGGCACCGGAAAAAGAAACGGCCCAAAGCGACGGATTCATCGAACGGCTCACGAGAAATATCAAAAACAATATTGGGAACGAAGAACTGTCGGTGGCATCCCTCAGCACGATGATGGCCATGGAACGGACCGTGCTTTACAGAAAGACACAATCGAGCATCGGCATGTCGCCATCCGCCTATATCAAGAAACTACGTATAGAAGAGGGGGCACGCCTTTTGAGGGAAACGAATTTACTTGTAGCCGATATTGCCGTCAAAACAGGATTCACCACACCACGCTATTTCACCCAGTCATTTAAAGAAGCCATAGGGATGACTCCATCGGAATATAGAGCAAAGAACCTATCCGGTGAAGGATGATGAATAAGGATTAAGAGCGCGTTCCTTGAAATTTTAAGGAGCGCGCTCTTAAAAGTTATTTATTATTGATATTATTTGTCAGAGTCGATGAGGGCGAGTAGTTCTTTTATGGCTTCGGAGGAGGGGATGTTCTTCTTCACGAGGGTCTTGCCTTTGTAGAGGCTTACCTTGCCCGGGCCGGCACCGACATAGCCATAGTCGGCATCCGCCATCTCGCCGGGACCGTTGACTATGCATCCCATAACACCGATTTTCAAACCTTTCAATCCGGCGGTGGCGGCCTTCACGTCGCGGAGCGTACTTTGGAGGTCGAACAACGTCCTGCCGCAACTCGGGCAGGCGATATATTCCGTCTTGCTTATCCTCAAACGGGCTGCCTGAAGAAGCCCGAGGGCCACGGAGTTGATTTCTTCCTTTGAAAAACGGGGGGCGTCAATCATGATTCCGCTGCCATAGCCGCCCAAAAGCAACGCACCGAAATCGGCACCCGCCTTTATCTGGAAATCCTCAAGCCCGGAATCATCATAATGCATTTTTATTATCACAGGGTTCTTTCCGCCGGCAGCCACAAAACGGTCAATCCACGACGCTATCTCGCCGGGACGGTTCAAATTTTTGGAGCTGACAACCACGGGAAGGACATCGGGAAACAGTTCCGGCCCGGAGGCGGCATCAACATTATGCCACGAATCGGGCACTTTCTCGATGTCGAGACCCACCACAATAGGATATGTGACGGTCTCAAAACCTTCTATCTTCAAGGCATGGTCGCGCGAACACCCTTCCGCCACTTTTTCCGGCTCAACGACAGGAGTCTGCGCTTCTCTCGCCACAATGTATTCGCGGAGTTTCTTAGCCACCGGAATCTCCTTTTCCGGGTCTTCCGTAAGGGAAACGCGGATAGTGTCGCCCAATCCATGGGAGAGGAGAGCCCCGATGCCTACCGCACTCTTGATTCTGCCGTCTTCCCCGTCGCCTGCCTCGGTCACGCCGAGGTGTAGCGGGAAATCCATATCCTCCCCACGCATCCTGCGGTCGAGAAGGAACACAGTCTCGACCATCACGACCACGTTCGAAGCCTTTATGGATATCACGATGTCGTTGAAATCTTCTTCGCGGCAAATGCGCAGGAACTCCATCACCGATTCCACCATTCCGGCGGGAGTGTCGCCATAACGGCTCATGATACGGTCGGAAAGGGAACCATGGTTCACTCCGAGACGCACGGCGGTGTGATGTTCCTTGCAGATATTCAGGAACGGCACGAGCGTTTCGCGGATTTTTTCAATTTCCGCAGCATATTCCTCGTCGGTGAATTCGAGTTTCTTGAACGTGCGGGCGGCATCGACGAAATTACCGGGGTTTATGCGCACTTTCTCGCATGTGACAGCCGCCTTGAATGCGGCGTTGGGATTAAAATGGACGTCGGCCACCAACGGCACCCGGCATCCGGCGGCGTCAAGGCCTTTACGGATTTCCGCCATATTCTCCGCCTCTTTCACGCCCTGCGTGGTGAGGCGCACAATCTCGCCTCCGGCTTCGGCTATTCGGAGGGCCTGTGCCACGCTCCCGGCGGTGTCAAGGGTGGAAGTATTGTTCATCGACTGAATGCGGATAGGATTGTCGCCGCCTATCGCAATGTTTCCTACTTTTGTAACGCTGCTTTTGCGTCTGCTGTAATTATATAAGGTCATTGTTGTCAGGTTAGGTTAAAAAAAGGGCGTTAAGGTCCTTAGGGTCTTTAAGGTCTTTAAGGACCTTAAGGAACTTACTGGATAAGATTATATCATCGTGAGGAAGAAGACACTGCAGAAGCCTACCGCGTAGCCGGCGAGCACCTGCCAGACGGTGTGGCGGCCGAGCCATACACGTGCTGAGCCGAGGAGCCCGGCAAGGACTATGGTCAGGAGCAGCCAGAAAAACAGTTCCGGTTCCGGAGAGCCGTCTTTCTGAATCCGGATAAGCAAAGCCACAATGCCGGCTATGCCGGCTGCGTGCGCCGATATCTTCCAAGAGAAATTAATCAACAGATTGATGAGGCTGGCAAGTCCGCCACCGGCAAAAAACATACTCAGCCAAAGCGGTGCGCCTTTGGCAGCCATGAACCATGCCGTTCCGGCATAACATACGGTGGTTATCACGTAAGGGATGAGCCGTTCTTTCCTGCCGTTAAGACCGAGGTCTTGAATCAACCCCATCTTCTTCAGGAGAATAATCAGAAGCATTGGAACCACCACATCGATACCGGCGACTATAAGGGTAAAGACTATGCGCATACCCATCGGCGCGACATCGAGAATGGAAAGCCCGAAAGCAAGTATCAGACCATAGACAGGCATCAACAGCGGCACGAGCACCCACGAAAGCACGTCGGAAACACCGTTGGCAAAACGTTCGGCACCGGTGGCAGGCAAATCTTTTTCCGTAACAGAATGTTGAGGAGGTTCCTGCCCACGACCGCCGTCGTTGTTGCCGCCTGCAGGTGGAGGGGGTGGCGTAGGAGGGGTACCGAAAAGTCCACCATCCCTGCGGTTAAGACTGAACGAATCGTTGCCGCCGTCGGGCGACGGCACTTCCGGATAATATGACGAAGTATCTATTGGCATGGCTTTTTCAATGCTTTATAATCTTATTCTTTATCACCGCCTTTTCCCGTTTTCACGGCATCGAGGAACCTCGACGGCACGGGGAGCTCGAAGCGCATATCCTTGCGCGTGATGGGATGGGCGAAACGCAGTGTCCTTGCATGCAGGCACAAACGGTGAAGACGGCTCTCTTTGGCGCCATACTTGCGGTCGCCCGAAATCGGATGTCCCATTTCGGAGGCATGTACGCGAATCTGGTTCTTCCGGCCCGTGTCGAGCGAAAACTCCACGAGCGACAGGCCGTTGGCGCGTTTCAACACATTGAAGCGCGTGAGCGCAAGCTTACCTTCGCCCGGCTCGTCGGTGGAATAAACCACAAACTGGGAATTCTCCGCCAGATGACTCTTCACAAACCCGGAGTCTTCCTTCACGTATCCTTCGAGAAGGGCAACGTAAAGCCGGTCGAGCACCATATTGTTCCAATTATGACGAAGGTTTTCCTGCGCCTCTTCGTTTTTGGCAAACATCATAAGCCCCGACGTGTCGCGGTCAAGACGATGCACCACATAGAGTTTGTTGCGGGGATCTTTCTCCTTCAGGTAGTTGCGGAGTATGTCGTAGGCGGTTTCCTCTTTTTTATGGCTCTGCGTGCCTACGGAAAGAAGCCCGTAGCCCTTGTTGATTACGATAACGTCGTCGTCTTCATAGACGAGCTGCAAGCGGGGATTCCGAAGCACGACAAACGGACGCGCCACATTCACCTCCGCTTTCCCACCGGGAGGCACGGGAGCGTTGAAAGCGGTGTTGACAACGCCGTCTATCATCATCTGTCCGTGTTTAAGCCATGATTTCAGATCGGTGCGGCTTCTGTCGGGCATCTTTTCCGAAACGAAAGCAAGCAACCCGGCGTCGGAAGCGCCGTCGTTGATAAACGTGAAAACCCTGTCTTCACGAAAACCGCGTATATTTTTTGTTAGTCTGTCGCGTGGCATTTATTAATTTTACTTTTCTATATAACAACTTTGCTCAATTAATGGTCAAGGAAGAGATGAATATCGCAGCAAGCGATGTCCGAACCGGCAATAAAGGCATTTCCGCGCTTCGCAGTATTCCCTTTGTAAATGAATCAACGCCTGGCTGCGTAAGGCACTACGCGCCTCTAATCCTAACTGCGCCCAACGCCTGGTTATTGTGTTGACCTCGGCAGGCAGGGAGGAAAGAATGTCGATGGCCTTCTCAGCAATATCGGCATCCCCCCTCGTCATAGCACACGCATAGAGGAGCGGAACGACGACGTTGATAATAAGGAGCGTCACGCTCGACTGTGAAAGCGTATCCGCCACAGCCCGGGCATCGACATCGAATGAAAAATGGGAATGCCAATATCCTTCAAGTTTCCAACCGAAAATCTTGCGCATATCCTCTTCGCTGCTGCGGGCATCAAGAATTTTCGAGAACAATGAAAAGCCGTCCTCACAAGCTTTAGAGAGAAAAGCTATGCGACGGTGAGGGAAGTTCTGCGGACGCGTACGGGCATATTTCCATACCCCCTGCCGCATGGGACGCAGGCCGTATTTACGGGCAAGGAAATAATATTCACGGCAAAGCAACTGATAATATTCGTCGAAAATATGAAGCGAAGAATCAAGCATCGCCGCTTGGCCGAAAAGAATGGCCTGAAGCTGAAGAGGATTGTCGGAATGGTGATGGAGCACCTTCAGCGGAACGGAACGCGCAAGCATTTCGAAAGGTTCGCCGTTTAGACCGAACCCCAGGGCGCGGGCAAGCATAATGAAGCATGTCTGCTCCCAGTCGCCTCCGCAGTTTTTGCAAATATCGAGCACTTTTTCGCTTTTTTTCTGCACCCTTTCGACAGAAAGTGATTCAAGCCAATCGGTCACCGCGAGGGCCGGGACAGTATGCAGCCTCGGAGCGCAACGGACATCCGCCATCTCCGACGACAACATGGCATAAGTGCGGAAAAAATCTTCAGGCATGATGATTTCCACCTGTGGAATGAGAGAGCCGTCGGTGCGGCGCACCCTTTTATCCGACACGCCGACCACATGGAGGATAACACCGTCGTAAGCGGGGTCCGAATCATGTCCGTGTCGATACCAATCGGATGCCTTTACATGGATTTCCACATTTCCCGCCCATCGTTCGCCTCCTATCCTTATCTTTGAATTAAAAAAATCGGGACCGGCATCCATATTATGCCGTCCGGGATCGATGACCTCGATCTCGGTTCCGTCGGTAGCGGCAAGACGCCTTCCGAACATACGTGATTTCCAAAGATATTGATAAAGACTTTCCATTCAACTCGCGAGATGCCGGACTTCATTGCTGCGGCGACAATGCCGGAGAGGAGTCAACTTCACTGCAAAAGTAACTATTTTCCACATAATATTCGTTAATAATCTGAAAAATAAACCGCCCTGTTTTGTTTTTTATGGAATTTGCCTTAACTTTGCATCGTGTTTTTCATAGTATAATTAAGATTAAGGTTTCGGTCTATTCCTTTGTGAAAAGGGATAGACTTTTTTTGGATGCATTGTGAGATTGAATGCATGATTCAAAATGCATAATCTTTGGTCGGGAGTCTTTAGTCGGGAGTCTTTGGTCATTAGCCATTATAGAAACTAAAAAAGGGAATCCCGGCAGATTCCCTTGAGTTTGCAATTTCAATAATCAATATGCAATTTTCAATAATTGTCTTCCTCGGGCATGAAATGCTGGTAAGGATGTGCGCATGCAGGGCATTTCTCCGGTGGCTCGGTGCCTTCATATATATAGCCACACACCTGACACTGCCATTTGATAGGCTCGTCGCGTTTCCATACGGTGCCGTCTTCTATACGCTTGCGCATAAGTTCGAACCGGTCTTCATGACGCTGCTCTATCGTAGCGATGGCTCGGAAAGTCTTAGCGATTTCAGGGAAACCTTCTTCATCGGCTACTTTTGCGTATGCCGTGTATAGCCCGACACCCTCATTCCTTTCCTCTTCGGCAGCCACTTTCAGGTTATCTACCGTGGGGGTAAGTATACCCGGATCGACCGGAATCGGAGCAGACGTGACCGCCCCCTCTTTGAGAAGCTTCAAATAAATCTTGGCATGATGAAGCTCATTTTCGGCCGTCTCGGTGAAGATATTGGCATACTGGAAATATGATTCCTTCTGCGCGGCCTGCGCAAAATATGTGTAACGTGAATAAGCACACGACTCGGCAATGTAAGAATTGGCAAGATTCTGCTCGGTCTTCGTGCCTTTGATGCTTTTTGTGTCAGCCATAGTATTCGTTATTTAGAGTTTGTTCTTTTATTTTAACACCATAGTCACAAAATGGTTTGACAAATACATTTTTTATTCTTAACTTCGCGATATGACAGAAAAATTCGTGGGCATAGTAATCGACATTACGCGCCATTCCGACCGCCATAATATCGTGACGCTCTACACGCGTACACGAGGCAGGCTTTCGTTTCTTTCGGCGGCGGGCGGAGGGAAACCGGGTAAATTGAGACAGGCCCGGCTGCAACCATTGGCCGTGATAGAAGGCGACATGAATTTCCGGCAGACTGCGGAACTACAGAAACTCGGCACGTTTTCCATGCATCACGTATGGGGCGACATTTATTTCAACCCCGTGAAACAGATGGTGGCGTTATTCCTTTCCGAATTCCTCAACAAACTGCTGCGCGCCACGATGCCCGACGAAAACCTTTGGGATTATATCTTCAATTCGTTGATGCTGTTTGACAACATGAAGAAAAAGACCGCCGATTTCCATGTGGTCTTCCTGTCATCGCTATTGCCGTTCACGGGAATACAACCCGACCCCGAAGACTATCGGCCCGGATGCTTCCTCGACATGCAGTCGGGCACATTTGTAGCTGTCCCCCCCGTACACCGCGACGTGCTCACGGGCGACGAAGCCGCTTTCGCCGCGAAACTATGCCGGATTAATTTCTCAAACGCGAGAGTGCTCAGACTTAACGGCCCGCTCAGGCTACGGATTATTGACCGCCTGCTCCACTATTACGGGATACACTTCCCAGGCACCGCCAACCTGAAATCGCTGGCGGTTATTCACGAGGTTTTCTCTTGATTACATGATACATAAAAAGGCGGGTAGCCGGAATCTCACGATCCCGACTACCCTCGGATGAAATAATTCATATATTGCTTAATTATTGGATATTTCTACTCCATATTTGTGCAATCAGCGGGCATACCCAGTGATTGCCTGCGGTCATCAGCGGAGAATCAGCATCGCGTCGCCATAAGCACCGAACTGATACTTCTCTTTCACGGCCACCTCGTATGCCTTCATCACAGTGTCGTAGCCTCCGAAAGCAGCCACCATCATGAGCATGGTGCTCAAAGGCATGTGGAAATTGGAAACCAAAGAGTTACAAACCGTGAAGTCATAGGGGGGGAAGATGAACTTGTTGGTCCAACCTTCGTAGGTCATGAGATGGCCGTTCATGCACACAGCACTTGCCACGGCACGCAACACGGAAGTGCCAACGGCGCATACGCTCGACCCACGGTCTTTGGCGGCATTTACCATTTCGACGAGATCCTCGTTGACATACATCTCCTCGCTGTCCATGCGATGTTTGGTAAGGTCTTCCACGTCGATGTCCTTAAAGTTGCCCCTTCCACTGTGGAGGGTAAGGAATCCTCTTTCCACGCCCTTTATTTCCAAACGTTTGAGAAGTTCACGACTGAAATGGAGCCCGGCTGCGGGAGCCATAACCGCACCCTCGTTCTTGGCGAAAATGCACTGATAGCGGTCGGCATCCCAGTCTTCCACCTTGCGGGTGATATATTCCGGCAGCGGGGTCTCGCCCAAAGAATAAAGAGCCTCTTTGAACTCATCGTGAGGGCCGTCGTAAAGGAAACGGAGCGTGCGCCCGCGCGAAGTGGTGTTGTCGATAACCTCCGCCACCATGGAGTCGTCGTCGCCAAAGTAAAGTTTATTGCCGATTCTTATTTTCCGGGCCGGCTCCACGAGCACGTCCCAGAATTTCTGCTCCATATTGAGCTCACGGAGAAGGAAAACCTCTATGCATGCACCGGTTTTTTCCTTGTTTCCGTAGAGCCGGGCAGGGAAAACCTTGGTGTCGTTGAAAATCATTACGTCGCCGTCTTCAAAGAAATTCAGAATATCCTTGAAAACATGGTGCGATATATTGCCCGTCTTGGCATCAACCACCATAAGACGACATTCATCACGATTTTCTGACGGATACTGTGCTATCAGACTGTCAGGAAGTTTGAACTTGAACTGTGAGAGTTTCATTCCGTTGTATTCGATTGTTCGTTTTTTATTTATCGAGGCATCTCTGTGCCCCATGGTTGATCATTTTTTAATTATGGAATACTTTTCAGTTTTCCTCCGGCAGACGGTAGTCTTCCGGATATGTGATGTCGGTGTTTGCAATTTTCTCCACCGCCTCGGCTACGCCGAGACAATCTTCCACACGTATATCGCCTACCCTTGTGCGCCTCAACGCAGTGAGATGAGCCCCGCTTCCGAGAGCCTCGCCGATGTCGCGGGCAATGGCGCGTATGTAAGTGCCTTTGCTGCAAACAATCCTCAGCGTTATCTCGGGAAGACTGAAATCGAGGAGTTCCATCTCGCTTATTTCAAGAGCCTTGGGCTTAAGATTCACCTCCTTTCCCTTACGCGCGAGATTATAAGCACGTTTGCCGTCAACTTTCACGGCAGAAAAAACGGGTGGCACCTGCATTATGCTGCCAGTGAATCCGGGGAGCACCTCCTCTACCCTTTCTTTGGATATGTGTTCCCAAGGATATTCCTTATCTACCGCAGTCTCAAGGTCGAAACTCGGAGTGGTGGCACCAAGACGGATAGTAGCGACATATTCCTTTGCGCCACTCTGAAGCTCATCGATTTTGCGGGTGGCCCTTCCGGTACACACTATCAACACCCCTGTGGCAAGAGGGTCGAGGGTGCCGGCATGCCCCACCTTGAATTTCTTCAGATGGAGGCGGCGTTGTATGGCACCCCTCACGCGCTTGACGGCATCGAACGACGTCCATCCTAAAGGTTTGTCTATTCCGATTATTTCTCCGCTAATGAAATCCATATCTTGACAAGTAGATGTGAAATCGGTTGATTATCTCCATAGGAGGCAGACAACGCCCATCAATACGCAATAGGCGGCAAACCATACGAGTTTTCCACGTTTCACGAGACTCAGCATCCACTTGCACGCACAACAGCCCACTATGAAGGAAGCCGCGAATCCGATTACGAGAGCCATAGCGCCAACGGCATTATCGCCTTGAGCTGCGGGAGTGGTGACAATCTCCTTCACATCGAGGAGCGCCTCCCCGAGAATAGGGATAATGACCATAAGGAACGAAAACGACGCAACCTTGTCGCGTTTGTCGCCGAGAAGAATACCGGTAGCGATGGTGGTGCCGCTACGGCTGAGACCGGGAAGCACAGCGATAGCCTGGGCGCAACCGATGACAAAGGCATCGAGCCACGAGATGTCGCGTCCCTTCTCTGCGCTGACCATACCGTTGCCATCGGTGCGGCGCCCCGTGAGATGGGCGAAAGTAAGAAGCGCGGCGGTTATGATGAGGCATACGCCCACCACTGTCAGCCCGCTACCGAAGAAGCCTTCTACGAAATCCTTGAAACAGAGCCCGACGATGGCCACCGGTATGCAGGAAAGAAGAATCTTGCATACGTAATAGAAATCGTTGTCGCGTTTGAAGCAGAAAAAGCTGCTGCAAAGCTTCGAAAACATCGGCCAAAGCACCACGATGGTGGAGCAAACGGTGGCAGCATGAAGGATAAGGTCGAATTGGAGAATCTTGTCGGAGGGGAGGTCAATTCCCAATATCTCACGGAATATCTCGAGGTGTCCGCTTGAACTGATAGGCAGATATTCCGCCAACCCTTGCACTATCCCGAGAATAAGAGCGTCTAACCATTCCATAGTCTAAACTGGATATAGGGGCGGCACGGGGCCGCCTTAAAAAATTCTTAATTGTTGTTATAATCGATTTCTTCGTCAGTCTTGATCGGTTCCTCTTTGGCGGCCACCTTGGCGGCTTTCCTTTTCGAAGGGGAATAGACTATGGCAAAAGCCATAAGCAGGAACCCGAGGAACGAAAGCAACGGTCCCACCACAATGCGCCGGGTGCTGAAAATTTCAGGATTGAATCCGTTTTCCTCGGTGCTTCCGCCTCCGCTCATAAGTATAAAACCAATGACGATGAGGGCGAGGCATCCTCCCATCATATAATAATTCTGCTTTGAAAACGGACGGTCTTTAGCTTCGATTCTGTCAAGCCCCTGGGGGTCCGGTTTCTCTATGTTTATGTTTATTGCCATATCAGCTTTATATTTTTCGGGTTATTCTATTTATGTAAATCATAAACTCCTGCTCCGTAAATTCTATCGGAAAAGGTCTTCATAGTCCTGACGGAGATAACGGGTTGTGGCTATCCAGGCAGCTATTCCGCACAGCAAGACACCTGCGGCGACCATACCGGCAGCCACGATGCCATAGGTCTCCCAGCTTATATATGAAGCCACGTCGGTGAATCCACCTCCGGGAGCGGCGGCAAGCGCCACAGCCATTATGCCGGAAGCGGCAAGCCCGGAAATCAATCCGGAAAGCATGTTGTTGAGTATGAACGGACGGCGGATGAAACCGTTTGTGGCGCCAACGAGCTGCATAGTATGGATTGTAAACCGCCTCGCATAGACGGCAAGATGCACCGTATTATTAATCAACACGAACGATATAACTATCATGACCACGGCTATGACTCCGAGCACAAGCGCGAAAGTCTCGATGTTGCGGTTCATGTTTTCAACCATGGTGGAATCGGGCAACGCCACGGATTCCACCCCGGGCATCGCTTTCAGTTCGTTTTCAATCTTCTTCAATGCCGCTTCAGAAGCGTAGTCGGACTTGACAGTGAACGCAACCTCTGGCGACAAAGGGTTCACACCGAAAAGCGCCTCAAGGTCTTCTCCGGTGTCGTTTTTCCAATTTTTAAGTGCATCCTCCTTGGTCACGACGTCCACGGAAAGCGCGAAAGGACGTGTGGCCACTTCTTTTGCAAGACTGACGGCGACGGAATCGCCGACGTTGTCGGCCATCACCACGCTTACCTGCAGACGCTCGCGCAACCTGCGGGTTTCGGTAGCCGCACTGACCGTAATCAAAGCGATAATCCCTATGATGATGAGCACCAACGTTACGCTCACGATTGTCGTAAGGTGCGCCGCCCAATACGAGATCTTTATCTCTTTATTATGTTTCATATCCTCTGGATAGTTTCATGTGTCCCGCACATGCCGTTAAGGGAAATGCATCGCACGTCGGGTCAGCCCTCAGCACGTAAATCCCATAATTTGTGCAAAGTTAATAAATTCATACCCCATTTGTCAATCTTTTCATCCCATTTTTTCATTTTTTCACATATTTACGTTCTTTTTTTCATTTTAACGTACTTATTCTTTCGTTGGTTCATCCTTTTCCCCGGAGAGGGTCCATCTTCCTGTTCAATTTTTTTATTAACTTTGCAACATGACCGACAATTCCCAAATCCTTAAAGCAGCCTATTTCACTTTGGGCTGCAAACTCAATTTCGCGGAAACTTCCACGATTGGAAAAATGCTTGCGGGGCGCGGCATAATGCGCGCCGCCAAAGGGGAAACACCCGACATCTGCGTTGTCAACACTTGCTCAGTGACGGAAGTGGCCGATAAAAAAGGACGACGGCTAATCCGAAGTCTCGCCGCCCGTTATCCCTCGGCAGCCATCGCCGTGACCGGTTGCTACGCACAGCTGAAACCTGAAGAGGTGGCGCAACTGCCGGGAGTGGATATCGTAATCGGATCGAACGAAAAACTGAAAATGGCAGAATATATCGATTCATGGATAACCGACCGCAGGAAACGGATGGAAGTGACCCCGGCACTAAAAATCACCGAGTTTTCCCCATCCTGCGAAAAGGGCGACCGCACGAGATATTTCCTGAAAGTACAAGACGGGTGCGACTATTTCTGCACCTATTGCACGATTCCGTTCGCAAGGGGAAGGTCGCGATCCGGCAACATAGCCGATCTTGTGAAGATGGCTTCAGAAGCAGCCTCACAGGGAGGGAAAGAGATTGTCATAACGGGGGTGAATATCGGCGAATTCGGCAAAGACAACGACCAATCCCTTTTCGACCTCCTGCGTGCGCTCGACGGGGTGGAAGGGATTGAGCGTTTCCGCATTTCGTCGATAGAGCCCAACCTTCTCACCGAAGAGATAATAGAATGGACTGCAAAGGAAGCCAGGGCGTTTATGCCACACTTCCACATCCCCCTTCAATCGGGGTCGGACAAGGTGCTTCGCCTAATGAACCGCCGATATGACACGTCGCTTTTCCGCGCACGCATAGAAACCATAAGGGAGTTGATTCCTGACGCCTTCATCGGAGTCGATATAATAGCCGGCGCAAGGGGGGAAACGCCTGAAGAATGGGAGAAAAGCCTCGATTTCGCCGGCAGCCTTGACGTGACGAGGTATCACGTATTCCCATATTCCGAACGCCCCGGCACCAAGGCGCTCCTTCTCGGCGACGCCGTGTCGCAGGAAGAGAAGCACCGGAGAGTGGCGCTCCTGACTGCCCTTTCCGACAGGAAAACAGGCGCGTTCATGGAAAAGGCACTCGGGAGCGTGCGCCCCGTGTTGTGGGAACAGCCGTCGGGAGGCGAGATGATGCACGGACTCACCGACAACTACCTCCGTGTGGAAGCACCTTATATTCCAGAACTCATCAACACCATCAGCCGCGTCCGTCTCGACTCGGTGCATCCTACGGAACCGGAGATAATCAACGCATCGCACATAGAATAAGGTTGAAATGAAAAAGCTTGCTGTAATAATCCTCAACTGGAACGGGAAAAAACTTCTAAAGGAGTTTATCCCTTCTGCATCAAAATACACTTCGGGCGATGACGTTGACCTCTTTGTGGCTGACAACGGCTCGAGA
>CABRKI010000067.1 GCA_902471455.1 uncultured Porphyromonadaceae bacterium | reverse complement strand
TGAAATGGCAGAACTGGCATTCATAAATCTTCTCTCCTATCCCCTCGCTCCGCGTTGTGGCCGGGCGGATGGTATGGTCGCGCACGAGACACATCGCCACGGTGTGGCAGTTCGGGCACTCCGAATATTTCATCTGCTTGGCTTTGAACGGAAACCGCTCCACCGCACCGCATTTAGGGCACTCCCATACGTCATAATCCACCGTTTTGATCCGTTCCTCGAAGTCTTGCGACGGATTAAGAAGCTCGTTGTCTTCCTCCTCGTTCAATTTGCGCATCTTCGTGCCGCAGACCGAGCATTTGATTGGTTTGTTGCGCGCACGATAACGAAACAACTCTGCAAGCACCGCCGGTATTATCCCCATTCCAAGGGAACAGACTGCAAGCACCCAATATGCTATCCTGTGGTTTTGCCAAGTCACCGCCTTATGGTAGGGGTCTTTCCCCCGGGTGTTGAAAACGTCATAGAAAAGAAGAATCCAAGCCAAAAGCATGAACATCAACGCCACATACCACACGAATTTCATTATATCGTCTTTCGACAGGGGGGCTTCGTTTCTTTGCCAGGCCTCACCCTCGCCGCTCTTGAGTTCATCGGCAGCCACAGGGTCTGACAACACCTTTGCCACGTCGAGGGCGGAAGCCTCCACGGCGGCGTCAAGGTTCCCTTCCCTCATGTTGGAAGCTATGTCGCGGTCGATAATCTTTTTGGCGGAAATGTCGGGCAAAACTCCTTCCACGCCATAACCTGTCTGGATTCTGGCACGCTTCTGTTCCGGGGCAATCAGGATAAGCACCCCGTTGTCTTTATCGCTCTTTCCGATGCCCCACGACGTGAACAATTCTTCGGTAAAATCCTCAATCGGCGTGTCGCCTATCGACGGCACCACCGCCACCACGACTTCAGCGCTTGTCTGCTGGCGAAGCCGGTAGAGCGCGTCGTTCACACGCGCCTTCACCTCCGGGCCGACCATGTTACCGGGATCTGCTACATATACCCGCCTGTCGGCTATATTCGGGTTGACAATGTCGCCCGGCTTATAATCCCTGGCAAACGCCAGAACCGGGAAAAGGGATAAGAGAAGAAGTGCTATCCTGTATTTCATAAACGTATTTCAAAAGACATGATACAATCATTATAACGTTAAACGGCGGGAAGGGAGTGTCCGTTCAGCTTCCTGAAAAGATCGAGGGCATAGACGTCGGTCATGCCCGAAACGTGGTCGAGCACGCTTTGCACCCTTTCGTAGAGAGAATCGGCACGTGTGTCGTATTGCCTCGGAATCTTTAGCAGCAACAGCCTCGAAGAATTTCTTTCGGGATGAAGCACCGCCTCCATGAGCGAATCCATAAGATATGTGAGAATCCTGTTGCCGGCGATATCCACGTCAACCACATCCGATGCACAATAAATCTTCCCCCATGCTGTCTTCGAACACCGCGAATAAGCTTCGGCGAGAAGGGGGTCCATCTGCTGCACGAGCGGCTTCATCGGCTCCCCGGAGAGAAGAAGTTCCTCCCTTTCGGCAAAAACGGCGGCACAGTCCGCCACCATAGCCCCTATCGCGTTCGAGCGCAGATAACCCACCTGCTCGTTGGGGTCGTCGAGATGGTTCATGGCGCGCTCCATCCTCGCCCTGTTCTTCAGGTCAAAAAAAGAAAGAAGAAGGTCTTTCACCTCGGCGGTGGAGAGGATTCCGAGACGATGGGAGTCTTCTATGTCCATCACCTGGTAGCAGATATCGTCGGCCGCCTCCATGAGATAGACCAACGGATGACGCGCGAATACCCCCTCGCCGGTTTCAGGGATACCTAATTCCTTCGCCACTTTACGGTAATCAGCTTCCTCGCTTTCGAAAAAACCGAATTTACCTTTCGAGCCTGCATGGAGCGATGTCCAAGGATATTTCACTATAGATGCGAGCGTGCTGTAGGTCATGGCGAAACCACCCTTGCGGCGTCCGCAAAACTGATGGGCGAGAAGACGGAAAGAATTGGCATTCCCCTCGAATCTGGAAAAATCGGCCCACTGCCGTGGGGTAAGCCGTTCCTTCAATTCCAAACCCTTCCCCTCGCTGAACCAGGTTGCAATCGTTTTCTCTCCCGAATGTCCGAAAGGCGGGTTGCCGAGGTCATGGCAGAGGCATGCGGCGGCCACTATGTCGGGAATCTGTTCAAGCCCCCCTGCCAAGTCCGGCGACGCGGGAGCATGGCTCATCCTCAGCCATGCCTCACGGGCCATAGAGCGTCCCACCGACGACACCTCCAGACTATGTGTCAACCGGTTGTGTACGAAAATGCTCCCCGGCAGAGGGAACACCTGTGTCTTGTTCTGGAGCCGCCGGAAAGGTGAAGAGAAAATCATACGGTCGTAATCACGCTGGAAATCACTGCGTATGTGTGTCCGGCTGTCATGAAACTCCTCCATGCCAAGACGCTTGTCGCTTATCAATTGCTCCCAGTTCATCTATTCGGTAATATTATTGGATTATGCAAAGTTAAGAATTTATAACGAACCCACAACCGTTTGCAAGCGGAATTATGCCGCAATAATGACAGTTGGCTTTTCGTTATTACACATAATGAACAACATTTGTAGTCATATCGTTCCGGAAAGGGCAGTGCGCGCACTGCTGACGTTGGCTGTCGTCATCGTAGCCGTCGTCCCGGCATGGTCAAGGCCGGGCGACAAACTCGACAACCGCCCCTATGCCGACCTCAAACGATGGCATCTCGGTTTTTCCGTAGGCGCACACGTGCAAGACCTTTCTTTCACCCACAACGGATTCGTCACTCCTGAGGGGGAACGATGGGTGGCGGAAGTCCCCGACTTCTCCCCCGGGTTTTGCGTCAACGTCCTTGCCGACCTTCGCCTCCATAAATATTTTAATCTCCGCTTCTCCCCCGGCATGTATTTCGGAAGCAAAAACGTCACCATGATAGACTACAACAGCGACCTCCGCACATCGCAGGATGTGAAAAGCGCCTATGTCGTAACCCCCCTCGACCTGAAAATCTCCGGCGACCGCATGCGCAACACGCGCCCTTACATCACACTCGGAGCCATGGCGACATTCGACGTCAGCAAAAAAAGGTCGGAGGCACTGATGTTCAACACGGCCGACGCCTACCTGTGCGTCGGGCTCGGGGTGGATTTTTATCTCCCCTTCTTCAAGCTTAACCCGGAAATAAAATTCTGTTTCGGGCTCACCGACATTCTGCGCCATGACCGGCCCGACCTCGTCGATGATCCGCAGACTTTCAAGATGACCCAGTCACTCTCGAAAGTGAAATCCAACATGGTGGTCCTCTCCTTCTATTTCGAATGATGCACCGGACTCTCCCACACCTCTCAACCAACCGACCTCAAGTGAAACAAGCAACCGAATACATATCACGCTCCAATCTCTACCGCCGCGCGGCGGCATTGCTCGTGGCTGTCATGGCATTCGTATGCGCCGCCATGGCTCAGGGCGACATGCTCTTCACCCAATATTGGGCGATGCCTACCCTCTACAACCCCGCAAAAACCGGCGACACCGATTTTATACGCATAAGGGGAGGCGCGAGGCTGCAATGGGTGGGCGTAACCAACGCCCCGAAAAGCTTCGTGGCCACAGGCGACATGCCTTTCAAAGTGGCGGGGAAAAGGATTGGGGCTGGTGTGACGATATCGCAGGAAAGCATCGGACTTTTTTCAAACATGCTTATCAACGCACAGGGAAGCTACAAGTTAAAGTTTCTTAAAGGGCAACTCGGCATAGGGCTGCAGGCCGGATATTACAACACCCGCTTCAAAGGCTCTGAAGTGTATATACCCGGCGACGACGACTTCCATCAGCCCACCGACCCGGCCATCCCCACCCAAGACCTTTCGGGCAATGCCTTTGATGTCTCATTTGGTGTGAATTACACACATCGCCTATTCTACGTAGGCGTGGCGGCCATGCACGTCACCTCCCCCAAAGTAAGTTTCTCGGTGGAAGGGAGCGAATCCACGGAATCACAGCAATATGAAACCGAACTTCCGCGCACTTTATATTTTGACGCAGGCGGCAATATTGCCTTGCAAAATACGTTATTTGAATTGCAGCCATCCGTGCTTGTGGCAACTGATTTCGATGCGTTTTCAGCCGACGTCACAATGCGGGCCACCTACAATAAATTCATAACGTTTGGCGTAGGCTACAGATGGAATGACGCGGTGTCGGTAATGGTCGGCGCCCACTATAAGAATTTCTTTCTCGGCTATGCTTTCGACTATCCCACATCGGCTCTCTCCGGGGCATCTTCCGGAAGCCATGAAATCGTGGCAGGATATCAGCTGAAGCTCGACCTTTCGGGCAAAAACAAGAACAAACACCGTTCTATCAGGATAATGTAGCGATAATGAAGACGATGATAAAAAGAACTCTCAAATACTATAAAAACCTCCCGGCATCTCCCGGCGTCAGGGCATTGGCGGCGGCTCCGTTGCTCGCACTTGCGCTGACGTCTTGCTTTTCCGGAAGAGGCGGCTCAAGCGGCGGCGAAGTGACCGGCGTGAGCGGCTTCGCCTGGGCGGAACCTACGCCTCACGGAATGGTGCTTATCGACCGAGGGGCCATAGCCATGGGTCCGTCGAAAGACGACAGTCTCGCCGGAATCAAAGCCGACCCCAAGGGGATATCGGTCGATGCTTTCTGGATGGACGAAACGGAAATCACCAATTCCAAATACAAACAGTTTGTGTTCTGGGTGCGCGACTCCATCATCCGCGAACGGCTCGCCGATCCCGCCTACGGCGGCGACGAGGCTTTCAAAATCGAGGAAGACCGCGAGGGCAACCCCATAACCCCTTACCTCAACTGGAGCAAGCCAATACCTTGGCGCCATCCTAACGAAGACGAGCAGAGGGCAATCGAAAGCGTCTATCGCGTCAATCCCATCACCGGACACCGCGAACTCGACCCGACGCAGCTCAACTACCGTTACGAGATTTTCAACCACACGGCAGCGGCCCAGCGCAAAAACCGACTCGACCCGACGCGCAGGCAATATAACACCGACCTCCCCGTGCCCACGGAGCTTCCCGTAATTTCAAAAGACACAGCATATTTTTCCGAAGAAGGCGAAATCGTAAGGGAAACCATCACCCGTCCGCTCACAGGAGATTTCGATTTCCTCAACACTTACATCGTAAACATATATCCCGACACCACCTGCTGGATAAACGATTTCGAAAACGCCTACAACGAGCCTTACACGAGGATGTATTTCTCGCATGCTGGCTACAATGACTACCCCGTAGTTGGCGTGAGCTGGGAACAGGCAAACGCTTTCTCCAACTGGCGCACCGACTATCTCCGCCGTTCGCTCGGCAAAGAGGGGATTTATGTGGAGCCTTACCGTCTCCCCACAGAGGCGGAATGGGAATATGCCGCAAGAGCCGGAAATTCCGAAAGTGCTTTCCCGTGGGAAGAAACCCTTCCCTACGACGAGAGGGGGTGCTTCTATGCCAACTTCAAACCGATGGACGGCGACTATGTGAGAGACGGACATGTCATCACCTCCGCCGTAGGCACGTTTAGCCCCAATGAATTCGGGCTTTACGACATGGCGGGCAACGTGTCGGAATGGACCTCGACCGCCTACACCGAGAGCATCAACAACATGACTGCCGACATCAACCCGGAATACCGCTACGACGCCGCCAAGGAAGACCCCTACAAGATGAAGCGCAAGATTGTGCGCGGCGGCTCGTGGAAAGATGTGGCAAACAATATCCGCAGCGACCTCCGCATGTGGGAATATCAAAATGAGCAACGGTCATACATAGGGTTCCGCAATGTCCGTTCACAGATAGGTTTTGCAAAAGGCACCCAAAAGAAAAAGAAATAAAGATGGTCAAAATCAGAAAATACGCCAACGGCATTGAGCGCTTTCTCCATGGGGAGGGCGGACAGCGGTTCTTCAACTTCGCCTATTCCATAGGCGCGGCAATCGTAATCTGGGGTGCGCTTTTCAAGATTCTCCACCTTCCCGGAGGCAACACCCTGCTTTGCATAGGCATGGGCACGGAAATCGCCATGTTCATACTCACGGCTTTCGACCGTCCTCCCAGGGAATATAACTGGGAAGACGTTTTCCCTGTGCTCGATTCCAAAAATCCTGACGACCGCCCCGGTTTCCAGGGTGGAGGCGGTGGAGGCGTAGTCATTTCCGGAGGCAACGGTTTCTCGCCGGACTTCGACGGAGTGTCTGCCCCTATGACCGGAGGATATGTACCGCCTGTACCGGTAGATGGATTGGCCGACGCCTCGACCCAATACATGGAAGGGATGAAATCGCTCTCCGAGCAGATGGAACGCCTGCAGGAGACCGCCCGCTCCCTCAACGAGGCGAGCGAAGCCTTGCTGCAGTCATACCGGGCCATCACCGGCAACTCCGAAACCATCTCGCAGAATTCCACCGGTTATGCCGACCGCATGGCCGACCTCAACCGCAACATCGCCGGGCTCAACACCATCTATGAAATCCAGCTCAAAAGCGTGTCGAGCCAGCTCGAAACCATCGACCGCGTCAACCGCAGCATGAAGGATATCCGCGACATGTATGAGAAATCGGCCAATGAGTCTTCGAGATACTGCGAGGAAACCGAAAAGATGGCAAGATACATGAAGCAGCTCAACGCCGTATATGAAAAGATGATCACCGCCATGACCATCAACATGCAGAACCCCATGATGGGCGCACGCACGGATTCCAACCCGTTTTCAAACAACGACGATTGAAGCCTGATTTACACTGAATTTATTATTAATCGATAATACAACATAACCAACGTGGCAGGAGGAAACAATGTAGCGAGGATGTCGCCAAGGCAGAGGATGATAAACCTTATGTATATCGTCCTCACAGCCATGCTTGCCCTAAACGTGTCGAGCGACGTGCTCAACGGTTTCAACCAGGTGCATGAGGGACTACACCGCACTAACCTCAACATGTCGGCGAAAAACGACGTGCAGTTCCATTATCTGAAGGAACTTTACGAGAAAAATCCAGCCAAGACAGGACCCTGGTATGAAAAGGGAGTCCGTCTGAGGAATGAATCGTCGTCGCTTTTCAACACCATAGATTCCCTCAAGACGGAAATCGCTCGCCAGGCCGACGGGCCGGAGGGCGATTTCACCGCCATTGTCAACCTCGACGACCTTGAAGCGGCCTCGGTGACAATGCTCAACCCAACTTCCAACCATGGACGCAAGCTCAGGAAACGGGTGGAAGGCTACCGCACGCTTGTGGCAGGGCTTATAGCCGATTCGGCAAAGAGAAAGGCCGTAATCGAGATGCTTTCTACCGATGTTGCCGCCACCCCGGGCACAATCGGCCCCATATCATGGGAAAACAAGATGTTCGACAATATGCCGGCGGTAGCTGCCGTGACTCTGCTCACCAAGCTACAGAACGACATCCGCCAGGCGGAAAGCGAGGCCCTTACCAACCTTATAACCAACGTCGATATCGGCGACGTGAGGGTCAACGAGCTTAACGCCTATGTTATCCCCAACTCCAACATGGTGATGAGGGGCGGCAAATACACCGCCAACATCGTGCTCGCGGCAATCGACACCACGCAGCGCCCCACAGTCTATGTCAACGGTTCAAAACTTGCCAACGACCGAGGTCTCCTTGAAATCACGGCAGGCACCGTGGGCAGTCACGACTATTCGGGCTATATCGAGGTGGCGCGCGGCGATGGCACGATTGCGAAGCATCCCTTCAGTTCTTCTTACACGGTGATGGAGCCTATGGCAACCATTTCCGCCACCATGATGAACGTGCTCTACGCCGGAATCGACAACCCGATAAGCATATCCGTGCCGGGAGTGCCGATGAATGCTGTCAACGCCACGATGACAAACGGCACGCTTACAAGAAGCGGCGACCATTGGATAGCCCATTCCGGGAAAGTCGGCACCGAGGCTGTCATTTCTGTTTCAGCCCAGATTGACGGACGCTCGCAGCAGGTAGGCTCTATGACTTTCCGCGTGCGTAAGCTCCCCGACCCCACGCCGTTCATTCCCGTAAAAGATGCACAGGGGAATCCCGCGCAATACAAAGGTTCACCGAAGAAAATCTCTAAAGCGGCCCTTATGGCGGCTGAAACCCTCGGTGCGGCCATCGACGACGATATCCTCAACGTGACCTACTCGGTGGTGTCGTTCTCCACGGTCTTCTACGACTCGATGGGCAACGCCATCCCTGAAGTGAGCAACGGGGCGGCTTTCTCCCCGCGACAGAAAGAGCAGTTCAAACGTCTCAAACCCGGAAGGTCTTTCTTCATCTCCAACGTGAAGGCGAAAGGACCCGACGGCATAACCCGCGACATTCCGGCCATGGAGGTGGCGTTGAACTGACAACATTCCGGCAACCCGGCGTAACAAACTAACGAAAACAAGACAGAATGATGAATTTCCGCAAAATATTATCGGTGTTCGCGGCGGTGATGGTCGCGATTGGTGCCTGCGCCCAGGTGGAAAATGCAAGCGGCGTGCGCAAACGCTCGGAACGTGACAAGAAAAACGTGGAGAGCGGTCCGAAGATTTCCGGACGCATGCAGGGCTTCTTCGAAACGAAGGAACCCCACGACGCCGACCTCTCGTATATGCGCCAGATTTACCGTCAGCTCGACTTGACCAAGGTGCAGAACGCCCCGCTTTATTTTCCGGAAGATGTGGTTGACGGACAGGAAAACCTTTTCCGCATCATGCTCAAGCTTGTGGTTGACGGAAAGATTCCCGCATACGAATATCTTGACGGACGCGAGGTCTTCACCGACCAGTATAAGATGAACGTGGCGGACATGCTCGAACGTTTCGGCATCTATGCCCAGGAAGCGAAAGGCTCCACCGAGAAGAATCCTAAATTCGTAATCGAGGAGGCCGACGTACCCACCGGCCAGGTGCTCAACTACTACATCATCGAAAAATGGGAATTTGACCGCCGCTCCAACCGGATGAAGACCCGCGTGGAGGCTATCTGCCCGGTGCTCAACCGTTCCGGCGATTTCGGTGGCGAAGCTAAATTCCCAATGTTCTGGGTGAAATACGATGCTTTGCGCCCCTACATCTCGCAGCAATACGTCTTCCTCAACGACGACAACAACCTCGCCCAATACTCCATCGACGACTATTTCAACCTCGGGATGTATGACGGCGAGATCTATAAGACCCGCAACCTGCGCAATCTCTCCATGGCTCAGATGTTTCCCGACGAAGACGACCGCAAACGCGCGCAAGACAGCATCGACAACCGCCTCCGCACCTACGGCAAAAACCTCTGGGTACCCGACCGCGAAACCTATCTCGCCATGAAAGAGAAAGAAGACGCGGCGGCCGAAGCAGCCGCCAAGGCCATAGCCGCCGGCGACAGTATCCCCGAGCGCACCACAGTCACCGACGCCGAAGTCGTGGAAGAAAAGAAAGTAGTGTCCGCCCGCGCCAAGAAGCGCGGCTCCACCAAGAGCAAGGCAAAGAAAGAATCCACCAAGAAAGCCTCCTCCAAGAAGCCCAAAGTCAGCTCTTCATCCTCCAGCAGCGGTGCCTCCAAATCCGTCCGCCGCCGCAAACGCTAACCCCCCTCTCCTGTCTTCCATTTCCCCTCTCCTCCCCTCCTCTATCCCTCTCCTCGAATCCCTGTTCCCGCTCCCGCTTATCTTGTTCAGTGCCCTGTCTCTTTGAGACAGGGAATCCATTTCCTTTCAAACTGGATCAAAAGAAATGGCGGAGGAGGAGCCAGGCACCGCGGCCTCCGTGGCTGGTGTAGGTGTAGGCGAATTCCAGGAGCAATTTTTGAAACCGGGATAATCTGTCGCCGGCAAGGGCACCTTTTTTCCTTTCTTCTGAAAGGGCCGAGGTTTTCAATTTTTCAGAAAAGATTGAGATTTTCAATTTTTTGGAAAAGACCGAGGTCTTTAATTCTTCTGAAAGCTTCGTGCTGCCCTCTTTCGCGTAATGGGCAGCGAGGATGATTCTGCGGTAATCGACAATCCGGAGCATCCTTTCCTTGTCCACGGCATCGCTTGTGGCAATGTTCCGTTCAATCTTGTCGAGCACCTTTTCCCATTGACCCGCCCTCGATGTGAATTCAGTGCCTGTTATGGATTCCTCACGACTCTTCACTGTATAAAGCACCTCGTCTATACCCACTGATTTCACAGACGGTAGCAGCATCCTCACTCCAAGTTCAAAATCATCCCACACGCGAACATTCTCGTCCCATCCTCCGATTTCCTTCACATAGTCCGTTCTAACCAGATATGAAGGCGTATTAAGCAACGCATGCACAAGATGGCATTCCATTTTATCGGCGGTGGTAAAATGACTTCTACGGACACCTCCGCCAAGACATTCCCTTTCATGCCGCCAATAAACGAACATGGCATCCGGATGCTTGGCAAACGTTTCCATCCCACACTCAATCATCTCCTTCCCCATGATGTCGTCGGAGTCAAAAAATATCAATTTATCGGTCGAAACCTCCCTTAAACCGCGATTACGCGCAGCCGCCGCTCCCGGGGTAAGTTCGCTGACAACCGTAACCTTGAATCCATCCTCTTCATTCCCAGCTTTCCAGGTGTTCAGCACGTCAAGGGATGAGTCGGAGGAATTATTATCAACCAAGATGAGATGCAGCGGTCTGTAGGTCTGACCTTTTATACTGTCGAGGGTATCCGCCACAATCCGCTCCCTGTTATAAACAGGAACCACCACAGATACCTCCTCACGATTGTTAATCTCTTTGCTCATAATCTATCGCGAAGATAATGAATTTTTTTCTATTTTATCCGTTAATTAAAACAGAATGAGGTGCAACCATTGTAGGGACATGCCTCCGGCATGTTTATTTGCACAGAAGTCAATACTTATCGTTAATCAATGACAAAACTGCAGGTGCTTATAGCCACATACGGACAGGAGGGACTTGACCGCATTTCCCAAAACCGGCTCCCCGAAATCGAGGGGGTCGAATATCTTGTGTCGTGCCAGGCTCCCGAAGTGGTGCCTGCCATCCCGGTATCATTAATTCGCGATGATCTAAAAGTCATATTCTCTTCTTCAAGAGGGCTTTCGAAGAACCGCAATATACTGCTTCGTGAAGCCTACGCCCCTTACTGCCTTATTGCTGACGATGACCTTGACTTCATTCCCGAAGGACTGGAAACGATAATCACGACTTTCGACAAATCACCTGAACTCGACGTTATCGCCTTGCAATATACGAACCGCGATGGCAAAACTGAGAAAAATTATCCCTCCACATCTTTCGACCTCAGCCGTCCTCCGAAAGGATATTTCATATCTTCTGTTGAACTCGCTTTCAGAAGGGATTCCGTCGTAGGAAAGCGTATATTTTTCAACGAGAATTTCGGGGTCGGGAGCACCTACCCTTGCGGAGAAGAAGACCTTTGGCTCCATGATGCCCTGCGGCAGGGACTAAAAGGGGCCTACCGTCCCGCAACGATTGCCGTGCATTACGGTCAAAGCACCGGCATTCGAGACATAAGCCGTCCGTCAGTGCTCCGCGCACAAGGGGCAGTAATTTCAAGGCTGAATAAAACCACCGGTTTATTGAGGGTTATTTTAAAAGCCTGGCGCTCGTCGCGCCAATCTGATGCCGGATTCATAAAATGCCTTCTTCTCGCCTTGTCCGGCTGGAAAGACACACGTCTGCACGCCTCGAAATTGTTTAACACAAAAAACGTAGCAAAAACCGAATAATGAAGATACTTTTTATAGGCGACTATTCCAACCTCCACGCCTGCCTGGCAGCCGAATTGCGGCGCAAGGGACACCAAGTGACGGTAGTGTCAGACCGATGTGGCTACATGGACACCCATTCCGATATTTTCATCGAGCGCAAACCCGGTATGGCGGGAGGGTTCAAGTATCTTATAAAATTGTTTTCCCTGCTGCCGGAGTTTAAAGGTTATGATGCCGTGCAACTTATAAATTCCAACTTCCTGTCGCTGAAACCCGGAAAAATCAAATATTTCTTCGATAAAATCAAATACGATAACGGCGGGATGTTCCTGACCCTCGCCGGCGACGACTATTATTTCGTAAAAGCCTGCGCGGATGCCGAGATTTTCCGTTTCTCAGAATTCAAAACGGGGAAAATGCTCAACGATTATTGCCGCGAAAGGCCGGAACACATGCCGGGATGGATATCGGATGCCAACAAGCGATGGAGCGAATATCTATATCGGGAATTGGACGGGGCTATGTCCGTGCTTCCGGAGTATGACATGGCGGCGAAAGGAGTATTGGGCGAACGTTTGGCTTTCACTAATCTCCCCGTTGACCTTTCGACTCTCCCCTACTCTCCATTAAACATAAACGGGGAAGTTCGAATTTTTATAGGTATGCGCAGCGGCATGGAAACACAGAAAGGCACACGCATACTTCTTGACATGGCAAAGGAGCTTCAAACCGAGCTTCCCGGCAAAGTTAATGTAGAGCGCGTAAGCGACGTATCATTAAGGGAATATCTTTCAAGGATGAAGCAATCACATATCGTGCTCGACCAACTCTACAGTTATTCCCCCGCCACGAACGCACTGCAGGCAATGGCATTAGGGAAGGTGGCAGGATCTGGTGCGCAACCGGAGTATTATGAATATATCGGCAATCCGACAGAGCGTCCGATATTTTCGCTATCCCCTCTCGACACTGACATTAAGGAACGACTCCGAAACCTCGTCATCGACCCTTCCCCGCTATATGACATGAGCCGCCAAGGGCGCGCACTCGTGGAGAAAAACAATGACGTAAGAATCGTTGCCGACCGTTTCCTCAAGCATTGGGAAACGTGTCTGAACAAATAACTTATCCCTAAAACACGGATGAAAGGCAAAGACGAAAACTCATACAGAAGCATCCTAAAGGGCACCTCTTTCTTCGGGGGGGTGCAGGTGCTTCAGATTCTCATCACATTGGTGAGAGGAAAGTTCGTCGCCATGTTTCTCGGTCCGGAAGGTATGGGCATCTCATCGTTGTTCACCACATCGTCCAACACGCTGCAACGTTTCTCGTCGCTCGGACTGAACCTCGCTATCGTAAAGGAAGTGGCAGCCAAATCAGACAATCCCGATGAAATTCCATCCACTCTTGCAGTCGCCCGGAAGCTGATTACAGCTACATCCTTGGCAGGCGCATTGTTCTGCATAGTTTTCGCCCCTCTGTTAAGCCGCATTACATTCGGAGACACAGGTATGGAATGGCAATTCATGTTGCTCGGCATCGTAGTGGGGCTCACCGTGGCTTTCAATGGAAAGTTATCGATTCTACAAGGATTCCACGAGGTTAAAAGAATCTCACTTGCCTCTCTTGTCGGCGGTGTTACAGGTCTTGCCGTCGGCGTGCCCCTCTACTATTTTTTCGGCACAAAAGGGATTGTGGCCGCCATGATTGCCCTCGCCTTCGCGATGTATATCTTTTATTCCGTATCGCTACGGAAAACCGTCAAAACGCCACGCGCCCAATTTTCATGGAAAGCCCACAAACCGATTGTCAGAAAACTGATGGTGCTCGGACTTCTGTTGATGACCAACGACCTGCTTGCGTCGCTCGTGCAATACCTGATAAACATATTCATTAATTCCCAAGGCTCCACCGATGCCGTCGGTCTGTATCAGGCAGCCAACTCTATTACCAACCAATATTCGGGAATGGTGTTCGCAGCAATGGCGATGGATTTCTTCCCACGCTTGTCGAAAGCGGCATCCGACAACCGCCTCATGCGCGACGTGGTCAACCGTCAATCAGAAATCGTGGCAATGATTATAGCCCCCGCCACCATATTGTTGATACTTACCTCCCCAATCCTGATTCGCATACTCCTTACGTCGGAATTCCTTCCCGTCACCCCGCTCATGCGATGGATGGGACTCGGAATACTATTCCGGGCGCTGATGGTGCCTATGGGCTATATATCCTTCGCAAAAGGCAACAAAAAACTTTTTTTCTGGCTCGAAGGGATTTTCTGCAACATCCTCACCCTTTCGCTCAGTTACCTGTTCTTCAAATTCTACGGATTAATCGGGCTCGGTTATGCGCTGGTGGCCGACAATACCATTTGCCTTGTGGTCTATTATATCGTCAACCACCGTATGTATGGCTATAGCTTCAGCCGAGGAGCATTCTTCTATATGGCAGGGGCGTTGGTTCTTGGCACGATGGCATTCGCCTCGTCGATGATTGAATCGTCGGCCACCTCTTATCTACTCATGGGAGGCACACTTGCTTTGGCAACAATCTGGTCCGCCCTATCGCTCAAGCGCAAACTCCACAACCGGATTTAATTCCTGATCCAATCGAGGGGATTGAGTTTCTCCCTGCTGCGCCACACTTCGAAATGGATTGAACTGCGGCTACGGTCGTCCTCGTCGGTGGCAAGCGAACCAAGTCCCTGGCCGGCGCGCACCTCGTCGCCAATCCTAACTGAAGGAGATGCGATATTGCCATACACGGTATAATAATTGCCATGGTTCACAATAACGACCGTATTGTAGCCGGGCAACATATATACCCCCGACACTTTTCCTGCATATACCGCAAGGGCCGACGCCCCCGCCGACACTTCTGCATCTATTCCGGGATTATCGTAAACCACGTCAGGAAGGTCAGGCAACGACTGCCTTCCGAAGCGCGACGTCACCTTAAACGCACCGGAAGCCGGTTTCGGCAGACTTCCCTTCATCGAACCGAAATTGCCGCCCACCGTCTGGGTGTTTCTGGAGGCCGACGCTACGGCATTCGCGCCTTCCGTCTGCCCCCCCGACTGCGAACGCGGACGCCGTTTACGTGCATCGGCATAATTCTTACCGCTCTCTTTTTTAGGCTCCTTCACTTTCTGTGGTTTCTGTTTCTTTTCTTTCTGCTCCTTCTTCTTCGTTTCTTTAGCCACTTTTTCCTTCTTCGAATCAGATTTCACAGTCTCCTTACTCGAGACGGATTTATCCTTATTCAAATCGGATTTGGCAATGGCATTATCCTTGCCGGAATTATCCTTTACGGTTTCCTTAGCCCTATCTTCATTAGATGCAAGGAGTTCCGCTTTCCTCGCCTCTTCGGCTTCCTGTGCCTCCCTTATCCGCTGCTCTTCACGCTCACGTGCGAGACGTTCCTCCTTTTCCTTTCTTGCCCTTTCCTCCGCAGCCTTACGCTCTTCCTCGGCTATGAGGGCTGCAATCTGATTGCGAAGTTGGTTCGCTTCCGCCTGCTTCTTCGAAAGATGGGTTTTCAAAGCGTCGCCGTTTTTCTTCAAGTCGGCCACAATGGCATCCTGCCGCGAATGTTGCTGCACCAACGTCGCCTCCTCCGCCTTCTGTTTCCTGAGAGTTGCATCATGACGAGAGCGAGCATCCGCAAGCTCCGTCTTCTGCTGTTTCAATTCTTTCGTTTTGCCGTCGATTGCCGCAGACTGGCGGTCTTTCCACTGCGAGAACTGTTTGAGATACCTCATGCGCCTAAGGGCTTGGTTGAAACTCTCGGAAGCGAAAATGAAAGCGAGGTCGGAATGGTTTTTCCGAGCCACGCGCATTTTCTTTACCGCTTTCAGATATTCTTCGCGCAGACGTTTCAGTTCCTTCTCATTGCCCGCTATTCCCGATTCAAGGGAATTAATCTGCCCTGTGAGGGCGTTTATCTGCCCTGTAGTGGTCTGAATAATCTTCCTCGAAGCCGAAATGTCGGTTTCAAGTTTGCCGAGTTCATTCAAGCCGGCCTTTATAGAGCGGTCGTTCTCCTTTATTTGCTGCTCGGTCAGGCGGATTTCACGCTGCGTGGCTTCCTGTTGCCTTCTGGCCTCCGCCGACGTCTTAGGACGGGAAACGGCTTTCCCTTTCCCACCGGAAGCGTTGCTTTTTTTCCGTGTGGAAGTTTTTGTCGCGGCTCTCTTTTTAGCCGTGTTTTTTGAAGACGTCGATTTTTGAGGCGGGGTAAATGCCAACATGTAAGCCGGCGAAGGCACCGACACAATAAGCAAAACCGAAAGATAAAGGAGGAAGCGACTGAAAATACGTTTCATATATCGATGAGGATGAGATGCGAAATGAATCAGAATGATTTTATAAACTTATCGAACGGGAGTTTAGTATATTTATTCCCCAGCTTAATCCGGCCGAAACCGTTCCCTTCCGGGTCAGGAGTGTCGAGTTCGAGAAGGGCGCGGTAGTTACGTTTCTCCGATTGATATACGAATTCTATGTCGTAGCCTTTCGTATAATATTGGTAAGTAAGGGTTACGGCCACATCCGGACGACTCAGGGGAAGCACCATCAAGGCTCCGAGAAGATATTCTGGCGTAAACGAATATCCGTAATTGAATCCTTCAAGACGGGCTTCTTCCGACGCGATAAGGGTGGTGCTGCCATCGTCTTCGGCATATATCTCTACCGAACCGGCAATATCGGGGGAAAGAAGGCCTAATCCCGGAATCACAGCGCGTCCGAGCAATAGGTCCTGAATATCGGAAATACCGCCGGGGTAGTATGCCAAAGCCTTGGCGATAGGCTCTTCAACATAAGTCTTATTCATTTTATTGACCACAAGGAGAGTGCTATCTACGATTTCCGCCCTTCCAACCTCGCCCACGAAAGGGGCGCGCAATGAAATAAGTATGGAAGAATCACGCTGCATGAAAATCTTCACGCTCGGACTTACCGGCAGACCTCCCATCTTAAACTTCCCCGACACCGAAAGAGACTCCCACGATGTCCACGAACCGGATACCGTATCCACGAACGCCATCTTCTCAGCTTCCTCTAACAGTGTTTGCGAAACAGCCGGAGCCGTCCCTGCCGCAATCATCAAGGCAACCGTCAGCAGCAACCCTGAAAGTCTGATAAATATAGTTTTCACATTCAAATTCGTTTATATGACGTCACATCATTTGAAACACTGCCTGCGCCAACTTTTCCGTCACTCATAGAAAAACGTCTTGTGCGTCACCTTCTTTTTAAGCAACTCATTGTCGGGTTCGAGTTCAAGGGCCTTTTTCCAATTTTCGAGGGCCTCCTGCGGCTCATGGTTCATGAAAAGGATATCGCCGAGATGCGAATAGAATTCGGCGTTATCGGCGGTGCCGGCCGCCTGCGCCGCCTCCAGTGCCTTTCTTTGATATTCCAGCGCCTCCTTATATTCCTTCTTCTTGAAAAGCACCCATGCGTATGTATCGAGATATGTGTCGTTGTCGGGGGCCTGTTCTATTGCCTTACGGCTCATCTCTTCCGCTTTTTCAAGGTCGCCGCCGTTTTCCGTGAGGAAGTAGGCATAGTTGTTGAGGGTCATAGGGTTCGACGGATAGAAAAACAGGGAGTTGTCGTAAGCCTTATAAGCCTTTTCAAGATTTCCAGCGTTGTAATACATGTCGCCGAGCATATTGTAGAGCGAACTCATCCTCGTCAGTCCCTCGTAATTGAGGGAATTCCTCGCCTTCCTGTCGGTTATTGAGTCGGTAAGAGGCAACGACGGATTCATGGAATGTATGAGTTCGGCATACGCTTTCTCCGCCTCGTCGAAATCCTTTGCCACTGTGGCTGCGGAAGCATACATAAGTTTCAAAGGGTCGGTCGGGGTGATATGCCGGAGTGCCTTATGATACGTTGCCACGGCATCAGTCCCGCGTTCGTCGGCAAGTTGGAAACGCATCAGCTGTCCCCAATATTCTATATTCGCAGGGTCAAGGTCGATGGCATACCCTATCTGCTCTTCCGCATCATCGAAATCCCCTTTCGCCCCGCTATAGCGAGCAGCAAGGTCGAGCACCTTCGGTTCGTGAGGATATTGCTCGCGGAGAACTGAAAAGAGATGGTCGCCGCGTGCAGTGTCGCTGCTGTCGTCAAGAAGCGTCTGCAGGTATTCGCTGAGCAACGAAAGCTTGTCTTCAAGCTCGAAATCTTCCGATAGAAGCGCCTCATACACCTTGTTGTCGTATGCCACGCTGTCGCCGCTGTTCTTATAATAGTTTGCAAGGGCTATCTTGGCAGCTCCGTTGTCCGGACTTATTCTCTCCGCCTCCGTATAGGCGGCAAGGATTGAATCATTATTGCCTATCACCTCATAGAGGTTGCCCTTCAGGATCCTGAACGACGGCTCCCTCGGGTTGGTGGCTATAAGGGCGTCGGCCTCCTTCACAGCTCCAAGAGTGTCGCCCTTGGCGAGAAGGAAACTCATCTTCTTCAACGACAGTTGCGGAGATTTCCCTTCCGACTTCTCAAAACGGTCGAGGGTGGCGAGCGCCTTCTCTTCCTGATGCGCCGCCATGTAGGCGTCGGAAAGCTGAAGGAGATTCACCGTGTTGCCGGGCAGCAGGGAATCCAGACGTTCATAAATCCTGATTGATTCCGATATCGTGTCGAGCCTCGACGCCACAAAAGCGTAGGTACGTGCCTCGAAAAGATCGGCGGGATACTTGTCAACATACGGACGCATCAAATCGAGCGACCTCATGAGCTGTGTGCCGCTCTGCATCGAGTCCGTCTGCACCATCAGGCGGGTCGTGCCGTATGAAGAAGCAGCCTCCTCATACGAAGGGTCGATTGAATATGCCTTCTTGTAATATTCATACGCCTCCGCCATATTGCCCGCAGCCTGTTCGCGCGCTCCTTCAAGATAATAATACCTTGCCTTTTTCCTTTCGGGCGACGGATATGAGTATGCAAAAGCCGCCAAAGAAGAAATGGCAAGCAATGCGAGCAATAATATGTGGTTGTGTGTTTTCAAATCTCCAAGTTGTGTTATGATTTAATGGAATCAGGCAGTGCCTGTATGTCCGAAAGCACCGTCCTCACGTTTGGTACGGTCAAGTTCGTCCACCGGCTCCCATTCCACGTGGGAGTATTGTTTTATCACCATCTGGCAGATGCGTTCGCCGTCATTCACGATGAAATCGTCTTTCCCGAGGTTTATAAGTATGATGCCTATTTCGCCGCGATAATCGGCATCAACCGTTCCCGGGGTGTTGGCGATAGAAAGCCCGTAGTTAAGGGCGAGCCCGGAACGGGGACGAATCTGACATTCATAGCCTTGGGGAAGCTGGATATAAAGGCCTGTAGGGATTAGGGCCCTGTCGCCGGGTTTAAGCGTCACCGGCCCCTCCGGCAAGAAGGCCCTCACATCCATGCCGGCGGCTTCGAAAGTGCCGTATGCCGGGAGGGGGTGATGGCTTTTATTTATAACCTTGACTTTAATTCTGTCCATAATCTGAATATTTGAACCAACGGCTGCAACACGACACCGTCCTTTTTCTCTAACCGATTGAAAGGGATAAAAGTTTCAACAATCTCAGAGAACTTACAAAATTAATAAAAAAGGACGGTTATAAAAAAAAGTTCGGCCGTCTTAATGAAAAGACAGCCGATTTTTCATCCAAAGATTCGATTATCAACCTTCGGTGATAGCGTCGTTAGGACAAACCTGAGCGCAGCTACCGCAGCTGATGCATGTGTCGGGATCGATTTTGTAGATATCACCCTCAGAGATAGCGTCCACAGGACAAACGGACATGCAAGTGCCGCATGCGATACAGTTGTCGCCAATTACGTATGCCATAGCCTTTTAATTTTTAAGTTGTTTGTTATTTAGTTGATTAGAGTTATTTTTATGCAAATTTAGGATTTCAAAACCATTTGAGCAACAAAAAACGTATTAACCGACCCTAATTTAGAATCATTTTAAATAACAATGCTTCTATACAAGAAAATGCATCCGCAAAAATTTTCAATATAATTTTTTTTTCATAACTTTGTGGATGGCTCCCTAACGGCGCCTGCTTTGCCCTATGACAGACCATCCGCTTATATCCATAATCACGATTACGTTTAACGCCGCCGAACAGCTGCCCCCGACCATGGAATCGGTGGCTGCACAAACATGCCGCGAATTCGAGCATATCATCATCGACGGGGCATCGAAAGACAGCACCCTCCAGGTGGCGCGCGAGTTGTCAAGACATCCCCTCAGGATTCTAAGCGAACCCGATAAAGGGCTATACGACGCCATGAACAAGGGGCTCCGCATGGCGCAGGGAGACTACGTGCTATTCCTTAATGCCGGAGATGCATTCCACGACAACAAGGTTCTATCCGAATACGCCGAGGCAGCCAAACGTAATGCCGACATCATTTATGCCGACACCGTGATTGTAGGAGCCGACCGTAAGTTTATTTCGAAACGACACCTATCGGCACCCGAACTGCTCACATTCCAATCATTCTCCAAGGGGATGCTGGTATGCCACCAGGCGTTTATGGTGAAAAGGTCGCTCGCGCCGCTATACGACACTTCATACCGGTTTTCTGCCGACTACGACTGGACAGTAAAATGTCTCCGCAAATCAAAACCCGGGAAATGCATCAACCTGCACAGAGTGGCAATCGACTATCTAAGCGACGGAATGACCGACAATAATAAAATAAAATCATTGCGAGAACGCTTCGACATAATGTGCCGGCACTACGGCACTGCAGCTACCCTGGCAAACCACATCTCGTTCATAGGGCGAGCCATGAAAAGGAAACTTCTCAAATAGGCAACTAATATTATCCTATTTTTCCTCAAATAAGAAGTAAAAGCATTGGAAATCCATATATTTTTGCTAAATTCGCACAAATTTAGCAAAAAACACCAATTTCCAATGAACGGACAGCCACATTCTGCAGATGTAATATCGCTTCGTCAGATTGCATTGAACGTGAACAACGACAATCTGAACGAAGACATTCTCGTATTCGACAATTTCTGCACTTACGAGAAAGAAGACGTGTTCCCTATCCGCATAGATGCTCTCGTCATAGCTCTCTGCAATGCCGGAACCGGCAGAATAGGAATTGACCTGAGAGAGTATGAAATTAAAAAGAATACCCTCATGGTTATTCAGCCGAAAAACTACATCTACCTTTCGGACTATTCCCAAGACTTCAGAGGAACAGTTGTGGCGTGTTCCAACCACGTGGTGGAAGACGTGCTGCCAAAACTGACCGACATCCTTCCGTTGCTTATGCATCACCGTATGGAGCCTGTGACCCAGCTCACCGAAGAAGAAGCCAACGACATCGCAAATTTTTATGCAATTCTACGCGAGAAACTAAGAGGACCGAGCACCCCGTTTCTCAAGCAAAAAGTGCTCTGCATGCTTCAGGCCGCCCTTTACGAAATGATGGAAATCAATATAAAAAAGAACGGCAACATCGACAAAGGAATGAGGTCTAGGAAAGAAGAAATCATGGCCAAATTCATTATAGCCGTAGGAGAAGATTTCAGGACGGAAAGACAAGTGGCATATTACGCCCATAAACTCTTCATCACCCCCAAACATCTTTCGTCGGTTGTAAAAGAAATTTCAGGCAGGACAGCCGGAGATTGGATAGAAAACTATGTCGTGATGGAAGCGAAAGTATTGCTGAAGACGACCGACATGACCATACAGGAAATTGCCGTCTATTTAAATTTTGCGAATCAATCATTTTTCGGAAAATATTTCAAACACCACACCGGCGTATCTCCGACAACCTATCGCAAACGCAATGCATAATCAATGACAGTGTTGCAAAACCAATAGAACATAGGTAAATCCATCACAAAATCAATAAAATGTAGGGACATGCCTCCGGCATGTTTGATTACGGGCACGAACAAATTTTTTGAAGTTCAGTAATGTGATATCAAACATGCCGGAGGCATGTCCCTACATTATCAATGCGTAATTAAAACTGAATCACTCACTATCTCTTTTAATTAATGCACAATGCATAATTCATAATGCATAATCTCTTTTGACCAATGCATAATGCATTATGAATTATGCATTAAAAAAGAACTGCAAGCATTGTGCTTGCAGCTCTCTAAGGCGGCGATTACCTACTCTTCCGCTTTCGCAGTACCATCGGCGTGATA
>CABRKI010000066.1 GCA_902471455.1 uncultured Porphyromonadaceae bacterium | reverse complement strand
TTCCCTACACGACGCTCTTCCGATCTAAACCGCACTTGCGGTTTCCCCACGTCTTATCTGGCAGTCAGCCTATTTCTAAAAGCGCATGCGGTCGGCAAACGCCGAAAGGGCAGCTTTCGCGCCTTCGCCGATGGCCACCACAATCTGCTTATATGGCACAGTGGTGACATCGCCGGCGGCATATACGCCTTCGGTCTTAGTGCGGCAACAATCGTCAACCACTATCTCGCCTCTCTGCGTCACCTCTACCTGCGAGGCAAATACCGCGCTGTTTGGCGTCAGTCCAATCTGCACGAACACCCCAGCCACGTCATAGACTTTGTCGGCCTCCGTCTTACGGTCCATTACCTCAAGACCCGTGACTTTCGTGCCGTCGCCAAACACTTTCTGCACCGCACACGACGTATGGATTTCGATATTGGGTATCGTCTCGGCTTTCTCCACAAGCACAGGGTCGGCCTTCAAGGTGTCGAGAAATTCGAAAACCGTCACCTTCCGGCAGATTCCCGAAAGGTCAATGGCGGCTTCTATGCCGGAATTGCCTCCGCCCACCACTGCTACATCCTTGCCTGCGAAGAACGGTCCGTCGCAATGGGCACAGAAAGCCACTCCCCTGCCGATATATTCCGCCTCGCCGGGCACGTTCAGCCTGCGCCAGCCGGCTCCCGTAGCAATAATCACCTGACGGGCTTTGAACACCTCGCCTCCTTTTGTCTTGATTGCCTTTTCCTTTTCCGTGAGAACTACCTCATCTACCATGCGCTGGTCATAAATCCTGACATGATTCTTTTCAAGATTTCCTCGTAGATCGCCGGCAAGGTCCATACCGGTAGTGTCGCCCGACGATATTAGGTTTTCTATCCCGCTCGTCTCCCGCACCTGGCCGCCGATGGCACCGGCCACCACAGCCACGTCCAAACCCTTGCGGGCGCTATATATGGCAGCCGCCACGCCGGCGGGACCGCCTCCAACAATCAGCAAGTCGGCTTTTATCTCCGTAGTGCCCCCTTCTTCAGGCTCGCTCCCGAAACGGTCTTCGAGCACCCCGAGAAGTTCGCCGAGCGAGCTTTTCCCTACATGCACAATCTCTTCACCTGAAAAAACGGTTGGCACAGACTGCACATGACGCCGCTCCGCCTCCTGAGGGTCGAGGGAGCCGTCAACTGTCGTCACCGTGAGATTCGGGTTGCAAAGCGCCATGACGTTAAGAGCCTGCACCACGTCGGGGCAATTCGTGCATTCGAGTGAAACGAACACCGTCAACCCTATCTCCCCTTTCAGCGACCGTATTCGTCTGGCCGTGGCTTCGTCGGGGAGGTTCTTACCCTTTCCGTCTGCATTAAGCACGGCGAGCAAAAGCGACGTGAATTCATGGCCGCCGGGTATGCACCGGAATGAGATACCCGTCGGCGCCCCTTCCTTATAAAGGCTGAACTGAGGGATTCCTCCGATGCCGTCCGCCATCTCCACTTTAAGACGAGGAGAGCACGACGCAACCTCGGTTATGAATTCAAGCATCTCTTTCGTCTTATCCATCGACGGGTCGCCCGAAAGAAGAAACGAAATGTCGGTTTCAAGGGAAGCGAATATCGTCTTCACTTGTGAAAGTATATCCTGGTCAAGCATAATTCTTTTATGTTAAAAAAGGAAGGGTGCGTCATAATTCGTTTTATTAATTACAACACACCCTCCCGGAGGTTCTACAGTTTTATTAAAGTTTTCCTACAAGATCGATGCTGGGCTTAAGAGTCTCGGCACCTTTCTTCCATTTGGCAGGACAAACGTCGCCCGGATGCGATGCCACGAACTGCGCGGCTTCAACCTTACGCAAGAGTTCGTCGGCGTTACGCCCTATGCTGTTGTCCTGGATTTCGGCAAGCTTGATTTTTCCTTCCGGATCGACCACGAACGTGCCACGGTATGCCACGCCCTCTTCCTCGATCATCACGCCGAAAGCGCGCGAAAGGAATCCCGTGGGGTCGGCAATCATCGGATAACCGATTTTTTTAATCCTGTCGGATGTATCGTGCCATGCCTTATGCACGAACTGGGTGTCGGTGCTCACGGAATAGACCTCGACGCCCATTTTCTTGAAATCCTCATATTTCGACGCGAGGTCTTCAAGTTCGGTGGGACAAACGAAAGTAAAATCGGCGGGATAAAAGAAGAATACCGCCCATTTCCCTTCGATGTCTTTGTTGGTTACTGTGATGAATTTGTCGTTGTGATATGCCTGCACTTTGAATTCAGGCACTTTCTGATTGATTATTGGTTCCATTATAATAATTTATGTTTTTTATTCTCCCGACGGACGGCGGGAAGCTTGCAGGTTCCCTTTTTCAGGCCGCTCCGTCTGATGTCAGAACATCCTCGGCAACCGGGAAGTTGCTGCGATTTAGATTATTTAGGATATATTACTTCTTGTTGACAGCATTCCCCGTCAGGAGAGAAGCGGAGTCAGGTCATGGCATCTCTTTTTTCGGCAATCAGGCAGCCATTTTCCAAAACTTATCTCCATAATTATGTGTTAATGAAAAAAAGTGTTAATTTTGCGCCCGAATTACAATTCCGGCAACAGCGCGCGGGTTTACAGCTTTCTCCCATGCGGCTGTCCGACCAAAAAACGAATCAAAACGAGATGAAGAATCTGGTAATCGTCGAATCGCCCGCCAAGGCGAAAACCATAGAAAAATTCCTCGGCAAGGATTTTACCGTCATGTCAAGCTACGGCCACATACGCGACCTTCAGAAGCATGGCTTCAGCATAGATGTGGAAAACGGCTTCACGCCGGTTTATGAAATTCCCGACGACAAGAAAGAACTCGTGAGGAAACTGAAAAAAGCGGCATCGGAGGCAGATGTCGTGTGGCTTGCATCCGATGAAGACCGCGAGGGCGAGGCCATTGCCTGGCATCTTGCGGAAGTCCTGAACCTCGACCCCGCCACCACACGCCGCATAGTGTTTCATGAAATCACAAAGGCCGCCATACTCAACGCCATAGAAAATCCGCGCACCATCGACCTCGACCGTGTCAACGCCCAGCAGGCACGCCGCGTGCTCGACCGCATCGTAGGTTTCGAACTCAGCCCCGTGCTGTGGAAGAAAATCAAACCCGCGCTGAGTGCCGGAAGGGTGCAGAGTGTGGCGGTGAGGCTGATATGCGAACGCGAGGAGGAAATCAACGCTTTCAGCGCGGAGCCTTTCTTCCGTGTCAATGCCCTTTTCAATCTTCCGGGTGCAACCCAGGAAGTGAAGGCCGAACTTTCCGGAAGGCTCTCCGACGCCAAAGCCGCGCGTTCTTTTCTCGAAGCCTGCAAGGATGCGTCATTCTCTGTGGCTGAAGTCAGCGTGAAACCGCTGAAACGCACCCCTTTCCCCCCTTTCACCACCTCCACCCTGCAACAGGAAGCTTCGAGGAAACTCGGGTTTTCCGTCAACCAGACCATGATGATAGCCCAGAAGCTATATGAAGACGGAAAAATCACATACATGCGTACCGACTCCACCAACCTCTCGCAAATGGCCATAGCCACCATTGCGGAGCAGGTGAAATCGCTCCTCGGTGAAGAGTATCTGAAAATACGCCATTACCACACAAATTCAAAAGGGGCGCAGGAAGCCCACGAGGCCATCCGGCCCACCTATGTAGCCAACCGCACCATCGACGGCACACCCCAGGAAAAGAAACTCTACGAACTTATCTGGAAACGCGCGGTGGCCTCACATATGGCGGATGCCGAAATCGAGAAAACAAACGTGGATATTTCAATATCCGGTTCTTCCGACCTTTTCAAGGCGGAAGGTGAAGTGGTGAAGTTCGAAGGTTTTCTCAAGGTGTGGAAAACCGAAAACGCACGCCAGCAGGAATTCGTGGAACTTCCCAAAATGAATGAAGGGGATACCCTCGAAGCAGCCGAAATTACCGCCACGCAACGCTTCACCCAGCCTCCGGCAAGATACACCGAAGCCTCGCTCGTGAAGAAGATGGAAGACCTCGGAATCGGCCGCCCCTCAACCTACGCGCCCACCATTTCGACCATCCAGGCAAGGGATTATGTGAAACGTGGCGAGAAAGAAGGGGCGAAACGCGACTATGAAGTGATAACCCTGAAAAACGGGGCAATCAAAGAAAAGACCATGTCGGAAACTTCCGGCTCCGAGAAAGGGCGCCTCGTGCCCACCGATGTCGGCATGGTGGTCAACAGATTCCTGACCGAATATTTCCCCGACATCCTCGACTATAATTTCACCGCGAAAGTGGAGGAGAAATTCGACGACATATCGGAAGGGAAACTCGGCTGGCAAAACGAGATTTCTGACTTCTACGGCGATTTCCATCCTGAAATCGAGAAGATACATTCCATGCGGATGGAGCACAAGGTTGGCGAACGCCAGCTCGGCAACGACCCTGCGTCCGGACGCCCCGTATCCGTAAAAATCGGACGCTTCGGTCCGGTAGTGCAGATAGGCAACGCCTCCGACGATGAAAAACCCCTTTTCGCAAGCCTGCTTGCCGGGCAGAGCGTGGCGAACATCACTTTGGAAGAAGCCCTGAAACTCTTCGAACTGCCCCGCACGGTAGGCGAATATGAAGGGGAGAAGGTAGTGGCGGCCATCGGCAGGTTCGGGCCTTACATACGTTTCGGGAAAACGTTTGTTTCGATACCCAAAGACCTCACCCCGCAAGGCATAACCATCGACGAGGCCATAACCCTCATTGAAGACAAAAAGAAAGAGGAAGCCAACAGGCTTATCAAGGCATTTGACGAAATGCCGGGTCTTGAAGTGCTCAACGGCAGGTTCGGGCCATATCTGGCCTATAAACCCGAAGGGGCGAAGAAAGCCGTCAACTACAAGATTCCCAAGGCAACCGACGCCGCCTCCCTCACTTTCGAGGAAGCCCGGAAATTGATGGAATCGCAGGATGCCGCCCCCAAGAAAACGGCAAAACGCACAAAGAAATCATAAACATCGTTTCTTGAAAATTAAATTTAATTATTGATTAATTGAAAGCTTCCGTTGCGACAACGGGGGCTTTTTTGTTATATTTATCGTGTCGGATGTAATATTCGGACGGTTTAAGTGTCTATATATTTAGAGCCGGCCTTCACATCACTGCCGACCCACAACCGAAAACCAACAACGGAAAACTGACAACTGACAACAATGAAAACAAAATACCTCATCCCCCTCCTCCTCGCTCCCGTGTTTATGGCATGCGGCGATTCCCCGCAAGTAGAAAACTCGCGCCCGTCGCCCGCCCCGGGTCCGCGCCCGGAGGTTACCGATTTTTACGTCAGCCCTTCGAGCAGCGGCTGCGCCATGGAAGTGGCGGAATGGCCTGGCAAAGGGATTTCCGCATTCATGGGCCACGGCTACGACGTGACGGGCGACTATCTCGCCCCCTCTTCCGTAAGGGCCACGGTGGTTGACGTAACGAAGCTTTCCGACGACGCTTACACGGTCTTCTCGGCCCCTGCCTACAATTCAGGGGAAACATATATCGGGGAAAACGCCGGCGCGCTCCTTTCCGACCTGATGGCGAACATCGGCGAGAACATGGATTCCGGCACCCGCGACTATTACTTCACGGGCACCATCGGGAAAGCATCGTCGAATTCAAGCTATGTGTTGGACACGCAGTGGCAACGCACCGTAATTGCCGGATTCCCCGGATTGTCAACGACAGTGGTCCGCGCCCTCTCCGACGAATTCATAGCCGACATGAGTCTCCTCACCGCCGATGCATTGGTAAAAAAATATGGCACCCATTTCATTTCGCGTGCCTCCGCCGGACTGGCCATACGCCAGATTTATAGTGCCTACTACCCGGATGCGGAAGCCGGTTTCTCGCCCCTTCTCGAAGGTTTCCGCACTGCCTCTTCCGCCATCAGCGGCACATACAACGGCATCCTGTCCGATAAACTCGCCTCGCTCTACAACTACGGCGCACGCCTGAATGTGACTTTCATAGGAGGTGACACCGAAAGCATCACCTTCGATGAAGAGAAACAGCTGTTGGGGACCTGGGACACGTGGTGGCAATCGGGCAACAATGAGAACTACGGGCTTATCGATATCCTCGACATTTATCCCCTTTCACGCGCCATCAACGACAAGGAACTTTCGAACCGGGTTGACGAAGCGGTGAGACGCCACATCGCCGAGGCGCAGACGAAGCTTGAGACACTCCTCCCCCTTTTCCAGAACACGAACGGCACGGTATATCGCTACGTAACTTCGGCGGAGGCCTCCTCCGCGCTCGACAAGACAGGCTACCGTTCTTACGGTGTGCTCGGTGCGTTGTCGGCGGTTCCCACCGACGAGGCGTCGCTCCCGCTTTACACCAACGTGGAGACCGACGGCAACCAGATTCTGTCGCTCATCCAGCCCACCATAGAATGGAAGCGGCTCGGCTATGTATCGAAAGAGAGGACGGATTCGTCGGTGCCGCTTTATGAAATCACCGACGGCAACCGCTTCGCCTACACCATCGAGGCGGCCAACAGCTACGGCAAGAAAAACGAATGGCACCCCACCGGCGTAGTCTTCTACCTCCTCCGCCCCTGACACCTAAACGACAAACTTTATTTATATAGTATCACGGATAAACAAGACAAGAGGCCCATAGAACCATAGTTTATTTATGGATCTATGGGCCCCTTGTCTAATATAAATTCGCACGCTGTGGCCATCAGAAGGAATACCTGACTCCGATGGCGAGGGTCAGGTTTTTGGCGTGGTTGTTCAGGAAGGGATACTGTGTACGGAAAAAGTAGGAGAAATGCCGCCCGGTTTCGATGGAGAATCCGGCCAACGCACCCATCCGGAAATTGTCGCTAAAATCAAAATTCGCATTGATGCGCCCTATGGCGGGTTTAGAGTCCGCGCCCACCACCTTGGTATAGAAACTCTTGTAAACCACCTCGCCAAGATACAAGCCGGCATCTATCTTCATCCCCACCTTATCGCTGAAGGGGATACGGAAACCTGCCGTGAGGGGCAGATTGACAGACAATGTATTCTCCCAGGTATTCTCTCCGGTAAACCACTCGTCGCCATAATCCAAGAGTGTGGGCTTATGCCCCCCGTTATCGATATACTGTAGTTCCAATGCGGGGGTAAAACTCCAACGGTTATTGAAATTGATTTCATAACCTCCCCCGATCAAGGCACCCCCGCCCCATCCGGCTTCATCGTGCGCGCTCAAAATCCAGTTGTAAGACCCTTCGCAGTCATGTGAAATACTACCTCCTGCATACACGTTCCATCTGTTCTGGGCAGAAGCCCCCAATCCAACCGCCGTCATCACGGCAGCCAATACAATTCTCTTCATCTGTTTATTTCTTATCATTGTTTTTACCATTTTTGTGGGGACGTGCCTCCGGCACGTTTGATTGCAAAACCCTACATTTATATCGGCCTTACAACACTCTTTGATTGTAAAAAAACCAATCACATCTATAAGTATCATTTCACCCGAAAATCCCCTATCCTCTCCCGCAAAAAACTCCGCGAACTCTGCGCCCTAGCATGCAATAAATACCGATTAAGACTAATGGCCTTCACGCAAAGGATGTCTTGGCCTGAAAAAAGTTGACTCATAAAGAATAGAATTAATTATGAGTACAACAACATTCGAGTACCATCCCAAATGCAGCCAAAAGCTTGACCCCACCGTCATCGAGATGGTTAAAAGTCTTCATGAGGCAGGTTACAGCAACGTTGAGATAGGTAAAATGGTAGGACGTCACAACAGCAACATCGCCCGGTTACTCAAGAAAGAGTCTTCCATATCCGTTAATAAGGATATGAATAAAAAGAATCCACGTAAAGCTAAGGAATCACCCAAACGAGTTTCCGGAGTACGGGCTCCAGAGAGGGTTGCTTCGGGAGAGCCGGAAGCGGGGCCATCCTCAAGCGAAGGTTTTCAAGAGAAGATTGCCAGACTGGAGGAAGAGCTCAGAGGCATGCGTCTGGAAAGGGATCTTTACAGGGAGATCATAGATGTCGCAGAAAGACGTTATAACGTTCCAATACTAAAAAAATCTGGCGTCAAGCAATAGACAACCTGCATGCACGGTCTCCGTTAGAATACCCTGTCGTGAGACTATGCAGATTGCTTGGCAAGAGTAAGCAGGCATACTATAAGCATAACGATGATTCCACCGCACGGAAATCCGCCCTTGAAGCATTCGCGCTCGAATACATACGAAAAATCCGGGAAGAGGATCCTGGTATTGGAGGGAAAAAGCTGTGGCACATGTACAATCGCGATTTCCCTGATAAGGAACGGGGTGGCAGGGATTGGTTCGAGGATATCCTAAATCGACATGGGCTTAAGTTGCGGAAGAAGATGCGTAAGCCAAGAACCACGGACTCCACACATGGGTTGCCGGTATTCCCGAATCTGGCATATGACCTTATACCCGCCGCCATAAATCAACTGTGGGTGACCGATATCACGTACATACCGGTGTATTTGGATGACAATACATATGTGTTCTGTTATCTGACATTGATAATGGATGCGTACAGCCATGAGATAATCGGATGGTCCGTGGGCCCGACGCTGGAGACCCGATACTGCATCGAAGCACTTGAAATGGCGTTCCATCGTATTGAGGGCATGAATTATGAGTCGCTGCGGAAGCTTATTCACCATAGCGACAGAGGCGTTCAGTATGCTTCTAAAGAATACGTCTCCAAACTGCTGGAGAAGCATCTTAGAATCAGCATGACACAGAACGGGGATCCCAAGGAAAACGCGATGGCAGAGAGGATAAACTCCACAATTAAGAACGAACTTCTCAAAGGAAAACTTTTCAGATGTATTCAAGAAGTACGTGATGCTGTTGCCAAAGCTATTGGGTTCTATAATACACACCGCCCTCACATGAGCATCGACATGATGACTCCGGAGGAAGCCGCCAAATGTAATGGAGAATTAAAGAAATTGTGGGTAAGCTATCGTGAGATTGCGATAAAAAATGCTGCCGCTATTTCCTAATCCCGATAAAATGTTTACCTTTGTCACCTGCTGAGGGTTTCCTTCCGGCCTACGGCCTCCAGTCAACCCTCAGCAGGGATAAACACTCCTCAGTCAACATAAAACACGGATAACAAAAATCGAGTTAACTTTTTCCAGGTTTAACGTCATCTGACAGTCAACCAAAATCAGGAAAAGTCAGGAATTGAGTAGGGAAAATCTCGCAGAGCCGCAGAGAGCGCAGAGTCGTTTTCGTCAAGAGCTCTTTTTATCGACAAGAGAACGGAGAGACAGTAATAAAAAACTCTGCGAACTCGACGGCTCAGCGTGCGATAAAAAATCTCCTGTCCTACTGTGCTCCTGTCATTTACATCGACAGAAGGTTCACCCGCCTTCTACCGTCTAATTACGGTAATTACGGATAGGAGCATAGGAGAAGGTAATGTGCCCGCGTCACGTATTTAGACCAGAATTTAATTTCAGACCAGAGACCCATAGAACCATAAATAAACAATGGAACTATGGGTCTCTGGTCTTTAAGCCATCAGAAGGAATATTTCAATCCGATGGCGAGGGTCAGCGTCTTGGAACTCCAGCGGTCTTTCAAAAACGGATATTGTGTGCGGAAAAAGTAGGAGAAATGCCTTCCCGTCTCAACAGCCACACCTCCTACAAACCCAAGTTGGAAATCTTGGCCGAAATTGGAACTCGCCTTCTTCTTTTCCAATATAGGTTCCTCTTTCGTACCTCCAACCATCTTGTAATGTTTCTTATGGAATGCCTCGCTGAGATAGAAACCTGCGTCCACCTTCAGTCCTACGGTTTCGGTCAAGGGGAAACGCAAGCCTGCGGTAAAAGGTATGTTTACCGACCATGCGCCTGTCCATATATCTTCACTCGAGTTCCCGAAGATATTGTGTCCCGGTACGCCGCTCTTGTTGAAATATACCCCGTTGTCGATATACTGTATTTCCAAAGCTGGAGTTATACTCCAGTTGTCGTTGAAGTTAATCTCATAACCTCCTCCGAGGAAGGCACCTCCACCCCAGTCGAAATTTGTATCTCCTTTTGCATTCCATTCAAAATATCCACCCTCCACAGTCATGTGAAATGCTGCCTCCGGCATACACGTTCCATCTGTTCTGGGCAGAAGCCCCCAATCCGACCGCCGCCATCACGGCAGCCAATACAATTCTCTTCATTTATTTCTTATCAGTGTTTTTATCATTTTTGTAAGGACGTGCCTCCGGCACGTTTGATTGCAAAACTCCAAAATCCATTTTAATGTAGGGACATGCTTTTGGCATGTTTAATTGCAAACCAAATAGTTAATCCAACATACCGAAGGCATGTCCCTACATTTATATCGACCTTACAACACTTTTTGATTGCGAAACCAATCACATCTATAAGTGTAACTTCCTCCCAAAATCCCCTATCCTCTCCCACAAAAAACTCCGCGAACTCGGCGGCTCGGCGTACAATAAAAAAAATCTCCTGTATCTCCTGTGCTACTGTCTTTTTTATCGACAGGAGCACAAGAGATACAGGAGAAATTTACGCGGAGGCGAGGAGTATGCGGAAGATTTTGCAGACGGATCAGTTTGCGGAGTTGCCGAAGGCCCAGCAATATGATATCCAGGAGCTGTCGTTGTGGTCGGCACAAAGTTTCGCCGCCCTCTCCATGGTTCCGAAGCAGGCCTTCTCCTTCTCTCCCCAAACTCCGTCCGTAAGGAGGGTCGTGTAGAGGTAAGGAAATATTTTGTAATGGAAGTCTCCAAGGATAATCACTCCGTCTGACTGTCCGGCTCTTTCATCAATCTGGATTCTTGCAGGGATATTCCCGGCAAGCTGGATAAAGTCATCGAAAATGAGGTTTTCAGAAGGGGTGAGTGCAGTGAGGAGATGAGAAAAGAAGGCCTTGGAGTCCTCGATCTTGGCCACCGTAGGCCGGGAGTGGCTGGGGTCCCCCCTCTCGATCCAGTATCGTAACGACCGGGTTGAATCAGACTTCGCGGTGGCGTAGGAAAGGGTGAGGAGGCCATCTTCGCTGAATTTGAACGTCAGGTTACGGATGTTCTTCCTCAGCTCCGTGTTTATTTTCTTTAAGATGAATTCACAGCTGTCCTCTTCCTCTTTGGAGGGGTGTGAGAACGTGTTGTAGTGAAAGCGGAATCCTGAGTTCTCGTTAATCGGGATGGAGATTTCCTTTGTGGCTATGTCGTTGGGGACCGTGTAGGTTACGACCACCCTGACGGTGGAGGGATAGCCGGAGGTTCCGCCGTAGGGTCTGAATCGGCCTGCCACCTTGATGTCGCGGCGGTTCTCCACGGTCTGTTCCCCCCGGAAGATGGTTCCGCCCTCTCCGTCGGAGACAGTGGTTACTTCCATTTCGATTTCCTCGGAGGGATGTACTCCCGACAAGGTCAAGGTAGCCTTGTCGGAGCCGGGTACGGTGGTGAATTTCGCGGATGCGTCGGCTATTCGTTGGTCGTTGAGCAGTAAAGAGGCATTGGAGTTGTTCCAGTCCAGGTCATCCAGTGTGGCTAAGCGAGTGTTGTTGTCATCGGAGCATCCACACGCGATAACGGCGCATAGGGCGGCGGCCCAAGCGGCAGGACGCAGATGCCATTCCATAAGTTTCATAATCGGTTTCATGGTTCTAATCTATTACAAGTTAGATATCAAGTATTTGTTTGTTATTTTAGAAAATATGACTTAATTGTCGCATTGTATGTAATTGGTGGTGCATCGAATCCAACGTTTTCAACACACCACTAATGATTGCATAATTTGAATCTTCAATTACTTTATTCCGCAGGTATAATTCTCTCGTCCATCAAATTAATAGATGGAGAGGTCAGACTCAATGAATTAAGCTCCATTACCGGTTCGCAAGGATATATAGACCAATACAATCCGTTGTTGTATTCGCTGAAGTTCCAGTCAATTTTGGGATAGCATTGATGGTATGAATAAGCTTCGGAACCGTTGGCCAATGTAAGCTTGACGCCGACAGTTGCCACGTAATAGGAATTGTATCTGAATTGGGGAAGTGCCCCGTTGGGGCCACCCGGTACGTTGGGAATAAATACATCCATCGGAGGATCGAACTGATCGACGGAAAGATAGTAGCCTTCGGCTCCTGTAAAGGCCACGTCGGCAATCATCGAGAGGCTGGGTTTATAGAGGTTGTCATATACCTTGTTTTGATTCCGAGGATCGCGTCCCACACTCCCTAAACTTCCAAAGACATTGTATCTTGTTACGTTAGTCGTTTGGAAATAATCGGTCGTAAGTGTTTTACTTACGTTGTATTTGGAAAGAGTGGGATTATATACTATGGAAGCCTTAGAGGTTGCACTGTTGATAATATTCGTGCGATACTCCCTTGTATAACCGTTCGTATATTCTTGAGGGGATTTGAGTACGGCGTATGGTGAAAAGAGGAGGGTCGGATCTTCCTTCAAGCCCCACACCCCCAGATATCCAACTAACGAAGGGTCGATGCTGAATTGAAGATCGGAGATTCCAGTTGTGCTGACAAAGGTGGCCTGCCCCTTGAAAGAGAATGTCCCGTTGGTGGTCAGTTGTAATGATTTTGTAGAGTTATCGCTTCTGAAGAGACCCGTGACAGCGCCGATTATAGACCCTACTCCTCCTTTTACCAAAGCCTTCACTCCTTCTGAAACCAGAGACGTAGGAATTCCTAATATCGTCTTGTCGTTTATTTTATTCTTTATCCATGTGCCGGCCTCGTCTCCGGCCATCTTTGCGATTCCGCTGCCGTAGTTGTTGGATCCTGTCGAGGTTGTCATAAGTCCGTTTGTTTCCGCCTGGAGGTTTCCTGAGAAAGAAAGATCAACCGAATTGCTTGCCACAGTAGAAATACATAATCGTCCGGATTGGGATGGGTCGTAGGCCATTTCTATCTGAAAACAGTTCCACCCTATGCTGAATCCATGAGAACTGTTTTTTGTTATATTGCTGACATTATAAACTTTATTTTGTTTTTCCGAAATCTTGGAAATGGGAGTGCTTTGGAAAGCGAAAAGAGAAGAGGGGGTATCTGTTTGGATTTCCCAGATACCGTGGTTATTAGGAGAGAACGCGTCAGCTGCCAGATAACAGAACACCTTTAGGATTCCAGTATATCTGTTATGAAAAATCAAATAGGGGGAGTTCTTAGTATAGTCACCGCCCTCATTGGTGTCGTCAAGTATATAGTATATTAAATCCCAGCCGTCAATATATTTGATATCTCCCAGTATGTCATAGGGGGCCGCCGACGTGGTTGAAACAGGGTTCCAGGGAGATGTCACCTTTTGGCCGGTGTAGAGGGTAATGAAATCCCAGTCTTCCCAGAATCCGTCATTGCCGCTGCGAGTTGCGGACTGTGCCATGGGATATACTCCCGGAAGCTCAGGTTCGGATTCAAAAGCAATCTGAACGTTGTTTTCCAATTCAGATTTTTCACATGCGGAAAAGAGGAAAAGGCAACACAAAGTTGCAGTCAACGTGTAAATTATGTCGTGGACGAGACGTGGACGGTTATTACATCCTTTTGCAGTTCTCTTTTCGTTAAGAGATACGGTTGCAAACTGTTTTTTGCTAAATTTTTTCATGAAGAATGTATAGATAGGTTAATATTGTTTTTTCATTGACATTAGTTAGGATTAGCATGACTAACGCTTTTAGTTTGGGTTGAGTCGGCATCTGCAAGCAATAACGAAAGTATGGAAGCCTTTCGGGGATGTCGGATTAATTCCTTTGCTTTTTCGTTCAGTTCTTTTCCTTATATAATACAATTTATTTAAGTGGAAATTTAAACATACAAATATTATATCGTTGGAATTCAATATGTAAAAAATCCATAATAGAATATCCGTAATCAAACATGCCGGAGGCATGTCCCTACATATCGGGATTCACAAATTCTATTTGAAATCCATTGAATTAGGTAATCAAAGAACCCGAAAGCCCGTATCGACTATTCTATATCCATTTCACCGGAAAATACGGAACCGTCTTGTGTGGTGCATACAATGATATACGCTCCTTCGAGAGTGCCGGTTTCGAGATAGAATCCGTTGTCGGCATTAAGATAACCATAAAAAGCATCCATACCTGTAACCGAAATCTCAATTTCAGAATACATTTCCGGAGCCGATATGGTGATTCCGTTACCATCGTATTGATACTCCAAATAGATCTTCGATGGAATTCGAGGGCGTTTACTTCCACTGCTATTTTTTTCCAATCTACCATTCAATACAGGAGTCTCCTTAGGAGGATTGGGTGCTGAGGGAACTTTAGGCCCCGCAAAACCACATACGACCGTCATTAATACCATGAGGAAGGCCATTGCTTTTCTTTTCATTCTGTTCATCCATTAGGTGTATTAGAGATGTTGGATTGTTTTACGATGCAAAGGTAAGGCAACCATTTCGACCCTCCAAATTCCGGACCTATCGCATATTTATTATTGACTTCTCGACAGTTAGAATAAATTACAAGTCAATAAAACCAAAAAAAACAGTTAAAACGATAGAAAATTTTCCTGTCACAATTCCCTCTATTTAGACAAAACACCCTGTTTTTAGCCCGGAAGACAATAAACCTTCACCCTTCTGCAATCAGTGTCCGGAAATCCGTGCAAGCAATTCTTCTTTTCGAGACGATGTCGATTCCGAAATTCTCTTTATCAGCCTTGTTTTTCTGTTATACATGGCGGCTACATTGACATCAAGCAACAAGCATATCGCATCGGCGGACATATTCAGATACAGGAACACCACCATTCTCCGCTGGTCAGCATTGAGGCGTCTCTCAAATCCATTATAAACCGATTCCAACAGACCGTCTGACTCTTTATTTATTTCCGACTCAAATCCCTTTAACATCTCATCGTCGCTGCGAAGCTTTTCAACCTCTTCTCCCATTCGGGACAGAAGTCCCTTACGACATTTATCACCGTCGCTAACCTTATAATATTCCGAATACAATGCATCGAGGGAATTAAAAATCTTCTTTAACACCTTAAACGATGCCCCCGTATCATCTGCTTGATCTTTCTTCTCGCCACTTTCCGCATTCTTTGAGAGAAGAGCCACCAAAGCCAACAGCTCGTTGATTTTATTAGATTTTTTATTCAAGAGATAAATGGATACCAAAACAACTATAACCACGAGCAACCCGGCTGCGACGATAAGCCATAAGTTCCTTTCTTTTGTAAGCGCAAGTTCTTTTTTAGTAGTTTCAATCTTTCCTTTCTGATAATTACTTACTATGAAATTGGCATCGCCTTTAGTAATTCTACCATATTTGGCATCCAATTCATAATAATCATTAAGCAACGAATTGAATGCATTTCTATAATCCCCGATTCTTTGATAATACTCAAACGGTACAACTCCTCCATTATCTGCAATATTCCATGCCAACGCATCCACCGAATCCTGAGGAGTATTATCTTCTAACATTGTTAAAAGAAGAAGTTTCTTATCCCTCAATTCCATATCATTAGTCCACCGACTATTATACAGAAGGCTAAAGTATTTCTTACTATTACTATAATCTTTTTTCCATAGATAAGCATTCCCAAGATGACATGCTGATTTACGGTATAAATCGCTATCGTTCCTTTCTTCAGACCCCACAAATAAATCTTTCAATAATTTTATACCCTGATCAATCTTATTGTTTTGTGTCAAAGATGTTGCATACCATAGTTTTGCATCTTCTATAAAAACAAGGGAATCCAGATTTTTGTAACATTCAAATGCCTTTCTCGATTCTTCCTCTTGCCGAGGCCAATCTCCCATCTCTCCAGACAATTCTCCCAACGCCGTATGCAATTTTCCTCGATAAAGCAAATCTGCCGAATCCACACTCTCTTGGCTTTCAAAAAACGAGACCATGGCAGCCCCTTGCATCCCTAAATTCTGACGGATTTTACCTTGATAAAAAAGAGCACGCATAAGATTCCGGCTTTCCCCCGAATTCTGAAAAAAGTGTACGCACCTATCTATCTCATTCTCTACAGTATCGTCATGGAAAGTCTTGTATCTTCCTTCAGCCCACAACAAACGGAACAAAGCAGAGTCTCGGTCGGTCTTTAACTTGCTTTTATCATAACGACACAACAACTTATATGCGGAATCCGGATTGGAGTCCATCAGCGATTCTACCGCGTCGAGAGAGTGCGCAATGTCGTTGTTCCCGTTGTCGCGGCAAGAAGTTACCCACAACAGGCAAATCAAAAATATGGCGTATGATACTTTCGAATTCATCTCAATTTTATTAAAATCCACCCAAAAAGCCATCGGGGAATGTAATTCCTTGCATATATTGCAAAATTACAATATTTTTCAAAACGGACCCACCGCCACAACCAAAATAATCAGAAAAATACCCCACGAAAACTCCGCGAACTCTGCGGCTCAGCGTGCGATTAATGCGGATTGAGACCAGTGGCATTCACGCAAAGGAATTGTGTAGAAAAAGCTCGCAGAGCCGCAGAGAGCGCAGAGTTTTTTGCCAAGAGGTCTTTCATCGACATTATAAAAACATTGTCATATATACGGGAAGACAAACTATGTCAGCTTCTTTACGAAAATCTTTAGTATAGACAAGATAACGATGCAGTATTCTGCTTGAGAACTTATCGGCGAAGGCATCCAGAGAGGCATGAGCTTTATACCCTGACGACTTGACTTCAATAGGGCTTATCTTGTCACCATCAGCAATCATAAAATCAATCTCATAATTGTGTTTGCCGCTTTCTGTAGGGAAAGTGTAGTAATACAATTCATTTCCGGCGGCTTTGAGCATCTGGGATACGACATTTTCATATACATAACCCAAGTCAGCGGAAAGTTTATCGCTTAAAAGTTTATGGTAGATGACGTTGTCAGTAAACTTTTTATCCCAGAACGCAAGTGTTATAAACAGTCCCGTGTCTCCTAAATACATCTTAAAGTTATCAGTGGAGTGATGGAGTGCCATTCCTGCATTTGGGTCATTTGCATGATAAGCAATATTAACAACCATCGACTCCTTCATTTCAGAAATGATCTCGTTCAATGAAGACTGGGCAACTCCATCAGTTGCCCGCCATGTCATATATCTGTTGGCATTACCTGTCAACTGTGCAGGAATCTGATGAAATAACTTGGATGCGTTGCCTGTCGGATCTATGCGGTTGAAATCTTTTTCATAGAGATTGATGATTCCTCTTTTTACACGATCCACCTTTTCGAGATTATTGGTTTCAATGAGAGTTGCGACCACCTTCGGCATCCCTCCTACCAGCATATACAACCTGAAATCTCGCATCAACTTGCGGTTTGTGGCATCACCGAGGGACTTCTTTTCCTTGAAGCATTGCTCCAGCAAGGGAATAGTGGCATGGTCGTTCATGGCCCATTTGAATTCCTCGTAGTCCATTGGATACATACTTAATTCATTCTCTTCGCTTGGAATCAGGATGTTCTGAACATTTTTTCGGATAGATATAAGAGAGCCGGTCTCAATATAGTCATATCTTCCGTCGGCTACAAGATGTTTGATTGCCTGGCGTGCCATTGGACAGAACTGTACCTCATCAAAGATAATGACCGACTTTCTTTTTTCAAGAGTCACGCCGTATTCAAGTTGCAGCTTAAGAAATATCCTATTTAGGTCAGAGACATCATCGAATAAACTACGTATTTCTGTAGAGCATTTTGTAAAGTCAATCAGTATATATGAACTATATTCATTCCTGGCGAATTCCTCGGCAATGGTTGATTTTCCGACACGACGCGCCCCTTTAATCAATATAGCCGTTGTGCCGTTGTCCTCATTCTTCCAGTCAAGTAACTCGTTATATATTTTACGTTTGAAGATCATATAAAGTTAATATTTTGTATTTCAATAACAAAATTACGAATAATGAAGTGATTCTCAAAATATTTTTATGACAAATATAGGGTTATTCTCAAAATGTTAGCATATAAAGTATGTATATTGCAGTTCCACATATGAATAGCTATTCTTAATTTCGGGGATCTATAGATGTTTACATTGAAGAGGAGAAACCTCGCAGAGCCACAGAGAGCGCAAAGGTTTTTCGACAAGAGTTTTTTCATTGACAGGAGTACAGGAGATACAGGAGAAGAGAACGTGCCCGCGTCACGTATTTAGACCAGAATTTAATTTTAGACCAGAGGCCCATGGAACCATAAATAAACTATGGAACTATGGGCCTCTGGTCTTTATCTCTGGTCCTCTGGGTCTCTGGTCTTTAAGAGGGGGCAAAAAAACTCCGCGAACTCAGCGGCTCAGCGTGCGATAAAAAATCCCCTGTTTCTACTGTGCTACTTTCTTTTATCGACAGGAGTACAGGAGAAACAGGAGTAATTATTAAAAATTGTCATTCAAACATGCCGGAGGCATGTCCCTACATTTTTCAAGATTTGAAACTACCTCGTGGGTTTATGCTTTGCCGAGGAGGAAGCTTTTGAATACCGCGAAATCGGCATCAAGCGGAGTCACCTTCTTTTCGCCGCGCATGAATGCGGCAAGCCTCTCGGGCACCTCCACTTTTTTGCCGGTAATCCCCTCTACCGTCTCCTTAAACTTGGCAGGATGGGCGGTCTCCAGGAATATGCCGGTTTCCCCCGGAGCAAGCATCTCCGTCAACGCCCTGTATGCCACCGCGCCATGCGGGTCAAGCTGATAACCGTCGGCCTCAAGGGTGTCTTTCACGGTCTTGGCTATCTCCTTGTCGGTGTAGGTGCAACCGCTGATTTCAGCACAGATAGCATCGTGGCTGTGGCCGTAAAGGTCGAGCACACGGGCGAAGTTGCTCGGGTCGCCCACGTCCATAGCGTTGGCTATGGTCTGCACGGAATGGCGCGGACGATATTCACCCGTCTTCAGATACTCATAGAAGATGTCGTTGGCATTATTGGCAGCTATGAACCTCTTTACAGGCAAGCCCATGCGCTTTGCTATAAGCCCCGCCGTGATATTGCCGAAATTGCCGCTCGGCACGCACACCACCACCTGCGACATATCAGCACCCGTAGCTGCCAACTGCGCCCAGGCATGGAAGTAATAGAACATCTGGGGGAGGAAACGAGCCACGTTGATGGAGTTGGCAGAAGTGAGCATCATGGCATCGTTGAGTTCACTGTCAAGAAACGCCTGCTTCACGAGAGCCTGACAGTCGTCGAAAGTGCCGTCGATTTCCAACGCCTCTATGTTGCGTCCGAGGGTGGTGAACTGCGACTCCTGTATGCGGCTCACTTTCCCTTTGGGATAAAGTACGAACACCCTCACCCCTTCCACACCAAGGAAACCGTTGGCCACGGCACTTCCTGTGTCGCCGGAAGTGGCGACGAGCACGTTGACCATACGGTCGCGGTTGTCGCGGTTGAAATAACCGAGCAGGCGCGCCATGAAACGTGCGCCGACATCCTTAAAAGCGAGCGTGGGGCCATGGAACAGTTCGAGGGAATAACGCCCGTCGGCCACCTTTACGAGAGGAACGGGGAAATTGAGGGTTTCTTCCGTTATGGCTTTGAGACGTTCGGGTTCTATGTCTTCGCCGAAAAGGGCGAGCGCCACTTCCGAGGCCATCTCTCCGAGGGTCATACGGGGCAGGCGGTCGAAAAACTCTTTCGGCATCGCCGGAATGCGCTCCGGCATATACAGGCCGCGGTCAGGGGCAAGACCTTTCACCACAGCTTCTTCGAGCGATACGTCGGGACTCTTGCCCGCAGTGCTTCTATATTTCATTGTCGTTGATTATTATTTCAGGAATTCGCGGATAAATTCGTCGTCGCGGAGAAGCCCGTATCCCCCTTCGCGGGCGGCGCGTTCGGAGTAAGCCGTGACGCCGTCGGGCTCCACGTCGCTCCTACAGATTATGAACGGCACCGGGGCGGAGGTATGTGTCCGGATGCTGCACGGCGTGGGATGGTCAGGAAGAACCGCCACAGCCACTTCCTCGTCGAAATCTTTCAACGCCTCCATGAGAGGGGCCACAATCCTGTGGTCGAGGTTCTCCACAGTGCGTTTCTTCAGCATCACGTCGCCCTCGTGGCCGGCCTCGTCGCTCGCCTCGATGTGAAGGAACACGAAATCGGCACCGCCCCGGAGTGCGTCGATGGCCGCCTGCAACTTCCCTTCGTAGTTGGTGTCGTAAAGGCCGGTGGCACCTTCCACCGTTATCGGCTTCAGGCCGGCATACACGCCGATACCCATGATAAGGTCAACCGCCGAGATTACATAGCCGTCTTTTATACCGAAAAGCTCGCCCATGGTCTTCATGGCCGGCTTGTAGCCCGGACTCCAGGGCCAGATGCTGTTGGCAGGGTCCTTCCCCTCCGCCATCCTTTTCAAGTTGACGGGATGCGTGGCGAGCAACTTCTGAGAACGTGCTATGAGCGAATTGATATAGTCTGCCGTCTCCGAAGCCTCCGCCACCTGCGGACGCACCATCTCATCGGCGGCGGGATGGCCCGGCACGTCGTGCGGAGGAGTGCAGTCAATCCTCTTGTCGCCGTTCTTGACTTTGAGAAGATGGCGATAGCTCACGCCGGGATGGAAAGTAGCCCTCCCGTCGCCCATCTCCCGGTTGAGGAAATCGATGAGTTCGGAAGCTTCCGCACTCGATATATGGCCTGCGGAATGGTTCTTTATGGTTCCGTCCGGGGCTATGCAGATAAGGTTGCAGCGCATCGCCATCTCGTCGGGAGCAATGTCGATGCCCATGCTCGCGGCTTCGAGCACCCCCCTCCCTTCGAACACTTCCGGCAGGCTGTAGCCGAGCAGCGAGAGGTGGGCTATTTCGCTCCCCGGCGCAAAGCCGGCAGGCACCGTGGCAAGCAATCCGTTGCGCCCGCGCCGTGCAAGGGCGTCGAGAGCCGGAGTGTCGGCGGCCTCAAGGGGTGTAAGCCCCCCGAGCATGTCGCATGGCTCATCAGCCATGCCGTCGCCAAGTATTATTATATGTTTCATCAATAAAAATATTTCAAGAGTGTGTGAATATGAAGCCTACCGGATATTGGCAATGCTGATGATGTCGGCGAAGACACCGGCGGCGGTAACTTCCGCCCCCGCGCCATACCCCTTTATCACCATCGGGAATTCCTTATACCGTTCGGTGGTGAGCAGAATCACGTTGTTGCTCCCCGCAAGGTTATAGAAGGGATGCGAACCATCCACCCTGCGGAGCCCTACGCTGACCTTACCGTTGTCGAGCGATGCCACGAAACGGAAATGCTCGCCGTTGGCATCGGCCTCGGCACGTTGCCTCTCGAATTCAGGGTCAAGGTTCTTGAGATTGTCGATGAAATCAGACGCCTTCCCCTTAAACATCTCCTCAGGTATGAAAAGCCGCTTGTCAACGTCTTCCTGCTCCACGCGATAGCCCGCCTCGCGGGCGAGAATCACCAGCTTGCGCACCACGTCTTTGCCCGACAGGTCGATGCGCGGGTCAGGCTCGGAATAACCCGCCTCCTTCGCCATCTCCACGGCCCGGCTCAGAGGCACGTCGGCGGCAAGCACGTTGAATATATAGTTGAGCGTGCCTGAAACCACCGCCTCGATTTTCAGGATTTTGTCGCCTGAATTTATCAGCGAGTTGATGGTGTTGATGATGGGAAGGCCTGCCCCCACGTTTGTCTCGAAGAGATATTTCACATCTTTGCGGCGTGCCGTTTCCTTGAGACGCAGATATGAAAGATAGTCTGACGAAGCGGCAATCTTGTTGGCGGCCACTACGTTGACGTTGTGGTCGAGAAGATCCTGGTAAAGGGCTGCGATGTCGGCCGACGCCGTGCAGTCAACAAACACCGGGTTGAATATGTTCATCTTCAGAATCTCCTGCTTTATCACTTCGGGCGTGGCGTCGATTCCCTCCTCTTTCAGGAGTTCGCGGTAACGGGTGATGTCGATTCCGTCGCGGCTGAATATGGCGCGTTTGCTTGAGGCTATCCCCACCACGTTGAGCCGGAGGTTCTTCTCTTTCTGCAGTTTCTCCTGCTGCTTGCTTATCTGGCTGAGAAGGCTGCTACCGACGTTGCCGATGCCCACGAGAAAGACGTTGAGCACCTGACTTTCGGAGAGGAAAAACGAATCGTGGATAACGTTGAGCGCCTTGCGCAGGCTTTTCTTCTCGATTACGAACGATATGTTGGTTTCCGACGCACCCTGTGCGCAGGCGATGACGTTCACACCGTTCCTACCGACAGTGTTGAAAAGTTTTCCGGCGAGTCCGGTGGTATGCTTCATGTTCTCGCCCACCACCGCCACGGTGGCGAGGTCACGCTCCGCCACAATGTCGTTAAACATTCCGGTTGCAAGTTCGGTGGCGAATTCCTCGCGCAGGGTATCGACGGCGAGGTCGGCATCGGCGTTGCGCACGGCAATGGTGGTATTGTTTTCACTCGCCGCCTGCGACACGAGGAACACGCTGACACCCCTCGCAGTCAATGCATTGAAAATGCGTGAATTCACACCGATTACGCCCACCATGCAAAGGCTCGTGATGGTGACAAGGCAGGTGTCGTTGATCGATGAAATACCCTTGATGGCTTTCCCTCCGTGGTGCGCCTGGTTGCTGATGCGTGTGCCGGGAGCCGACGGATTGAACGTATTTTTGACAAGGATCGGTATGTTCTTGTGATAGACAGGATAAATCGTAGGGGGATAAATCACCTTCGCACCGAAATTGCAAAGCTCCATAGCCTCGGTGAAGGTAAGTTCGTCTATTACGTATGCGTTGTCGATTACTTTAGGGTCTGCCGTCATGAAGCCATCTACATCGGTCCAGATCTCAAGGATATCCGCGTCGAGAGCGGCTGCCATTATAGCGG
>CABRKI010000065.1 GCA_902471455.1 uncultured Porphyromonadaceae bacterium | reverse complement strand
AAGGGCATTGACGAGCCCGGCGGCGAGAGCGGCTTCCGGACCGACAACCGTGAGGTCGATTCCGTTGTCGCCTACAAATTTCACGAGGTTGTCAACGTCTTCCACACCGATTGCCACACACTCGGCATCGTCGGCTATTCCGGCGTTGCCGGGGGCGCAGAAAATCTTCTGCACCCTCGGTGAACGTTTCAGGGCCTTCACGATGGCATGGCAGCGTCCGCCGCTGCCTACCACCAATACTTTCTTGCCTTTATCCATCGCCATTAATGTTTGAAATGACGCATTCCTGTAAATAGCATAGTTATACCCTTCTCGTTGGCAACCTTAATGGAATCTTCGTCGCGGATACTTCCGCCCGGCTGTACGATAGCCGTCACTCCATATTTGGATGCGAGTTCCACGGTGTCGCCGAAGGGGAGGAAGCCGTCGGAAGCAAGCACGAGACCCTCGGTGATTCCGGCAGCCTTGGCTTCTTCGAGGGCGATTTCAGCAGAACCTACGCGGTTCATCTGTCCGGCACCCACGCCCGCTGTCGCACCGTCTTTGACAACTACGATGGCATTGCTCTTCACGTGTTTCACGATTTTCCAACCGAAGTCGAGCTCCACGAGTTCTTTCTCGGTGGGTTTGCGTTCGGTGACGCACATGTCGGCTGTGATGTCTTTGCATTCAACGTCGGCATCCTGCACGAGAAGGCCTCCGTTGACGCTGACATATTGTTTCTGCGGAGCCTTGACGTTGTCCATTGTCACCTCAAGGAGACGGAGGTTTTTCTTCGAAGCGAGCACTTCGAGAGCTTCCGGCTCAAAGGCGGGTGCCATGACTATTTCAAGGAAGATGGGTTTCATAAGACGTGCCACTTCTGCGGTGAGGGGGCGGTTCATCGCCACGATTCCGCCATAGATGCTTACCTTGTCGGCTTCGTATGCACGCGTCCATGCTTCGAGAAGGTCTTTGCCGATTCCTGCGCCACACGGGTTCATGTGCTTGAGGGCGACACAGAAAGGTTCGGAGAACTCGCGTACGATGTTGAGGGCGGCGTTGGCGTCCTGGATATTGTTGTAGCTGAGTTCTTTGCCACCGAGCTGACGGGCGTGTGCCACGGAATAGGAAACCGCTTCCGGAGCGCGGTAGAAGGTGGCTGCCTGATGCGGGTTTTCACCGTAGCGGAGGGTCTGGACAGCGTCGAAAGCAAGGAAAAGCTTTTCGTCGAGACCTGCCTGACGGCGCATGTAGGTGGCGATATGGCTGTCGTATAAGGCGGTATGCGTATAAGCTTTGGCCGACAGTTTAAGGCGCGTTTCGGGGAGGGTATTGCCGTTGGCTGTAATCTCCTCGATGATTCCGGCATAGTCGGCGGGGTCACAAACCACAGTGACGTCGCGGAAGTTCTTTGCCGCGCTGCGGAGCATGGAGGGGCCGCCTATGTCGATGTTCTCAACTGCATCTTCCATAGTAACGCCCTCTTTTGCAATCGTAGCTTCGAAAGGATAAAGGTTGACGCAAACCATTTCAATAGTCTGGATTCCGTTTTCGGCAAGCTGCGCCATGTGGTCATCGCTGTCGCGGCGTGCGAGAAGACCGCCATGCACTTTGGGATGAAGTGTTTTCACGCGGCCTTCGCAGATTTCGGGGAATCCGGTCACGTCCTGGATGTCGAGCACCTCAAGACCGGAGCCACGGAGCACCTTCAGGGTGCCTCCGGTGGCGATCAGTTCCCAGCCGAGGTTCTTGAGGGCGGTGGCAAACTCCACCACTCCTGTTTTATCGCTTACGCTGATTAAAGCTCTCATATTAGGGTTGGTTTTATTTTATATTAAGGTAGGGAGTCAACAAGACGTGCCACTGTGGCGGGATAGAGCACATGTTCGCGTGCATGCACGAGCGATTCGAGTTCGTCGCGGTCGTCTCCGTCATATTCCACGGCTGCCTGTGCTATTATCTTGCCTCCGTCGAGCGAGGAATCTACATAGTGTATCGACACTCCGAATATCTTCACACCGTAGTCCATTGCCTGCCCTATGGCGTCGGCTCCTCTGAATGCGGGAAGAAGCGAAGGATGGATATTGACGATTCTTCCGCCGTATGCTTCGAGAAGCGTCTCTCCGATGATTCGCATATATCCCGCCAGGCAGATCAGTTCCACGCCTTTCTCGCGGAGATGAGCGAGAAGCATCGTCTCGAAATCTTTTTTCGAAGGATAATCTTTCGGACGGAACTCTATGACGGGTACATTGAATCTTTTCGCACGTTCCACTACATACGCCCCCGGTTTGTCGGTGACGCAAAGTGCGACTTCGGCGTTGATTTTCCCGTCGGCACATGCCTTGGCTATGGCTTCGAAATTCGAGCCGTTGCCGCTGGCGAAAACTGCAATCTTCCTTTTCATCTGTGTTGACTCTTTATGGGGTTGGTTATTATGCCGGCTTTATCGTAATGCCGGGGCTTTCATTTAATGGTCACTCCGTTGCCTTCCACAATCTTGCCGATGACGGAAGCCTTTTCGCCGGCCTTGGTCAGGATTTCGATGGTCTTAGCTACGTCGGCTTCGTCAACGGCGAGAACCATGCCTATGCCCATGTTGAAGATGTTGAACATCTCGCGGTGAGGAACATTGCCATATTTCTCAAGGATGCGGAAAACGGGGAGTATTTCCCAGCTTCCTTCCTCCACTTCGATGCCCTGACCTTCGGAAAGTATGCGGGGGATGTTTTCATCAAAACCGCCGCCGGTGATGTGGGCGATTCCGTGGACGTCAACTTCCTTGAGCACCTCGTGAACCTGCTTAACATAGATTTTAGTAGGGGTGAGGAGCATTTCTCCGAGAGTCTTGACGCCGGTGCCTTCATATTTGGCGTTGAGGTCGAGGCCGTTGTCTGCCACAATCTTGCGGACAAGGCTGAACCCATTGGAATGTACGCCCGAAGAGGCAATGCCGACAAGCATGTCGCCGACTTTCACCTTCGAACAATCGATAAGACGTTCTTTCTCCACCGCGCCTACGGTGAATCCGGCGATGTCGTAGTCGTCTTCGGCATACATGCCGGGCATTTCGGCGGTTTCTCCCCCTACGAGGGCGCATCCCGCCTGACGGCAACCTTCAGCCACACCGGCCACGATGGCTTCGACCACTGCGGGGTGGTTCTTGCCTACCGCCACATAGTCGAGGAAAAGGAGTGGCGCCGCGCCTTGCGCAAGCACGTCGTTAACGCACATCGCCACCGCATCGATGCCGATGGTGTCGTGTTTGTCGAGGGCGAAAGCGATTTTAAGCTTTGTGCCCACGCCGTCGGTGCCGCTCACGAGAATGGGGTGTTTATAGCCGAGCGACCCGAGGTCGAACATTCCTCCGAATGCGCCTATGTTGCCCATGCATCCGGGACGGTTGGTGGAAGCTACGTGTTTCTTGATACGGCTCACCACTTCGTAGCCCGCCTCCAGATTCACGCCTGAGGCTTCATAACTTTTTGCCATTTCTTATATTATGTTTTCTTAGATTCTTGAAAATTCTTTACAGTCAGAAAATTTGTGTCGTAAGACGTGCCCCGTAAGACACGTCTTGCGACAAAACTTTTAAAGATTATTTCTTGCGGAAATAAGCCACCGCGTTTGCGAAGAGGTTCTGGCGTTTGTTGCCGGAAATGTTTTTCATCAACCCTTCGTCATAACGTTCGGAGTGGCCCATCTTGCCGAGAATAAGACCGTCGGGCGAAATGATTCCCTCGATGGCTTCGGTCGAACCGTTGGGGTTTGCGGGGGAAGTCATCGTGGCGTTCCCTTCGAGGTCTGCATACTGGAATGCAATCTGGCCGTTCTTGTGGAGTGTGGCCGCAAGTTCGGCGTTGGCTACGAATTTTCCTTCGCCATGCGATGCCGCTACCGAATGAAGTTCGCCGGGAGTGAATCCTTTGAGCCAGGGCGATGCCACGGAACCTATTCTTGTGGATACAATCTGCGAAATGTGACGGTTGATGTCGTTATGGAACAACGTGGGTGAATCAGGCCCGAGTTCTCCGATTTTGCCGAACGGGAGGAGACCCGACTTCACGAGGGCTTGGAAACCGTTGCAGATTCCGAGTATGAGGCCTCCGCGTGCCATAAGCCTTTCGATTGCAGCTTTCACCTTTTCGTTCATGATGACGCTGGCGATGAACTTGCCGCTGCCGTCGGGCTCGTCGCCTTCGGAAAAACCTCCGGAGAACGCGAGGATGTCGCAGGCATCGATGTGCGCAGCCATGTCGGATGTGGATTTCTCCACATCGTCCGGGGTTAGGTTGCAGAATACCGACGTGGTGACTTGCGCCCCTTCGGCATCAAACGATTTCGCCATGTCGTAGTCGCAGTTGGTGCCGGGGAACACCGGAAGATAAACCACGGGATGCTCTTTCGCTTCCCCTTTATATTCTATTGCTTCGGTTGAAGAGATTGCATTGACGGCTGACCCTTTCACGCCGCTACGGTCGGTATAGACTGTAGTGAATCTGTCGCGGTTAGCCTCGTATGCTTCGTCGATTGTGATTTTTTCACCGTTTATTGCCAGGATGGGTTCGCCTGTCACCTTGCCGATGAGCTCGAATCCCGGGATTTCAAGTATATCCTTGCTCTCCACCAGGATTGAACCGTTGCCGTAATTGAAGAGGTCGCTTTCCTTTATTGTGACCTCCACACCGAGCCTGTTGCCGAAACTCATTTTTGCGATGGCTTCAGTAGCTCCTCCGAATCCGAGCGCATAGCCGGAAACGACAGTGCCTTCTTTGATGAGGCGATGGAGCATACGGTAATTTTCCATCAACGCTTTCGTGTCGGGCATAAGCGAGGGGAGCGGATTATGGCGCACGATGTAGAGGAAATTGCCGGGAGTTTTGAATTCGGTGCCGATCACATCGTGGGCGCTTACGGGAGCCACGCCGAATGCAATCAGAGTGGGAGGCACGCTGATGTTGGCAAACGAGCCGCTCATGGAATCCTTGCCGCCAATCGATGCAAGCCCGAGTTCGGTCTGCATGCGGAGGGTGCCGAGAAGGGCTGCAAGAGGTTTGCCCCAGGAAAGGCGCGTGTGCATGCGTTCGAAATATTCCTGGTAGGAGAAGCGGAGACGTTCGAAATCCGCACCTGCGGCTACTGCCTTGCTCACAGCCTCTACCACTGAATATGCCGCGCCGTGATAGGGGCTCCAGCTCATCAGGAATGGGTTGAATCCGAACGCCATCATGCTGGCGGTGTCGGTCTGATGGTTGCCGACGGGAAGTTTCTGGACCGAAACCTGAGCCTCCGACTGCTGTGTTTTGCCTCCGAAGGGCATAAGCACCGTAGATTTTCCGATAGAGGAATCGAAATGCTCGATAAGACCTTTCTGCGACGTTACGTTGTCGTCGGCAAGGAGGTTGAGCATTTTCTCTTTTATCGAATTCCCCTTCACTTCCCTTTCAAATGGGTCGCGGGGTTCGATCGTGCCGATTGTGGCCTCCGCGAAATGGCGTGCGCCTGCCGAGTCGATGAACTCGCGGCTGAGGTCAGCCACAATCTTGTCTCCGAAGAACATGCGCATGCGCCCGGTGGCGGTCACGTCTGCCACATGTGTCACCTCAAGGTTTTCCTCGTGGCAATAGCGCATGAATTCATCCATGTCTTTGGCTTCCACAACCACCGACATTCTCTCCTGGCTTTCGCTGATGGCGAGCTCGGTGGTGTTGAGTCCGGAATATTTGGTCGGCACACGGTCAAGGTGGATGTCAAGGCCGTCGGTAAGCTCGCCGATGGCGACGCTCACGCCTCCGGCGCCGAAGTCGTTCGATTTCTTGATGAGCCTTGTCACTTCCGGGCGACGGAACAGACGTGCGATTTTCCTTTCTTCGGGGGCGTTACCTTTCTGCACTTCCGAGCCGCACTCCTCAAGAGAGGAAGTGGTGTGTTCTTTAGAAGATCCGGTAGCTCCGCCGATGCCGTCGCGGCCTGTCCTGCCGCCGAACATGAGCACAACATCTCCCTCTGCGGGGCTTTCGCGGCGAACGTCTGAAGCTTTGACGGCACCGACAACGGCGCCCACTTCAAGGCGTTTTGCAACGTAATCGGGATGATAAATTTCGCGCACATGGGTGGTGGCGAGACCAATCTGGTTGCCGTAGGAAGAATATCCGGCGCATGCGCGAAGCGATATGACGCGCTGGGGCAGCTTTCCTTCGAGCGTTTCGCCTACGGGCTGGTAGATATTGCCGGCACCGGTGACGCGCATTGCCTGATAGACGTAGCTTCGTCCGCTCAACGGGTCGCGGATGGCGCCCCCGAGGCAGGTCGATGCCCCTCCGAAGGGTTCGATTTCCGTAGGATGGTTGTGGGTTTCGTTCTTGAACTGGAGGAGCCATTGTTCGGTCTTCCCGTCAACATCCACATCCACGTATATGCTGCAGGCGTTGTTCTCCTCGCTCTGTTCAAGGTCGTCGAGTTTCCCCGTTTTACGGAGATAACGTGCGCCGATGGTGGCGAGGTCCATAAGGCAGAGCGGTTTGTTTTCGCGTCCGAGTTCCTTGCGGATTGCATGCCATTGGCGAAGACTCTCCTCAAGGTCGGCCGATGCGAACGAATCGTCAACCTTTATGTCGGTAAGTTCGGTGGTGAACGTAGTGTGGCGGCAGTGGTCGCTCCAGTATGTGTCGAGGATGCGGAGTTCCGTTTCATTGGGGTCGCGTCCTTCGGCAGTGAAATATTTCACTACTTCCATGAGGTCGTCGCCGTTCATGGCGAGCCCTTTCTCCTTGCACCACGCCGGGGCTTCTTCCGCCGTGATGGATCTGAACCCTTCGAGCACGGGGACCGGTTTTGCAGCCGCGCGTTCGGGAGCGGCGAGCAGGGAGAGGTCTTTCTTCCTCGACTCCACTGCATTGATGCAATAGTGGGCGATTTTCTTCATTTCTTCGTCGCCTACCGAAGAATCGAAAATCATAAGTTTTGCACTGCGGATGTCGATGTCGGCGTCGGGCTGGATGAGTTTCACGCAGTCCACGGCAGCCGCCGCACGCTGGTCGAACTGACCGGGAAGTGATTCGACTGCCAGATACGGACGCCCTTCAAAATCGACAGAGTCGGATACGTTGTCGGTGGCAGGTTCGCCAAACACCTTGTAGCTGCTCTTCTCCACGAGATCCGGCGAGAACCCGAAAAGGTCGTAAACGCAAATCAGTCGAAGCGATGAAATGTTCAGACCGAGGTTGGAGTTGAGTTCGTTGCGGAGGCTGTCGGCCTCCACCCGGTAAGGTTCACGTTTCTCAACGAAAATTCTGTATGGTTTCATAACGGGGGATTAGGTTAGTCGAGTGTCGAAGCAAGTACCTTCTGCGCCTGCTGGGCGCGGAAGTCATCCATTTTTTGTTTGAGCTCGCTGTCGGTGACGGCGAGCATCTCAATGGCGAGGAGTGCGGCATTTTTCGCACCGTCGATGGCCACGACCGCCACCGGAATTCCGGAAGGCATCTGCACCATTGAAAGGAGCGAGTCGATGCCTTCGAGAGCACGCGCCTTGATCGGCACCCCGATAACGGGAAGAGTGGTGAAAGCGGCGACCACACCGGCAAGATGCGCAGCTCCGCCGGCGGCTGCAATAACGGCGGCGAAACCGCGGTCGCGCAGTCCGCCGACCCATTTTTCGAGTTCCGCAGGGGTGCGGTGGGCGCTCAATACTTTTGTTTCCGATTCGACGCCAAACTGAGCGAGAGTGTCAGTGGCGGCCTTCATGACTCCCCAGTCGCTGGTGGAGCCCATAACAACACCTATTTTCACGTCTTTATAAAAGATTAAAAAGAATGGGCGCAAAGAAAACTCAATGCGTCCACTCGTATTATATCGTTACAAATTTTTACCTGTCGGTTCCAGCCGCACATGTGTCGGCTTTTGGTCATTACATAAGCCGGCATAAGGGATTCCGAAAAAAATGTCCGCACACCTTTGTCGCCGGGCTTGATGCCAGGCTTTCGTCTGGTGGCGAATATGTTTTGACTATGCCAAATCATCTGGAATCGGAATCTTTTTACCTTAGAGGGCTTTTGTGTTTTTAAAGTGCAAATTTAAGAAAAAAAATCGATATAATAATCATAAAATTTAGACAATTATGGAGAGATGCCGGAAAAATGCATTTATCGTTGCGGGTATGTGTTTTTTTTAGTAGTTTTGCGTTGCCGCAGCAATGAATCATGCAAGCCTTGACATCGTTGTGCCGCCAATCGTTAATCCGATAACCGAGTGTATGAAATTCAGGACAGAATACAACCCCCGGAAAGCTCCCTTTGTGCTGGATCCCGGCATACCGACAATGCTTGTCGGGTCATGTTTCGCCGACAATATTGGCAGACGTATGCGCGGCAGCTTATGGAAGGCTTATAATCCTTTGTCGGTGCTTTATAATCCGTTTTCGATAGAAAAAGCGTTGAGGACTGTGCTTGACAACGATGGCTCGGCCGGATTCCTGTCTTCACTTTTCGAGAAAGAAGGGATGACAAGGTCTTGGCTGTTCGATTCCAAACTTTCTTCGGAATTCAAGGCAGACACCGTGGCGGCGTTCCGAAGACGTAAAGCTACGGTGTGCACTCTGCTCGAGAAGGCGCAGGCGCTTTTTGTGACGTTCGGCACTTCGTTTGTTTATTCCCTCGCCGAAAATCCCGGGTATGTGGTGGCGAACTGCCATAAGCAGCCGTCGGGAATGTTCTTGAGAAGAAGGCTCGGGGTTGATGAGATTACGGAGGTGTGGGAGAAGCTTGCCCACGATTTGAAAGGGAGGTTCCCGCGTCTTGAGATAGTGTTTACCGTCAGTCCTGTAAGGCATCTTAAAGACGGTTTTGCCGGAAATTCTCATTCGAAGGCGGTGCTTCTGTTGGCGATAGAAGAACTTTGCAACCGGTTGGAATTCTGCCATTATTTCCCTGCCTACGAAATAGTGAACGATGACCTGCGCGATTATCGGTTTTATGCTTCCGACCTCGTGCATCCTTCCGAAGATGCCGTGGAATATATATGGGAAATCTTCAAAGCAACTTATCTTGATGCCAAAGGGATGGAAACCATAAAAGAAGGGGAGGGGATTGTGAAGGCATGGCGCCACAGGCAACTCCCTGATGCCACTAAGGAACCGTCGCCCGAACGCCTAAGGCGGCTCGATGAGTGGAGAAACGGGATAAAAGAGCGGTATGGGTCATTTGTGGAGAGATGCGGGGATATGCTTCCTTTGGAATATCCGTTTGATTCCGATCCGGGATTTATGTGAGACGGAAACCGGCGGAGGTGCGTGCAAAGGCATTATAATGATGGGTCAGGGGTTAGTGGATTATTTGTAAAAAAGTAAAAAAAAGTATAATCTGCAGGATAGATTCTCATTCCGGAGTGTTATCAGAAATAGAGTGACTAATCATTCTGTTATCTTTATTATAAAACAGCTATGGACTTTTTATGTAATGACAAATTGCTCATCGTCGGAGCTGCGGGCATGATTGGCTCGAATATGGCACAGACCGCGCTGATGATGCGTCTGACCCCCAACGTATGTCTTTATGATCCCTATGCACCTGCTCTTGAGGGTGTTGCGGAGGAACTTTACCACTGCGCTTTCGAAGGCGTCAACCTTACATTCACGTCAGACGTGAAAGAAGCGTTCACCGGAGCCAAATATATTGTGTCGTCGGGCGGTGCCGCCCGTAAGGCCGGTATGACCCGCGAAGACCTTCTGAAAGGGAACGCCGCCATTGCGGAGGAATTCGGAAAGAACGTCAAGACGTATTGCCCCGATGCCAAGTTCTGTGTGGTTATTTTCAACCCGGCCGACATCACCGGACTCATCACATTGATTTATTCCGGCTTGAAGCCGTCGCAGGTTGCCACCCTTGCCGCTCTTGACAGTACACGTCTGCAAGACCAGCTTGTGAAGTATTTCAAGCTTCCGGCTTCGGAAATAGAGAACTGCCGCACATACGGCGGACATGGCGAGCAGATGGCGGTGTTCGCTTCAACTACCTTGGTTGACGGCAAACCTCTCGATACAATCATCGGTACTGAAAAGCTTCCCGAAGCTGACTGGGAGCAGATCAAGCAAAATGTAATCCAGGGAGGAAAGCATATCATCGACCTTCGCGGACGTTCATCGTTCCAGAGCCCCGCATACCTTTCGATAGAGACCATCGCAGCCGCAATGGGTGGGAAACCGTTTACATGGCCTGTAGGGACATACGTCAACAACGATAAGTTCCACAATATCATGATGGCAATGGAAACGACCGTCACCAAAGACGGCATCCAGGTTAAGCCCGTGAAAGGTACTCCCGCAGAGGAGGCTTCTCTGGAGAAGAGCTACAAGCATCTTTGCGAACTTCGCGACGAAGTGATTGAGATGGGCGTTCTTCCTCCTATCGCCGACTGGAGCAAGATCAATCCTAACCTTTGATTGCCTGAAATTTGATTCGTTGAGTCAGGGCTGAATAGGTTAGGCCGATAACCGTTAAAATGCCGGGGAGTGGATTATCATTCATTTCCCCGGCATTTTTTATTTGAGCAGCTGTTTGTCATCATAAATGAACCTCTAAACCGCATTTTGAAAAATGAGAATCATAATAGCAGGGGATGGCGAGACGGGAACGCATCTTGCCAATACTTTGTCGATAGAGAACCAGGATATTGTGTTGATAGGGTCTGACAGCGAGCATCTTGCCGAACTTGAGGCCACCTGCAATATCATAACTTTCACCGGAAGTGCGGTATCCGTTTCCGATTTGAGGCAGTGCGGGGTGGATTATTCCGATTTGTTCGTGGCGGTAACGCATGATGAAAATGTCAACATACTGTCGGCACAGATAGCCAAAAGTTGTGGAGCCAGGCGATGTGTGGCGCGTATCGATAATGCCGTGTTCCTCGAAGCGTCCACCAAAGATATGATTCACAGAAACGGCGTCGATTCATTGATATATCCCGAAGGGCTTGCCGCCAAGGAAATCGTAAACTTCATACGTCATAATTGGGTCAAGGAATGGGTTGACATCCATAATGGTGAGTTGATTGTGGTCGGGGTTAAAATGGGGCGTGATTCGTTTCTCGTGGGCAGAAGGCTTAAAGATGTCGCCACAATCCCGCGCTTTTTTCACGTTTCGGCGTTGAGACGGATGGATTATATAATGATTCCACGGGGCGACACGGAGATTATGGAAGGCGATATCTTGTATTTTTCGGTATTGCCCGAGAATGTGGCGAGCCTGCGCGACATTTGCGGGGCCGTGGAAAAGAAAGTCCGCAAAGTTATGATAACAGGAGGAGGACGCGTCACGGAGAACTTACTTTCCGAAATTCACGGTGATTACGACGTGGTGGTGATAGATTCCGATGCTTCGCGATGCCGTTATATAGCTTCGAAGTTCAGGGATGTCACTGTTGTGAACACAAGGGCGAGCGATGTGACTACATTAAAGGAAGAGGGAATCGGCGGCTGCGATATGTTTCTTGCCCTCACCGGCAGCCCGGAAAAGAATATTGTTTCATGTATGGTGGCGCGCGAACATGGTGTGGCACGCACATTGGCAAGGATAGAGGAACTGCAATACATTCCTGAGGCGGAGAGCCTTTCAATCGACAAAATCGTCAATAAGAAGCTGTTGAATGGGGGTAAAATACTTAATACACTTGTAGAGACTAACTTTAACGGAGCGCAATGCATGTTGCTCGACAATGCCGAGATAATAAAACTTGTGGCACATCCCGGTTCAAAGATAGTGTCAAAACCTGTTTCTCAGTTGGATTTGCCTAAAGAGGTGACTATCGGGGGTATGATAAGAGACGGCAAAGGGTTTCTTGTGGAAGGACATACCCGTATCCAACCCGGTGACCATGTGCTTGTTTTCAGTCAGATCGGTTCTTTGCCGAAAGTGGAACGGTTATTTCAGTGACATGGCTACAATCCTTAACATAAAGTCTATTGTCAAGGTGCTGGGGCAACTTGTGGTTGCCGAAGGCCTGATGATGGTTTTCCCTCTTGTTGTGAGTCTTTTATATGGAGAGGATGATTGGCATGCTTTTGCATTGGCGTCTGCCGTTTCGCTTGTTATGGGAGGGTCTGCGGTGTTTTTTACACGCCGTTCGACAACAGTGGTCAAGACGCGTGAAGGGTTTGTCATCACGGCTTCAATCTGGGTAGTATATGGACTTTTCGGAATGATTCCGTTCATGCTTTGCAGCCGCCCCTTGGGATTTACGGATGCCATGTTTGAAACAATTTCAGGGTTTACTACCACCGGGGTGAGCGCTATCGCCGATGTAGATGCGCAATCGCATGGCATACTTTTCTGGCGTGCCCTTACGCAATGGATAGGAGGACTGGGAATAATTCTGTTTTTACTGGCGTTATTGCCGGAACTGAACAAGTCTGCCGGCATCTCTATGTTTAATGCCGAGACATCCGGAATAACTCACGACAGGCTTCATCCGCGCATACGCCAGACGGCGTTGTCGCTGTGGGGAATATATGTCGGCGTCACTCTTTTGTCGGTAATATTGTTGTGGCTTGGGCCTATGAACCTGTTCGACAGCGTATGCCAGACGTTTGCCGCGATTGCCACCGGAGGTTTTGCCACCCACAACGAAGGGATCTCTTATTGGCATTCCAACTACGTCTATGGTGTCCTCATCTTTGTCATGGCAACGGGGGGTGTCAATTTCATGGTGCTTTATGCGGCATGTAAAAAGGGGATAAGGGAAATAACCGGAAATGAAGTGACGCGAATCTTTGCCGTGGTCATCTTGTGTTCGTTTCTTTTGCTGGTGGCTTCATTATTAGTGAAGGGGGTGAATCCAGATATCGACAACTGTCTTTTCTTGCCGTTGTTTCATGTGGTGTCGGCTATTACTTCTACCGGTTTCTCTATTTCACAAGCGGAAGGATGGGGCTCTTTTTCGTTGTTTCTGACCATAATGCTTATGTTGTGCGGATCGTGTGCCGGGTCAACGGCAGGTGGCATAAAGATTGACAGGCTGATTGTTATGTGGCGTAATTTGGTGAATGAAATCAAGAAGGCGGTTTATCCCAAGCGCATTTATGTGGTGAATCTAAACGGTAGCTTCTTGAGAAACCGCATGATTTCGCGAGTGTCGGCATTCGTCACTCTATACATGCTGATTGTGCTTTTGACTACTGCCGTAATAACGTTGTGGGGCTTTTCCTTTACCGATTCATTATTTATGGTCAGCTCGTGTATATGTTGCAACGGACTGGGATATGGTGTGACCGGAGTGGAAGGTTCGTATGCCTGTCTGCCCGGTATGGTGAAATGGCTCCTTTCGCTCGTTATGCTTATAGGTCGTCTTGAACTGTTTACCTTTATGGTGCTTTTGCTCCCGTCTTTCTGGAATAAGTGAAGGGATTGAATTGTTGAATAATGTAAAATTTAATTGACAACGGTTAAACCAATCGCAATCGGAATTGTTATTGTTAAAACTGTTGGACCGTTTTTGGCGGTTCAATGGAAGTCGGGATATCGTTAAAGTGTTACTCCGAAATATTTTAAGAATCATTTAACCGCTTGTTTTGATGAAGGTCGGATTATTTATACCGTGTTATGTGGATGTGGTGTATCCACAAGTGGGAATGGCGTGTTACAAGCTTTTGCGTCATCTTGGAATCGACGTTACATATCCGCAGGGGCAGACCTGTTGCGGACAACCTATGGCGAACGCCGGATTTCAGAAGGATGCGGCCCCTCTCGCGGAGAAGTACAGGAAATTGTTTGACGGATATGATTATGTAGTGGCTCCGTCAGTGTCGTGTACGGCGTTTATCCGGATAAATTATCCGCATCTCCTTAAAGAGGATAAACACCAATGCCGCATTGCTGCCAATACCATGGATATGGTGGAGTTCCTCCATGACGTGGTGAAGGTGAATCAGCCTCTCGGAAAATTCCCGCATAAGGTCAGCCTGCATAATTCATGCCACGGAGTAAGGGAGCTGGGTCTTTCTTCCCCCTCTGAAATTGTAGAACCTAAATTCAACAAGATAAAAGACTTGCTCAATCTTGTGGAAGGGATAGAGGTTGTGGAGCCTGAACGTCCTGACGAATGCTGCGGGTTCGGTGGAATGTTCAGCATCGAAGAACTTGCCGTTAGCAAACAGATGGGGTGGAAAAAGTTTGAAAGACATAAGGCCACCGGTGCGAAATATATAACGGGGGCGGACTGTTCATGCCTCATGCATATTGCCGGGGTCGCCGCCAAGGAGAATGCCACCGACGGCATAGAGTTCAAGCACGTAGTAGAAATTTTAGCATCAGGATTATGAGCACATCACACAGCAAGGCAGCGAAAAAATTTCTTGAAAACCAGGATTATGCCGACTGGCATGACCAGACATTCTGGGGAGTGCGCGTGAAGCGCGACGGCATGGCGCACGAACTTCCCGAATGGGAAAGGCTTCGCGAGAAGGCCTCCGAAATCAAACGTCACACCCTTACGAACATCGACGTCTATCTTGAAAAATTTGCCGATGCCGCCGAGAAGAACGGTGTCATAGTCCACTGGGCGAAGGATGCACAGGAGTTCAACGAAATCGTTTATGGTATCTTGAAGGATCACGGCGTAAAGAAGATGGTCAAGTCGAAGTCCATGCTTACGGAAGAGTGTGAAATGAACCCTTACCTCGAAGAGAGGGGTATAGAGGTGGTGGAGACTGATCTTGGCGAAAGGATACTCCAGCTTGGCGAGCAGCGCCCGAGCCATATCGTGATGCCTGCCACCCATCTGAGCCACCATGACGTGGGCGAACTTTTTGAAGAGAAACTTAACACGGAAAAAGGGAACCACGACCCAACATACCTCACATACGAAGCACGTCTGAGTCTGCGCGAGGAATTCCTCACGGCACAGGCGGGGATGACCGGAGGCAATTTCGGAGTGGCGGAAACGGGCGACATCGTGGTATGCACCAACGAAGGGAACGCCGACATGTCAACGTCTGTGCCCAAACTCCAGATTTCAGTCATCGGCCTGGAGAAGATTGTGCCCGACTATGAGGCCCTCTCGGTGTTTGTGCGCCTGCTCGCACGGTCGGCTACCGGGCAACCGTCAACCGTATATACAAGTCATTTCCGTAAAAAGCGTCCCGGCGGTGAGGAACTGCATTTCGTCATTGTAGATAACGGAAGAAGCAAATGGCTTGGCGACCCCGATCATTGGGAGACCCTTAAATGTATAAGATGCGGCTCGTGCATGAACACGTGTCCAGTCTATCGTTGGAGCGGGGGGTATTCCTACAGCTATTTCATCCCCGGCCCTCTTGGAATCAACTTAGGCATGCTTCGCGACCCACGGAAATATTCCGGCAATGTCAGTGCATGCACATTGTGTCTGAGCTGCCAGTGTACTTGCCCGGTGAAGGTGAATCTCGGCGACCAGATTTACCTTTGGCGACAGACCCTCGACGATATCGGGTGTGCCAATCCGGAAAAGAAAATGGTATGTAAGGCAATGGACAAGGTGCTGACCAATACGTCGCTCTACAATTCGTTGACGGCCAAGGCTCATCTTTTGAACGCCGTGCCGGGGTTTATCAAAGGTTCGTCGCTCAATCCGTGGGCTTACGGCCACAAGATGATGACGTTCCCCAAAAAGCCTTTCCATAAGCAGATACAGGAATACATTAAACAAGAACAAAAAGATTCCGAGAAATGAGCACAAGAAAAGATATAATAGAAAGTTGCAGGGCGTCGATAAAAACAAGATATGAACGCCCGTCGTTGCACGATCTTGACCCCGTGGAATATGCGGACGTGTTGTTGAAATTCATAGCCCAGGCGGAATCTGTGGGTTGCAACGTGGTGTCGGCTGACAGCGAGGATGAAATAGACCATATAATAGAGACGGTCTATCCCGATGCCAAGATGATAGCAAGCAATCTGAAGGCGGTGAGGAATGCCACCGAGAATCCTGATGAAGTGGCTGACGCCCAGACGCTCGATCATACGGATGTAGGCGTGGTGAGGGCTTTTCTTGGAGTGGCTGAAAATGGAAGTGTTTGGATTCCTCAGACCATGAAGGAACGCGACGTTTGTTTCATTTCGGAAAATCTTGTGGCTGTAATGCCGGAGAGTGCCGTGGTCAGCAACATGCATGAGGCTTACAAGAAGATTACAGAAAAGGAATACGGCTATGAAGATTTCTGCGGGTCGGGCTACGGCGTCTTCATTGCAGGGCCGTCGAAGACCGCCGACATCGCCCAGGTGCTCGTGAAGGGGGCGCAGGCGGCACGGGGCATGACCCTTGTTCTTATCAAAGATAAAAAACAGAATAATACATAAGTATATAATCATACGTTACAGACTATGAACGCCATCATATCCATCCTCCCGATTGTTCTGCTCTTCGTTCTTATGTTGGGCTTTAGGGTGTCGGGTTATAAGAGTGCCTTAATCACGTTGATTGTCACTGCCGCCATCGCCCTCTGGGGCGCCCCGGCCATGGGTATAATACCTGCGGAATATGCCGGCGATTCGGTTTATTCCCTCGTGGGATGGAGTGTGGTGGAAGGCACTCTTAAAGCCGTCTTCCCTATCCTCATCATTATCCTTATGGCTATCTACAGCTACAATGTGCTTGTGGAATCGAAAGCCATAGAGACGATAAAAAGCCAGTTCACTTCATTTACCGACGACAAAGGGGTGTTGGTGCTGATGATGGTGTGGGGGTTCGGAGGTCTGCTTGAAGGTATGGCGGGATTCGGGACGGCGGTGGCGATTCCTGCCGCCATCCTTATCGGTCTTGGATTCAAACCGATGTTTTCGGCTTTGGTGGCATTGCTCGGCAATACTGTTGCAACCGGTTTCGGGGCGGTGGGGGTGCCTGTGACAACGCTTTGCAACGAGATTTCGACGGGAGGGGCATCTACAGCCACTGTCTGCGAGGTTTCCACGTTTGCCATTCTGCAGCTTGCCCCGCTGTTTATCCTTATTCCGTTTGTAATTCTGATGCTCACCGATTCCAGGGCTTGGGGCAAGAATATCTGTATTGCTCTGTGGGTTGGTGGCGTTTCGCTCGGCGTGCAGCTTGTCTGCGCCACATTCCTCGGTGCGGAGACTCCGGCAATCATAGGGTCGATAGCGGCGATCCTGGCAATCATAATCTATGCAAAGATTTTCCTGCCAAGAAAGAAGAACGCTGCGACGAAAAAATACACTTTGGGAGAAACCTTCCGGGCATGGAGCGTATATATTTTCATACTTGTGCTTATTCTGGTAGGAGGGGCGTTGTGTCCTCCTGTAGAGGGATTCTTGAAAAATCATCTCGTTACTTCATTCCGGATTCCTACGGTCGGGACCATGTTTAAATTCGGATGGATAAGCAATGCCGGGATCATGCTTTTCATCGGCAGTGTAGCGGGCGGTCTGATACAGGGCCTTAGCGTGAGGCAGCTTACGGTGGTCATGGCAAAGACCGTGGTCAATCTTCGTTTCACCACGGTGACCATCATTTCCCTTATAGCGCTTGCTTCGGTGATGAACCATAGCGGAATGATAGCGGCGCTGGCGGCCGGACTGGTGGCGGTGTCGGGTTCGTTCTATCCTTTCTTCGCACCGTTGATTGGAGCCATCGGTACGTTTGTAACGGGGAGCGACACGTCGTCAAATATCCTTTTCGGCAAACTCCAGGCGAATGTGGCGCATCAGCTGGGCATGAACGGACAGACATCTTTCTGCGGTTTCACGGGCTCGGAGTCAGACTGGCTGGCGGCTTCGAACACTGCGGGGGCTACGGGTGGCAAGATGATTTCGCCGCAGAGCATAGCCATCGCCACGGCGGCTTGCGACATGAAAGGGCAAGACGACGCCATTCTTCGCAAGGCCATCCCATACGCCGTCGGTTATATCCTCATCTGCGGCATCATAGTCTGGCTTGGCAGCTGACGCAGCTCTATAATTATCCCTCCCGCCTACTTTCTCTTGCCGAATTTCCGCATTTTAGCCATTGATTTCAAAAAAATGTCGTATATTTGTCATATCTTCAAAACTAACCTTGAAATATGATGAGAAACCGGATGATATCGGCTTTTTTGTTTGCCCTGGTGCTGTTGCCGTGCAGGGCGGAGGGACTGCGAGGCTTTTTTTACGGCGATGACAAAGCACCGGGAGGGCATGAATGGGAGTGCCCCGATTCCCTGGCACACAATCCCGATTCCCTGGCATACAATAAGGAGCAGCCGAGGGCATGGTTCTTTACTTTCGCCGACGAGGAATCGGCGCGTAAGGTGCTTCCCGAATACAGTCGCTATTGGAAGAGCCTTGACGGCGATTGGAAATTCCATTGGGCCGGGAATCCTTCCGAAAGGCCGATAGATTTCTTTAAACCGGATTATGACGTGTCGGGATGGGACAATATAAGGGTGCCGTCAAACTGGAACTTGGCCGGACTGCAGAAGGACGGTTCTCTGAAATATGGCAAACCGATATACGTGAACCAAAAGGTGATATTCCGGCATCAGGTGAAACCCGACGATTGGCGTGGCGGCGTGATGCGTACCCCTCCCGAAGATTGGACCACTTTCAAGAACCGCAACGAGGTTGGTTCCTACCGGCGCACATTCACTGTCCCTGCCGGTTGGAAAGGTCGGGAGGTTTATCTGAATTTCGACGGTGTCGATTCTTTCTTCTATTTATGGATCAACGGCAAATATGTGGGGTTCAGCAAAAATTCCCGTAATGCCGCCAGATTCGATATCACGCCTTATATAAAAAGAAAAGGGGAAAACACGGTTGCCGTGGAGGTCTATCGCAACAGCGACGGTTCATTTCTTGAAGCGCAGGATATGTTCAGGCTGCCGGGGATTTTCCGTTCCGTTTATCTCACGTCTGCATCGCCGGTAGAAGTGCGCGACCTTGTGGTTGTCCCTGACCTTGTCAACGATTACAATGACGGCAAACTCAGTATAAAAGCGTCCATACGTAATCTTTCCGGTAAAAACATGAAAGGATGTCGTATGGTGTATTCCTTGTATTCCAATCCCCTCTATGACGACCGTAACGAGGCTGTCAAGGATGGAAACGTGCGGTCTGATGCTATCGACATTCCTTCGGGAAGCGAAGGTGAGTTGTCAGCCGTTTTGAAAGTCCGGAATCCGAATAAGTGGAGTGCCGAAGAGCCGTGGCGTTACACCCTCGTCGGAAAACTTCTTGACGGTAAGGGTAGGGTGCTTGAAACGGTGTCGGTTTATACCGGATTCCGCAAAGTGGAGATTGCGGATGTTGAGGCCGATAAGGATGAATTCGGCAGGAAAGGGCGTTACCTGTTGCTCAACGGCAAACCTGTAAAGTTCAAAGGGGTCAACAGGCATGAAACCAACCCTTGGCTTGGCCATGCCGTTGACCGTGGCACGATGACGGAAGACATCATGATGATGAAAGCCGCCAACATCAACCATGTGCGCAACTGCCATTATCCCGATGCCCCGTATTGGTATTACCTTTGCGACAAATATGGCATCTACCTTGAAGACGAAGCCAATATAGAGTCGCATGAATATTATTATGGCGACGCGTCGCTTTCGCACGTTGACGAATGGGAGGCGGCGCATGTGGCGCGGGATATGGAAATGGTGCATTCCACCGTCAACAGTCCGGCGGTGGTGATATGGTCGCTTGGAAACGAAGCCGGTCCGGGAAAGAATTTCGTGAGTGCATATAATGCCATAAAAGGTTTCGACACGTCGCGCCCCGTGCAGTATGAGCGCAACAATGACATTGTCGATATCGGGTCGAACCAATACCCTTCCATAGCTTGGGTCAGGAAAGCTGCCGAAGGTGCGCTCGATGTGAAATATCCTTTCCACATATCGGAGTACGCCCATTCCATGGGGAACGCTGTAGGGAATCTTATCGATTATTGGGAAGCTATCGAAAGCACGAACCATATCATGGGCGGGGCAATCTGGGATTGGATTGACCAGTCGCTCTATAATTACGACCCTGCCACCGGGGAGTGCTATCTCGCATTCGGGGGCGATTTCGGCGACGCGCCCACTGACGGTCAGTTTGTGATGAACGGTCTTCTTTTCGGCGACATGACGCCCAAACCTCAATATTACGAAGTGAAGAAGGTGTATCAGAACGTGGCGGTCAAGGCGGTTGACATACGGGAAGGGAAAATAGAGGTTTTCAATAAGAATTATTTCACTCCCCTCGATGGGTATAACGTGGTGTGGAAACTGCTTCGCGACGGCGTGGCGGTAAAGGAGGGTACTCTGGATGAATTGTCTCGCCGGCCGCTTGGACCCAGGGAAAAGGGTACATACCAAGTACCGTTCGATTATTCGTCGCTTTCACCCGAAGGCGAGTATTTTCTGAATATCGAATTCCGTCTTGTTGGCGACAAACCTTGGGCGCAACCCGGATATGTGCAGATGGCCGAACAGCTTCCCGTGAAGTCTTGCGAGGCGCAGCCGGGGAGTCTTGGTGTAAATTCATCGGCAACGCCTGACTATACGGTTGCCGGAGATATCGCCACGGTTGCAGGTCCGGGATTTGTGGCGGAATTCGATATTGAAAAGGGGATGCTCCATCGGCTTGAATATGACGGGGCGGATGTGGTCAAGCCGGGCCGTGGCCCTCGTCTCGATGCTTTCCGTGCATACGTCAACAATGATGCATGGATTGCGGAAAAATGGTTTGAAAAGGGGCTTTATAATTTGCAACATAGGGTTCTGTCGAAGATTATCGAAGAGGATGCTTCGGGCGCGGTGAGGTTGACTTTCATGGTTGAGTCGCAGGCTTCCAACGGAGGAAAAATGATCGGGGGCAACGGAAATGCCAAAGGCACTTATTCCATCGACGAGACCGGTTCGCGGGCTTTCGGTCCTGATGATTTCAAGTTCGTTTCGTTGCAGACGTGGACCGTCAGGGGCGACGGGTCGCTTGAATTCAGTGGAAACGTAACGTCTAACGACTCTTCGATGATTCTTCCGAGACTTGGGTTTTCGATGGAAGTGCCGAAAGGGCTTTCAGACGTGGCTTACTACGGCAGAGGGCCCGAAGAAAACTATAACGACCGAAAAAGCGGACAGTTTGTAGGTCGTTACTCTTCAAGTGTCGATAAGATGATGACTCCTTACACGCGACCTCAGAGCAATGGTAACCGCGAGGAAGTGAGATGGATGTCGCTTACCGACGGTGAAAAAGGGATGACGGTGATTGCGCCGCAAAAGATGTCTTTTTCCGTCTCTCCATATACTGAAATGGAACTCTTTCTCGCCGACCATCCCCATAAACTTCCTGCGACCGACAGGAATGTTTTGCATCTCGATCTTGGTGTGACAGGTCTCGGAGGTGCGAGTTGCGGACAGGGAGGTCCGTTGGAGTATGACAGAATCCTGGCAGGAGAACATGAATTCAAATTCGTTATACGTCCTGCGTCACGAACCAATATCCTCAAACCGGAAACTCTGAAACCCCGTAATCCCTCCAAGACTATTTCTGATATCGATTTCAATCCCCCCTTATAGGATTACAAAGAATGAAATATACATAATTTAATATTTGTTAAAACATAGGGATAATGTATTAAAATAAATTAAATAATTTTTAAATATGTAATTTGGTTGCTAAATTCAAACCAAACTGACCGGCCATGAAAAAACTTCCGTTTATAACACTATTGTTTCCGGTTTTGCTTTCGAATGCATATAACCCGGACTGTATTTCACGCAGCGGTTTTATGGCGGAAGGTTATGTCGCTTCCGTGGATACCATTGTGGATTTATCCGATTTGCCAATATATGGAAATCCGGTGGAATGGAAATGTGTCACTTCCCCCGAGGGCGTCTCTCTCCAGACATTCGGCGACAGGTGGATGCGTTATGAGGGTCATGGAGATTCCCTCATGCTGACACACCGCGAAAACGCGAGGGAACGTTCGGACTTCAGGATTCCGGTTTTTGCAAATGACTCGGCGACCGCTTATGTCGCCCGTTCAAGGCGCTATATGTCGTTCGTTTTTTCCGACAGTGGCACCTTCTCCATACGTAAATTTGTGACCCCGTTGCTTGTTTTGGCTGACGGGGACACTGTGAGGAACTGTCCCGGGGAGGAAAGGGTTTTCAAATACGAGCGTCGTAAGGATGACCTGGGGTACGGCTCTGTAGGCACGATATGCGATACCGAAATCTTATGGGGACTATACACTGCGACGGGGCCTTTGGCTGCTTCCTTTTCAAGACATGTCCATACGGTAAAGACGGAAGGGGTGACGGAAAGCAAGATATTTGTATTTCCACGTGATATGAACGCATTGCAGCATACAGATGGCGATAAGCGGACGGAATCGTTGGAAGATTTTTATAAATCACGGGCTTTGACGCTTGAAACCGAACCGGACGTTTCCTTTGACGACCATGAAATCAATATATCGTCGCCGGGGTCGTTCGATTACACGTTGTGCGATATCTCAGGGCGTGTTGTCAAGGCCGAAAAATCCGTAACCGGGACGGTACATGTCGGATTGGAAGGGTTTCCGTCCGGCGAGTATGTAATATATGTCAAATGGGCCTCCGGACAGAAATCCCGTACCGTATTGGTTAAATAGCCGGATAATTCTGACCTGCAATTAGCCGGGACGTTCTTTGTTGAAACTGCTTTCCTTATAAATAACCTGTTCATTTTATAACCGACTAACCTTTCAGCCATGATACCGATTTCCATATTTTTAGCGCTCGTTTCCACGATGCCTTTGACCGGTTCCTCTGCGGGGACTGCCCAAACGGCCACCGATACCATCGAATGTCCCGCCGACAGCATCCCTGTGAAAATAATGGCGAAGGCGGCGTCCGACAATTCGTTTTCCCCGGTGTTCACTCTCGACGAGGTTACGGCACTCCCGTCGCCCGATGTGGCGGCCATGACACGTCATATCGACGAAGGGATCGATT
>CABRKI010000064.1 GCA_902471455.1 uncultured Porphyromonadaceae bacterium | reverse complement strand
GTATGAACCCATAAACGATGTTGTTTATGAGTCAACTTTTTTCAGGGAAAGACACTTTGGTGTAGTGCATAATAAATGATCCATCCTGTGGCATAGTGGCTTTTATGCGGGATGGCGCCGGCTTCGAGGTGTGAAGCGATTTGATTGTAGATGGTGAGGGCGTTTCCGTGTTTGGCGGAATCGAAACCCTCGGAAATGAATTTGGAAAGCTGGTCGGAGTCCATGGCGTCGATATTTTGGGTTAGAGTGAAAAAAAAAGCATTTTCTCGGAAGAGAGCTATCGCTTCAAATATTCTGTAAATTAAGCGAATTAAATTGAATGTGCCAAATGCTGACATTAGATTTCGCTGAAAAATATTGCTATTCGGATAATAATAGATTATTTTGGACCAAGGCGGAGGAGTAAGTGGTTGATATATAGATGATGAATTGAGGTGGTCCAGAAAAATATATGAGATGGTCCAGAATTTGTTAAGATATTTAACAGGATGGGATGTGCTTACTTCGTGCGCACCACAATCAAGATTGGAAATCAGGGAGGCGCGCTAAGTGGCTTTTGTAGGGAGGCGATTATCTGCTTATATCGGGAGGCGCGCCAAGGCGCTTACACAATTCAAATTTGCAATTTGCATGTTTCTGCTGTCCCACTGTCCCGGCGCGGGACAGTGGGACAGCAGGAAGGGGAGGATATTAGGGGAGGGTATCAGAGGAGGGTGAGGACGCGGGGGAGGAGGTTGCGGGTGGTGGTGCCGAAACGGACTTTGTAGGATTTGGCGGTGGCGTCGTATGATTCCACTACGCCTTCGCCGAAGACTTTGTGACTTACCCTGGTGCCGGCGGCGATAGGAACCTCGGCATCCTGGCCGAGTTCGCTGTCGAGCATTTTTACGAGACCTTCCGTGCCAGCTTTCAGGACGGGGTCGAGTTGTCCCTCCACTTTCAACATCCCTTCCGGCACTTCCGAAAGGAACCGCGAGGGATATTTCAATGCCCCGTTTTCGTTCATATACCCTTCAGATTCGCAAAGCCACAACATCTTTTCGGCACGCGTGACTGCCACATACATCAGGCGACGTTCCTCCTCCTCGCCGTCCTGGCGGCGTTCGCGTATGGAACGGTGGTTGGGGAAAATACCTTCCGTAAGCCCAGTGACAAAAACTTCCGGAAACTCCAGACCCTTGGATTGGTGAATGGTCATCATTCTGACTTTTTCGGAGTCCATGGTGCGGTCGGCATTGGTATAGAGGGAGATTTCCTGAAGATAGGAAACGAGGTCGGCGTCCCCTTCGTCGATGCGTCCTGCTTCAAACTCTTTCATGGAATTCATGAGCTCCGCGATGTTTTCGAGGCGTTCCTCTTCTTCATCGTTGCGATATACGTCTGCCAGTCCGCTCAGGTTCATGAGCCAGTCGGTAAGTTCCGACACGGTCATTATGTCGATTCGGTCGTGTGCCGCGTCTATTAGGTCTATGAATTTATAGAGGGAAGGTTTGTTGAAAGGCTTTTCGTCAATATGGTTCCTGAGCGTGACCATGAGGGGAGTGCCTTCCGACTCCGACAAGGCTGCCAAGGATTTCATGGAAGCTTCTCCGAATTTCCGAGCCGGGAGGTTGATGATGCGACGGAACGAAAAGTCGTCGGCATCCGAAGCCACGAGCCTCAGATAACTAAGCACATCCTTAATCTCTTTCCGTTCGAAAAACCTTACGCCTCCCCACACCGAATAGGGTATGTGGTGCTTCAGAAGCGCCTGTTCGAGATTGCGAGATAGGAAAGAGCTGCGGTATAGTATGGCGAAAGAGGAATATCCCATCCCTTCTTTGGCTCCCTCTTCGATTCTTGAGGCTATGAACTCCGCTTCCTCTTTTTCCGATTTGGAATGGACGTGAACCACCTGCCGTTCGTTGAGTTTCCGAGTGAAAAGCTCTTTCTTCACACGGTTGCGGTTATGCTCGATAATGTGGTTGGCAACGTCGAGGATGTCGGGCGTGGAGCGATAGTTCTCGTTGAGTATTATGTCTGTCTGCGCCTTAAAATCTACGAAAATTTTCGGATTGGCACCCCTCCATTCGTAAATTGCCTGGTCGGGGTCGCCCACCACGAAGAGGTTGCCGTGATGTTCCGTGATGGCGTGGAGAAGTTTCCAGTCGTCGCCCGTGCAATCCTGCACTTCGTCAACCATGACGTAGTTAAGTTTTTCGGTCCATTCTTTTCGGGCGTCTTCGAAATGGCCGAGGATATAGAGGGTGAAATAAAGGAGATCGTCGTAGTCGAGGGCATACTGTTTGAGCTGGAGGCGCAAGTAGCGCACTGTGGCGTCGGGCGCTTCTGCCGACGAACAGGGGAGCAGATGGTTCTGGATGTATTTCACCGGGTCGTAGCCCTTGTATGCCGCCACTTGTTTGAGGAAACGCTCCGCCGTGGTTTTGCGGCGGTCTATTCCGAAATCCTGCATGGCCTGGCGGGCAAGACCCTTGGCATCTTCCTCGTCGATGATAATGAAATTGCGCGGATAGCCTATCCTGTAAATCTCCTTACGCAGGAACTTGGCGCAGAAACTATGGATGGTGCATATAAAATCGTTGACGCTGCCACGGTCAACCATTGTGGAGATGCGGCGTTTCATTTCCTGCGCGGCCTTGTTGGTGAATGTAAGGCAAAGAATATTGCCCGGGCTGACTCCAATGTCGTTCACGATATAGGCATAGCGGTGGGCGAGCACACGGGTTTTCCCCGAGCCTGCACCCGCCACGACCCTTACACGCCCTTCGGTGGCTTCTACCGCCTGGCTTTGTCTGTTGTTGAGTTTGCTACTCAAAGTCGTTCCTCCGTCAGTCTTTATATCCGTCAGTCTTTATAAAGGAGAGCCACGGCGGTCGAGGCTATTCCTTCCCTGCGGCCCGTGAAACCGAGTCCTTCCGTGGTGGTGGCTTTCACCGACACGCAATCCGCATCCACTTGCATCACTTCCGCCAGCTTTTCCCTCATTTCGTCGATGTGTGGTTTGAATTTCGGAGCCTCCGCCATTATGGTGACATCGACGTTGCCGATTTCCCACCCTTTTTCACGAACGAGGCGGCACACTTCCGCCAGGAGGAGTTTGCTGTCGGCTCCCTTATATTTTGGGTCGGTATCCGGGAAATGGTAGCCGATGTCGCGCAAGGCAAGCGCGCCGAGAATGGCATCGCACAGTGCATGGATCGCCACGTCGGCATCGCTGTGGCCGAGAAGTCCGTGGGTGTGGGGAAGCTTTATGCCGCAAATCCAGAGGTCGCGGCCCTCTACGAGGCGGTGAACGTCGTATCCTTGTCCTATTCTAAACATATCGAAGCCGTATAAAATTTTTAGCGAATATGCTTCCAGACATTATCTTCTGCGTTTTCCGAGAAGATCGCGCAGACCGTCCATATCGAACGAGAGGGTGAACCTCAAGGTCTGGTCGAGCGGTGAGCTTTGCGCGGTCGCAAGCATGTAGGAAGCGTCGAGACGCACCACGTTGAGTGAGAAGCCCGCGCCGAAAGCGAAATAGCTTCTTCCTCCTTTCATGGCGTTTTCGTAGTTATAACCCATGCGGGCGAAGAACTGTTGGTTGTAAGCGTATTCGGCGCCCAACGACACGTTGATTTCCTTTAGTTCTTCCGCGAAACCGCCTGGAGCGTCGGAGAAACTTTTGAAAATACCGGTTATCGGCGACATGTTTTCCCATTTCTCTTTAGCTTCCTCATATTCAATCTGGCCATCGATGGTGTCCATATCGTAGTCTTTCTGTCGCGGCATCGTAGGCACAAGCAGTTTGTTGAGGTCGAGGCCGATGGCGAGTGTGTTGTAGTCGGCAAGGGGGAACATGAACTGGGTTCCGAGTCGAAGGTTGGTGGGAAGGAAAGCATAATTTGTGCCGTGGTCGTAGCTCACTTTCGTTCCTATGTTGGAAATATCGAAGCCCCAGGAGAACTGGCATTCGTTTCTTCCGACCATAGGATATGTGACGTAATATCCGGAGAGGTCAACCGAGAATGCATTGGCTGCGGTGTTGCTCTCGCCTGACATCTCATCGGTGTAGGAAAGGTCGGAAAGGATATAACGGAGCACGACTCCCATCGAGAATTTCTCCGAAAGCTTTCGGGAATACCCTACGTCGAAAGCGAATTCGTAAGGGTTGAGGGTCTGTACCGGCGACGAACCGACGGCAGACCCTTGGTTGCCTACAGTCACTTCTCCGAGCGAGAAATAGCGGAAAGAGGCGGAAAGGGCCTGGTTGTCGCCTCCGCCGAGTTTCCAGAAGCCGGAGATGTCGGCAAGGAAGATATCGTTGACGATCTTCCGGAGCCAAGGAGTGTAGGAAATCGCCACACCTCCGGAGCTATATGCGAAGGCATATTTCGAAGGGTTCCAGAACTGGGAGTTTATATCGGGGTCGGTTGCCGCCCCGAGGTTGCCCATGCCCGAACCCCTTGCATCGGGGGTGATGCTCAGGGTGGTGACACCGGTGTTGACCGGGTTGAAATCGTTGTCTTTTATGTCGTTTGCCGCAACGGTCTGTGAGAACAGAAAGAGCAGTAGGACTGAAAAAAATATCTTGGAAAATTTCATAGATAGAGGGGGTTGTATGAAGAGAGAAACTACATATCTAATAAACTTCAAATGCGGTGAATTATTGCCCGAATGCCGGGGTGACAGACCGTCATTTGACGGCAGTTTCCAATACCGGTACTCCTCCGTAAACCACTTCCAGACGGTCGCCGATCATAATTGGGCATGGCGCAATGGCATCTGGAACGATAAGGTCGCCCATTTTTACGGTGTTGTAGGCACTTGCAAGCGCCAGCGTCCTGTCAGCGCGACGGAAAAAGCTGTCAATGTCCATAGCAGGCGACGCAACGCCATTTTTAATAAAAGAAAAACCTCCTTCCTCTCTGAATTTTTCCACCGGCATGAACGCACCGATTATTATCGACCTGTCGAAACTGTATGCCCTGTCGGCAGGCAAACCCTTCGAAAGGAGTTCGCGCATAAGCCCCGGTGCGCGGAAGCGGATTGCAGGGGCTATTTCGGCGTAATACCTGGAAGCGAATTTCTCGGCTATCGATTTCCCTATCCTGGAGATTCTGACAGCAGGGGAGAGGTTGGCCTCGAAATCGTCGGCAAAATCAGGTATGAAGAAAGGTTTTCCGGCATTGGCGAATGCCGAGTCGGGAAGGAAATGCCAGGAAAGGGGATTGTCGCAATCCTCGAATCCTAAATTGTCTGCCACTATTATTTTCATATTCTCGGTTATGGAATTAGCATCAAAGTTTTTAGACACACCGGGGGCGTGTCGTTGCATTTATCAGCGTTCGGCGTTAAGACGGTTGAAGATGAGTGCGAGATGTGCATAGATGGAAGTGTTGGCCATCACAATTCCTTCAGCCACCTTCACGCGGTAGGGGGTGAAGTTCCAGATTGCCTTGATGCCTTCGCCGATAGCTATGTCTGCCGTTTCCTGGGCGCAGTCCACAGGCACCGTGAGAATCCCGATTGAAGCCGGGGTGACATCCATCACTTCCGAGATGTCGTCGATATGATGGATTCTGACGCCTGCTACGGTCTTCCCGACCTTGGCGGGGTCAACGTCAAATCCGGCAACGATTTCCAGCCCGTAGTTCGACAATCCGGAATCCTGCATGAGGGCGGCGCCGAGGCTTCCCGCTCCGAAAACGTAAGCCTTATGAGAAGTGCGGAACCCGAGGAAATCTGCAAGCGTCTCCACGAGTGCGTTGACCTCATAGCCTATTCTCGTTTTCCCTTTCAGAGCCAGAAATGAAAGGTCTTTGGCAATCTGCGAGGCATCGACATTAAGGGCCCTTGAAATCTGGGTTGAGGATACGTATTCCACATTGCGTGCTTTCAGGATTTCGATATAAGCCAGATACCACGGAAGGCGTCGCAACGTGGGTTCGGGGAGAATTATATGTGGGTTGTTGATCATCTTTTCTATGTCGGATTCTATATCCTTTATTATCGGTTGCGTTTAAATCAGGGGGCAGTGACTGCAAGTTTTCCGGTCTTGGAGATTTCCGCACCCTGCGGGGTGATAACGGTGGCGCGATAGAGATATATTCCGCGCGGCACCCTCCTGCCTGCATTGTCTTTGAGGTCCCAGGGGATGTTGGCCGAATTTGACTGCGAAGATAACGTTGAGGAATCGTCGGTCCATACGCATCTCCCTGAAAGGTCGAACACATCCATGCGGCATTCCGTCTTGCCCGACACTCCGTCGGTGGCAAGCTGGAAAGTTACGGAAGAGGATGCCGGGTTCACGTCGGTGGAAAGTTGCGCTATCGACGGTTTCCAGTCAGCCCTGATGTTAAACGAGAGGGTGGCAGACGACGAATTGTTGGCGTTGTCCCATACGGTGAGTGTAAGCTCATGGTCGCCGGGTTCCAGCCCGTCGAGCGGGTATGCGATGCTCCCTTTCTCGATTGAAGTGTCGGGGGTGTAATGGAGCGCGACATCGTCGAAGCGTTGCTTGCCGTCGATTGTCAGAATCATGTCATGGCCGATACCTGCCTCCGACACATTGATGCCCGAAGTGTCGGAGAGAGTGGCGTAAAGCGTGGAGGAAGGGGAAACCGATGCCCCGTCGGTGAATGAGGGTGAGTTCAGATAGAATCCGGTGATGACAGGGCCTTCGAAATCATCGCCGGCATTCTCATCATAGCCGTAGATGTAGAAACGGTCGGTCATGCCGTTGGCTTCGCGCCCCTGCTCGTCGTAGGCGTAGGCGGACAGCATCGCGGGGCTGAAATTGTTTTCAATCTCGGCGGGAATGATTATTTCCGTTTCCCATCTCCCTTCCTTTACGTCGGCTTTGCCGATGAAAAGGCGAGTCTTGCGGTCGTTGTAATTCCTCACTTCCCCATCCTTGCCGTTGCCATACGTATCAATAACTTTTTCGGCATCATAGAGGAGAATGTCGGCTTTCCCGTTGAAATCAGGAATCAGGTTGCCGCCGTTGTCAGCCACGTAGCCCGCGATTTTCACTTTTTGTCTCGCCTTCAGAATAGGGAGAGGGTCGGCTGTGGCTATGTCTGTGCCTCCAATCGATTCCACCACGATATTATGTGAAGGGGATGGGAGACGCATGGCCGGGTCGCCCATCAAGGCATATCGGAGTTTGTTGGAATCCTGGAAGAGAGAATTTTTACCAGCAAGCATGAAGTCGCCAATACGGGCAGATTCACCGTCGGCTGTTTTGCGGAACACGAACGGCGCCGTGTTGACGTTCAGCGTGCCGTTTAAGGATATATATACCTTTCGGCTGGGACAAAGCATGCCGATTACGCCGGCTTCCGGGTGAAGCCACATCTCTTCACCTCCGCTCACCTCGTCGTCGTCCCATGCAAGGAATTCGCATGTGGCGGCATAGAGGAAGGGCAGGTTGCGGTTAGACATCGAGGTGATGTCGGTCCAGGTGAGCAGCTTTTCATGACCCCATTCCCTTGGGTTGGCATGTCCGATATAGTCGAGGAAGAGTACGCCTTCCGAAATTTTGTCGAGCATACGCTGTTTGGCGAGAGGGTATGACGCCCCCGTGCTCGACATGGAGAGGGGGTATGAATCGAGGTAAAGCTTCTCGTAGATGAAACTGGCGCCGTTGCCCGATTTCTTTAAATTGGTGATTACTTTTTCCGCTTGGTCAAGATGCTCTCCGTTGTCCTGGTCATCGGCAATGACCATCACGTTGTTGCGCCACGCCCCGAGCCGGGGGTTTTTGACGTATTTTTCCAATTTCGCCACGGCCGAGTTGGCTTCCGTCACGCTCTTGACGGGCATCCGGCCTACCGCAACGTGAATCTGTGCGGAAGCGATGTCGAAAGTATTGTTATTGTCGGCAAGCATGCCGATATAGTCGTCGGTGGAATAAGATGTGGATACCGACAATCCTGTGGGCGATTGCCAGATGGGGATGCGGGGATAACCGGCACGTTTCACCGTTGGCGTCACCATTTTGTTGTCGTAGGTGGGGCGGCTGAAAAGCAGGCAGTAGCGCGGATAGCCACCTTCGGCACCGCCGGCGCGGTCATACCACATTTTCAACATTTTGCGGAATGCCGTCACGTCGGCACCTCCGGATGAGAATTCGTTGTAAATCTGTTCGGGGGTCAGGACAATGGCTTTAAGCCCGTCGGTCGAGGCGTGGAGGTCTGCCACCCTTTGTGCGGCATTGCGGAAGAGTTCCGGCGTGATAATCACCATGTCGGGGGCTTCCATTGCGTGGATATCCTGGTTCGCCACCTTCCCGGCGGGGGTGACGTTGCGCCGTATTTCCGTCGGATTGAAGGCCACAAATTCCTGATAGCCGGCAGCTACGTTGAAACATGCGGAAGTGCCGGAAAGAGTGAAATCCACAAGCATGGGCGACAACGGGTCGGTGACATCCCATATCACTGTGGAAGAGCCGCACCCTTCGATTGTAACGGTTGAATTTTTTTGAGGGGAGATATAAAAGTAAAGTTCCCCGTTATAAAGCTTCAGCTGGCGGGGATATTCGATTTCTATGTAGTCGAGGGCGGCTGTAAACAATGCTCCCGAATGTGAAAACTGTATGGCAAGACTGAGCCTTTCCCCGGGATTCTCGATTCTCTTGACGGATGTGGTCATGGCGATGAAAGTCTCTGAAGAGGCTACGCCGGAAATTTTGTCGGATGTGGTTGCGGCGAGTTGATTGCCGTTGGCCGACATCATTAAGGAAGAAGATCCGTTTGTGACGTTGGCTCCGAACCTTACGCGAATGTTTGCGTCGCCCGTATTGCCAGGCAGGCTAAACGGGAAAGTGCGTGTGGATTGTGCGCGGAAATCCTCTCCGAGAAGCATTCTCCCGGTGGTGGAAGGCCCTAAGAGGTCTTGCTCATGGACAATCCTTTCCTTGAATGCGGCGATAGGGTCGGCATCCACCGCCTCCGGAGCAGGCGCTGCCGGAATCTCGCCCTGCTCCACTTCCACATCTCCGATGAAATAATATGCTTTGTCTGAATAGGGGTTGATTGTGTGGTTGTATGCCATCGGTTGTGAGTTGGTCGATTCCCAAGATACTGTGGAGTGACCGAAGAAAATGATTCCCGAAGGGGTGCGGAGGCTACGTACGAGAGGAAGGTCGTCGTTCATTTTCGAATCGAGCTTCTCAGAAAGCATCCTGCCCCCATAGCCGAATACGTTCACCTTTTCAGGGTTTGAAAACCCGAGGTTGCGGAGGGTGGCGTTGGAAATGAACTGCATGCCTGATTCCTTGACCTCAATTTTTGCCCACCGCCCGGATGCAAGGCGTGAAGATGTGGCATAGAAGTCGGCGGGAAGTGCCGAAAGCAATGCGCAATACAGCAGCGCCAAGCATGAGAGCAGGAGCCGGCGGTGTAATCCGGAAGCGGAAATCGCCTTACATGGAAACGATATATATTTTGAGATAGAAATCGGATTCACTTTTAGAAAAGTTGGTTTGAAACAAAGGTGTGGGAGTGCCTTATTGATAACGTTATGCATTAGTGTGTTATTGCCTGTGGTGTGAAGAGTAGGGCCAAATGCCGCCGTCGAGAAACGTTTCCCATTCATCGTGCGAACCGCAGAATGCGTTCATATCGACGTCTCCTTCAATTCCGTCCACTTTTCCACGGTGGTTGAATTGCCAGAAAGTCCATTCGGCGTTTATAGGATTTTCGGAAAACCCGCAAATCCATAAAGGACTACCCGGAAACGTTTCGGCGATATATTCGTAATATCCGTCACGGTTAGTGTAAAACATGACTCGGTGTCCCAGGAGGTTGAGATAATCCACCATTTGCGAAAGTCTCATATTGACCGAATCGATGGGAATGGAATCGGGATTTCCGGTTTTTTCCACATCTATTACAATCCCGAGGTCTGGTTTCCTTGCACCGACGGCTTTCAGAAGGTTGAGAGCTTGCTCCACCCCGTCGCGGTCGAATCGGAAAAAGTGGTAAATCCCGACTTTTAGCCCCGCTTTTTTCGCTTTGTCATAATTTTCGCGGAAGCGTTTGTCTTTGAAGTCCTTACCTTCCGAAGCCTTTATGAAAACAAAATCCATTCCGGTTTCCTTCACCCTCTCCATGTCGATTGTGCCGTTGTGGGCCGACACGTCGATACCCCTTATCGGATATCTTTCCGGATCAACATAAGGGGGCGTGGAGATGAATGTATGGTATGCCCAGACCGCAGCAAACACGAGAAGGAAGCAGACGGAGAGGAATGCCGCCGCTGCCACAAGGTCTTTCCATGGTCGGTCGAAAAAAGTAAGCTTCATAGTTACAAAAGTAATTAAAAAAATAGGAATAACGGAAAAATAGGTGATTAAAAAAATTAAAAATGGAAACGATTTTGAATATTGCGAGGGAAAAGCTAATTTTGCACTCTTGGATATGAGCGATGCTATATATCATATAATAGTCATGGCTGTAGCCGCCATTGCCGTGATAAAGGGCTTCCGGAGCGGATTTACAGGTCAGGTGTCGGGCATCCTTGGATTCGCGTTCGGCACGGTCTGCGCACACGTGTTTGACACGCAGTCGGAAGAGTTTGTGAGGGCCGTTCTTCCCGGCATAGAAGGGAAACTTGGCTCCGCGTTCATTTACAGCGTCTTGTCGGCTGCCTTGGTTTACGTGGGGGTCTATTTCTTGTTTAAGATTCTTACGAAGGTCTTGAGAAGCGCCATGCAGGTTTTTTATGTCGGTATGCTCGACTCGTTGATGGGGTCTGCGTTTTGCCTTATGAAATATATGCTTATGCTTTCCATCGTATATAACCTCATTTTGTGTGTCAACCCGGATTCGAGATTACTCAAATATGCCAATGCCGACGACGGAAATGTGGTTGAATGCGTGCTGCTCATAGCGCCGGGTTTGCTGGGCTGCGGGAGCTGCGAAGACCTTTCGCATCTCATACAGTTGCGTGAAGCAAAGAAAATCAGTTGCAACATAAATTGCGTGCCGGATGTTATAGAAACGGATAACTGCCGGTTTCAGTCAAAAATAGATAAAAGAAATGCTTAAAGTCAACAACCTTCATGCCCGTATCAACGGGAAAGAGATATTGAAAGGAATCAACCTCGAGGTGCGTCCAGGAGAGGTGCATGCCATAATGGGTCCTAACGGGTCGGGCAAGTCAACGCTGTCGATGGTGCTTGCCGGAAATCCAGCCTACGAAGTGACTGAAGGCTCTGCGGAGTTTTATGGCAAGGACCTCCTTGCAATGCCTCCGGAGATAAGGAGCCACGAGGGTCTTTTCCTCGGGTTCCAGTATCCGGTGGAGATCCCCGGGGTTTCGATGGTCAACTTTATGCGTGCCGCCGTCAATGCCAAACGGGAGTATTTCGGGGAGGCGCCGATGAGTGCGACGGAATTCCTGAAAATGATGAGGGAGAAGAGGGCGATAGTCGAACTTGACAACAAACTCGCATCGCGCTCCGTGAACGAAGGTTTTTCCGGCGGAGAGAAAAAAAGGAACGAGATTTTCCAGATGGCTGTGCTCGAACCGCGTCTTTCGATACTCGACGAAACCGACTCCGGCCTTGACATCGACGCACTCAGGATTGTAGCTGAGGGCGTCAACAAACTCAAGACCGACAACAACGCTACGATAGTCATCACCCATTACCAGCGTCTTCTCGACTACATAAGGCCGGAATTTATCCATATCCTCTACAAGGGGAGAATAGTCATGACGGGCGGTCCCGAACTTGCGCTCGAACTTGAAGAGAGGGGTTATGACTGGATAAAACAGCAAGTTGACGGTCGAGATGGAGTGCAATAAGAATCAGAATTTTATAGGAATGAGCGCACTGACACAATATATAGACTTATACAAGGAACATGGCACTCTCGTCAACGCCAATAGCGCGGATGTGCTTAACGGCAGACGCGGAGAGGCATTGAAAGTGCTCGAAAACATGACTTTGCCTCCAAAGGGAAGCGAGAACTATGAAGTGTCTGACCTTGAAAAGATTCTGTCGCCTGATTTTGGCGTTAATATAGCGAGGGTTAACATCGATGTGAATCCTTCCGCCACTTTCCATTGCGGCGTGCCGAGCCTTTCGACGTCGCTGTTCCTTCAGGTGAACGACATTTATGCCGAAAGCAAGGATGCGCGTGAAGGCTTGCCGGAGGGTATGTTTGTCGGCAGCCTCAGGGAATTCGCCACAAAATTTCCGGAAATTGCCGCCACCCGCTACGGGAGCTTGGCAGATTTCAACAATCCCATAGTGGCGCTCAACACCCTCTTGGCGCAAGACGGCATAGCCGTATGGGTGGGGAAAGGTGTGAAGGTGGAAAAGCCTTTGCAGATTGTCAATATCCTTCAGAACGGTATGCCGCTCATGGCAGTGAGACGGGTGCTGGTGATTTTGGAGGAGGGCGCGGAGGTTAAGATACTTTCGTGCGACCATACACAAAATCCGGAACAGGATTTCCTTTCGCTCCAGACCATAGAACTTTTTGCGGGAAAGAATTGCGTGCTCGATTATTACGACCTTGAGGAATCGAGCGAGCGGACGTCGAGACTTTCGTCGCTTTATCTGCGTCAGGAGGAGGGAAGCAACGTGATGATAGACGGTATCACCCTCTATAACGGCACCACGAGAAACGAGTATTTCTGCCGGTTTGACGGCGCACATGCCAGCCTCAAGCTTTACGGAATGGGCATCGAAGACCGTCAGCGTCATCTCGACACTTATTCCCGTGTGGTGCATGCTGAAAAGGACTGTAAGACCGACGAACTTTTCAAATATGTGGTCGATGACGAGGCGGTCGGAGCGTTTGCAGGACTGATACACGTGCTTCAGGGGGCCGACAAAACCGAGGCATATCAAAGCAACAGGAATATCGTCGGGTCTGACAAGGCGCGGATGTTCTCAAAACCGCAGCTTGAAATATATGAAGACGACGTGAAGTGCAGCCACGGCACCGCCACGGGTCAACTCGACGGGATGCAGGTGTTTTACATGCGCACGAGAGGCCTACCGGAGGCTACCGCCCGGCTTCTTCTTAAACAGGCTTTTATGGCTGACGTGATAGAGGGTGTGCGCCTTCACGGTCTTCAAGACAGGCTGCATCTTCTCGTCGAGAAACGTTTTGCGGGCGGGGTATCGAGCTGTGGGTCTTGCAGGTCGGCATGTCCGTCGGTCGAATGACAGATGAAAAGAATTTTAGATATGGACTTAATCGATATAGAAGCCATAAGAAAGGAATTCCCAATCTTGGGGCGCGAAATCGCAGGACGCAGGATGGTTTATCTTGACAATGCCGCCACTTCGCAGACCCCGGATTGTGTGGTGGAAGAAATCACACGCCTTTACACCCACGAGAAGGCTAACGTACACAGGGGTGTCCACACTTTGTCGCAGGAGATGACCGACCTTCAGGAGAAATCGAGGGAGCGTGTCAGAAAATACATAAACGCCTCCTCGATAGAGGAGGTGATATTCACGCGAGGCACTACGGAGGCAATCAATCTTGTGGCTGCGTCGTTCGGAAGCCGTTTCAAGGCCGGCGACGAGGTGATTCTGACCGTTATGGAACATCATGCCAACATAGTGCCTTGGCAGCTTCTTAGGAGCCGCACGGGGATTGTGTTGAGGGTGGTGGATATCAACGACAGGGGAGAACTCGACCTGGACCACTATCGCACCCTTTTCAACGAAAGGACCGTGATGGCTTCGTTTTGCCACGTCAGCAATGTGCTCGGTACTATCAACCCTGTGAAGGAAATGACGGAATATGCCCACAGCCGGGGGGTGCCGGTGCTTATCGACGGTGCGCAGGCGTCGCCTCATCTTTCAATCGACGTGGCTGACCTTGATTGTGATTTCTATGTTTTTTCTTCGCATAAGATGTATGGCCCCACCGGCATCGGCGTGCTTTACGGTAAGAAGAAATGGCTTGAAGAGATGCCCCCCTACCAAGGAGGCGGCGAGATGATCGGTAAGGTGACTTTCGAACATACCACATTCGCCGACCTGCCGTTTAAGTTTGAGGCGGGGACTCCGGATTTTATCGGAATTGCAGCATTGTCAAAGGCATTGGACTTTATCGAAAGCGTCGGCATGGACCGTATTGCCGCCCATGAGCACGAACTGCTCGAATACACACAAAAGCGGATGGAGGCTATCGAGGGCGTCCGGATATTCGGCACCGCCAAGGAAAAAGATGCCGTGATTTCGTTCCTTGTGGGTAAGAGCCATCCATACGACCTTGGTCTTCTGCTCGATAAGCAAGGGGTGGAGGTGCGTACGGGCCATCATTGTGCCATGCCGTTGATGGACCGACTCGGAATACCGGGTACGGTGAGAGCATCTTTCGCGTTGTATAACACGCTGGAAGAAGCCGATATGTTTTTGAAGGCACTCCAGAGGGCGGCAGCCATTTTGGAATGATGCACACGAGCATGACCGCGCCCGAAGGCGCGGTAACGGAACGAGGACACGGCGACGAGGGGTAGGGGAGGGAGCGGATGGCGGCGATTAAACCAGGGCCGGGGATGGGAGCGAGTGGCTGCCGGTGAAATCGGAGGAGATGATGAGAATCAACGGCGGGAGGAGGGCTTGGATTGGAGCTCTTCCGCGAAACGGTTGGGGAATTTCCAGTGTTGGCGAGGATGAGACATCGCCCAGATTACAAGACCTACGCCAAGCAGGATGAAGGGCATGCTGAGCATCTGCCCCATGTTCATGCCGTATTTCGCAATCATTTCATATTCGGAGGCAACCTGCACGTTTTTTACATATTCGATAATGAACCTCGGGAGGAAGATGCCGATGAAAAACACTCCGGTGATGAGATAGGGGCGTTCTTCCGCATTCTTTTTCCAATACATCCACATCAGCAGGGCGAAGAGTGCGAAGTAGCATAGCGCTTCATAGATTTGCGTGGGATGCTTGGGCACGGTTTCGCCGTTGCGAAGGAAAACGAATCCCCAGGGAAGTTCGGTGGGGCCGCCGTAAATCTCGCTGTTCATAAGGTTGCCGAGCCTTATGAGTCCGCCGACGAGCGCAATGGCAATCACAAGCTTGTCGAACGTCCAGGAGGCTGGTTTCTTGGTTACAAACCAAGAGAAAAGGAAAACGGCGATGATGTTGGCGATGGTGCCTCCATGGGAGGCGAGACCTCCGTTCCAGACCTTTAGAATTTCAGAGGGATGCTGGGAGTAATAGTCCCATTCGTAAAAAAAGACGTGGCCGAGACGCGAACCTACGATTGTGGCAACCACCACGTAGGCAAGAAGGATGCCAAGCCATTTCTCAGGCGCACCTTCATGGCGAAACATTTTCGCTACGATATTGTAACCGATGATGAAGCCTACGGCGAAAGCCAACCCATACCATCTTACCGATATGGGGCCCAGACTGAAAAGAATCGGGTCGGCATTCCAAGTAATGAAATCAAGAAGCATAACAGATAAGTATTAGCACGCGAAAAGCCGCGTCTGAAACAGAAACGTCCGGACGCGGCTTCTTATTGTAGTTAACGATGTGTCAAAATCAAGAGGGGGTCAGAGCTTCTGGACGATTGCGGCGGTGTCCTGGGCAATCATAAGCTCCTCGTCGGTTGGGATTACTACGACATGCACCTTTGAGTCTTTTCCGGAAATCTCGATTTCCTCACCCCTGGTCTTGTTGGCTTCAGCGTTGAAGGTGACGCCCATGAATGCAAGCTGTTCGCAGATGCGCTTGCGGGTGTCGCACTGGTTTTCGCCTACGCCACCGGTGAAGACGATTACGTCAACGCCGCCGAGCACTGCAGTGTATGCGCCGATATATTTGAGAATCCTGTATTCATACATGTCGAGGGCAAGCTTCGCTTTCTCGTCGCCGGCATTGATGGCTGCCTCGATGTCGCGCATGTCGCTTGAAATCTCGGAAACACCGGCCACGCCGCTACGCTTGTTGATGAGTTTGCTCACTCCGGCGGCATCGAGACCTTCGCGCTCCATCATATAGACGATGGCTCCGGGATCTACATCGCCTACGCGGGTGCCCATCATGAGGCCTTCGGTCGGGGTGAGACCCATCGAAGTATCAACGCTCTTGCCGTCGGCGATGGCCGTGATGCTTGCTCCGTTGCCGATGTGGCATGTGATTATGCGCTGTTTTTCGTAGGGGAGACCAAGGAATTCGCAAGCACGGCGTGAAACGTAGCGGTGGCTTGTGCCGTGGAATCCGTAGCGTCGCACTCCATATTTCTCGTAAGCCTCGTAGGGGAGGGCATACATGTATGCTTTTGCCGGCATCGTCTGGTGGAAAGCGGTGTCGAATACGGCCACCTGGGGAACGTCGGGCATGATGGAGGTGATAGCCTCGATGCCGGTTACGTTGGCTGGATTGTGGAGGGGTGCTACAGGGTAGCATTCTTTCACTTTCTCGATTACCTCGGGAGTGATGAGGACAGACTTGTTGAACCATTCCATTCCATGCACCACGCGATGGCCTACGGCTCCGATTTCATCGTAGCTTTTGATAACGCCCTCTTTCGGGTCGGTGAGGATGTCGAGCACGTTCTTCACCGCCTCTTTTGCAGTGGGCATGTCGATTGTGAGGACTTCCTTTGAACCGTCCTTGCGTTTGAATTTGAGGAAAGAGTCGGGAAGACCGATTTTTTCAACTCCGCCTTCGGCGAGCACCTCTTTCGAATCGGAGTCGATAAGCTTATATTTCACGCTGCTGCTTCCGCAGTTGAGCACAAGAATTTTCATTATATAATATGGTTTGCTGTTAGTTGTAAAAACTGTATTAGAGACCCTTGTCTCCGATGGCCTGGTTGACGGTTACGATGATGGTGTTGACGATGTCATCCACGGTGGCGCCGCGCGAAAGGTCGTTGACGGGAGCTGCGAGTCCTTGGAGGATAGGACCTACCGCACCCGCACCAGAAAGACGCTGCACGAGTTTATAGGCAATGTTGCCTGTTTCAAGCGAGGGGAAGATGAGGGTGTTGGCGTGTCCGGCCACTTTACTGTCGGGGGCTTTGAGTGAGCCTACCGAAGGCACTATTGCGGCATCGCTCTGAAGTTCGCCGTCGATAATGAGCGACGGGTCTTTTTCGCGGGCGAGTTCGGCAGCCTCGCGTACTTTGTCAACCCTCTCGTGGCTTGCGGAGCCTTTCGTAGAGAAACTGAGCATAGCCACCACGGGGTCGAGACCGGCGATGTCTTTCGTGGTCTTTGCAGTGGCTATCGCGATTTCGGCAAGTTCCTCTTTCGTGGGGTCGGGCACTACGGCACAGTCTGCGAATACGAGCATGTGGTTGTCGCCGAATTTGCAATCTTCAGGAAGAAGCATGATGAAGGCACCGCTCACTACCGAGATGCCCGGTTTGGTCTTGAGCACCTGGAACGCAGCACGGAGCACGCTCGAAGTGGGGCTAAGCGCACCTGCCACCATTGCGTCGGCATCGCCGGCCTTAATCATGAGGCATCCAAGATACAGGGGATTCTTGACGGTGTAGCGGGCATCTTCGAGAGTGACACCTTTCTTTTTGCGGAGTTCGCAGAAAAGTTCGGCATATTTTTCGGTGAATGCAGTGTCGTCGGGGCTATGGAATTCGGCAGATGCAATGTTTTTGAGACCAAGTTTCTCGGCTTCGGCAAGAATTTCTGCCCTTTTGCCGAGGAAAATGATTTCAGCGATTTTGCCGTCTAATATTCTGTCGGCGGCTTGAAGCGTGCGTGGTTCTTTTGATTCGGGAAGCACCAGACGCTGCGGATGCTCCTGAGCTTTTTTTGTAAGCCTTTCGAATAAGGTCATGGTCTGAATATGTTTAGGTTTTTATATATGTCTTAAATATAATCTTGGGTTTAGGACAGAAGTCTTTTTCCGAATCGCATTTTCCCGACAGGAAAAGCTGGCGGGCGTAAGCGACGAGGATTATTGCAAAGTTATAAAAACATTTTGAAAAGAGCGGCAAGGGGTGGATTTTTTTTATAAAAAATTCATTTCAACGGCTACGAGTGGCATTTTTATCGGAAAGAGTTCTGTCGGTCGGTATAAATTTTGTAATTTTACGGCTTAAAACCGAAAGGGCGGTTACACAATGCGCCTGTCGGCATTTAACCTCCGTTAAAGAGATGAGAATAATAAAGCGACTGTATCTATTCATCTTGAAGAGTTTCCTTCCGCTCTTCGCAATGACTTTTTTCATAGTTCTCTTCATAGTGCTTATGCAGTTTCTATGGAAAAACATCGACGACCTTGTCGGGAAGGGCCTTTCGGTGTCGTTGATAGCGGAACTTTTCTTTTATGCAGCGGTAACTCTCGTGCCTATGGCGTTGCCTCTTGCCATTCTGTTGGCAAGCTTGATGACTTTCGGCAATTTCGGGGAGAAGTTCGAGCTGACCGCCATGAAGGCATCAGGCATATCGTTGCTGAGGGCTATGAGTCCGCTTATTGTGTTGATTTCGGGTATATCCGTAGGGGCTTTTTTCTTCCAGAACGATGTTTTGCCCCATGCCCAGGTGAAGATGTGGACGCTCCTTTTCTCCATGCGTCAGAAGTCGCCCGAGCTTGAGATCCCCGAAGGGGTGTTTTATGACCAGATCCCCGGCTATAACCTGTTTGTAGAGAAAAAAAACAGGGACACAGGAATGCTTTACGACGTGATGATCTACGACGTAAGCCACGGCGGCGATAATTCCACCATACTGATGGCCGATTCCGGCCGACTGGCTTTCACGGGCGACATGAAATATCTCTACCTTCATCTTTATAAGGGAGAACAGTTCGAGAATTTGCGAGAGCAGAAAAGCCTTGACCGTAACGTGCCTTTCAGGCGTGAGGAGTTTGCCGACAAGGAAGTGCTTATTCCCTTTGACGCGAATTTCAACCGCCTTGACGAAGGGGGTATGCGTGCCCAGTATGTGGGAAAGAATATGTCGGAGTTGCTCAACACGATAGATTCCATAGGATTGCGCCTTGATTCCACCGGGAATATCTATTCCAAAGACCTCCGTTATTCTGCATTCCCGATGTTCAATTCCGCTACATATCCGGGCGATATAAGGGAGAAGGAAGAGAAAGCCAGCGACACCACGGAAGTGAAACCGGTGGATATCGACACTTTGCTTTTGAATCTCGCTCAAGAGCAGAGGCAGAGGGTTTTCGACAATGCCTTGAGCATTTCCCAGCGGAAAGTCTCGGAATTGCAGTTCAAAGCTATGACGGTTAGCGAAGACAAGCGCAACATGCGGCGTCATGAGATAGAACTGCTCAAAAAATTCACTCTTTCCGTGGCATGCCTTGTTTTCTTTTTCATAGGTGCCCCGTTGGGAGCCATTATCAGAAAGGGCGGTCTCGGAATGCCTTTGGTAATTTCGGTGTTGCTTTTCCTTGTGTATTATATCATAGACAATACCGGGTATAAGATGGCGCGAGACGGCCATTGGGCTGTTTGGGCGGGGATATGGTTGTCCACGTTCATACTTGCCCCGCTTGGCGTGTATGTCACCTATAAGGCCATGAATGATTCGGCCGTGTTCGACGGCGACCGTTATAAAGCCTTCATGCGCAAGATCCTTGGCAGAAAAGTGGAGCGCAAGGTGGCGTACAAGGAGGTTATCATCAATGATATTTCGGTTGAGGAGGCTCTTGCAAAACTGACGCATCTAAGTTCGGAAGTGGAAGCCTTTCTGTCAAGATATGCTAAACGGCAAAGTTATTCCACATATTGGACGAAAGGATATGACAGCCATGAAATCCGTAGGATAGGAGATGAACTTGATGACGATGTGGATTACCTGACCGATTGCCACAATGCGATAGCTGTGAATAAACTTATGGATTTCCCCGTTGTCAGGAATTTGTGGCTATACCAGCCGGGCGTCCACAAATGGGTGGGGGAGATATGTAAATGGTTTGTGCCTGTAGGTTTCCCCGTCTATCTTTTCGGCATAAGGGCGCAGAAGAACCTTAAAGGGGAGATGCGCAAGATTTCCGAAGTGAGTCATGCCATAGCCGATATCCTTCAGCAGGAAGACGGGCATCTTTCCGTTGAATCAAGAACCGAATGAGGGGGGATATATAGTGTAAAATCATAGGGATAACGAAATAATAGAACATCGAGGCATAAAAATAAAAGCGGCCGCTCTCACGAGTGGCCTCTTTTGTTAACAGGAAAAATCCTGTTAGTGTACTTAAACTTAATGAACAAAAATCTATCTTCTTTCTTTTCATAAGATATAACCATAGAGGCTATATTTTTGTTCTAAAAGTCTTGGATATTAACATTCTTTAACACCTTCATTCTCTAAAAGCTCGATTTCGCGGTCGAGTGTCTGCCTCTGCGACCTCAGTTGGCGCAACCGTCTCCCTTTCTTGATGAGGTCGAAATTTGTGACATCGTAACCGATTGATTCAATAATGGATTGAATCTTCGAAGCGTCTCTCGGTGAGAGGTCGGCGAGCTGCTCTATGTCTTTCTTGATTCTTTTCAGGGAATCGGCGATTGCTGCAGCCGAACTTTTTTCGCGGGAATCCGAAGAGAGGGCGAGACGACGCTTCCAGGCCATTACGGCGGCATATTGTTTGTCTTCGGTTTTTTCATCAAACCTTCGACGGTCAATCTCGTCTTTCCCTTCGAGGAAGGCGTCGCGGTACATGGCGATTGTTTCTGATTTTTTCATTGTCTTGATAATTTATGAAATTATTTGCGGATTAGCGCATCGTGCATCCTTGCAGGAGAATGAGGTCAAAGATAACAAAAAATGATTATCTCTACAAATATTGCGCCTACATTTTCGAGCTACACGGTGTTGTGGAGAATGCCGCTATTGCCGCAAAGAGAAATTATTTGTAATTTTGCATGGTAAAGCCGTGGATGGTGGCAGCTCCGTGGCATCGACAAAATATTAAATCTTAACCGTAAATGAGAAAAGAATCAGAACTTGAGGGCGTCACGCTCCTGGGCTGCCAGGGAGTGGCGTATCCTACGGATTATGCGCCGCAGTTGCTTGAGACATTCGAGAACAAACATCCGGAAAATGAATATGTAGTGACGTTCGATTGTCCGGAATTCACGACATTATGCCCCAAGACGGGTCAACCCGATTTCGGCCACATCGTGATTTCATATATCCCGCGCGAGAGGATGGTGGAGAGCAAGAGTCTTAAGCTTTATCTTTTCAGTTTCCGCAATCACGGCGATTTTCATGAGGATTGCGTCAATATTATTATGAAAGACCTTTGGAAACTGATGGATCCAAAATATATAGAGGTGAAGGGCCTCTTCATGCCCAGGGGGGGCATATCGATATACCCTTTCGCCAACATGGGCGACCGTGACCATCAGGAACTTTGCCTCAGAAGGTGCGAGTCTGCGCTCGACATGAAAAAATAACTGACATGGAGAAAGATTCGATTATCATCCTGTCGGGGGGGATGGACAGCGTCACCCTCCTGCATTACCGGAAAGAGAGGATAGCGCTTGCCGTCAGTTTCGACTACGGTTCGAACCATAATGCGCGTGAAATAGCGTGTGCGGCAGAGCAGTGCCGCCTTCTCGGCATAGAGCATATCGTCATCCCCCTTTCGTTTATGTCGCGCTATTTCAAGAGCAGCCTTCTTGAAGGGGCGGATAGCATTCCCGAAGGTCATTATGAAGATTCGAATATGAAATCTACCGTGGTGCCTTTCCGCAACGGCATTATGCTTTCCGTGGCTTGCGGACTGGCGGAATCCAGGGGGCTGAAACATGTTATGATGGCGAACCACGGTGGCGACCATGCCATTTATCCCGATTGCCGCCCGGAATTTGTGAAGGCAATGAGCGACGCCATGAAATATGGCACCTACGACGGTGTTACGATAGAAGCGGATTTCACCGATGTCACTAAAGCCGACATCGCCCGCCTGGGTCACACTTTGGGAGTGGATTATTCGCTTACCTATTCATGCTATAAGGGTGGTGAGAAACATTGCGGAAAATGTGGCACGTGTGTGGAGCGGAAAGAGGCTTTTGCAAAAGCAGGAATTGCCGACCCCACTGTATATGAAGAATGAGAGGATTATGTATTACGTAAAGAAAAGATTCGAAATCAGCGCCGCCCATAGGCTTGAACTCAGCTATCCGAGCAAATGCAGCCGTCTGCACGGACATAACTGGATAGTAACCGTGGAATGTCGGTCGGAAAAGCTTAATTCCGACGGCATGGTGGTGGATTTCACACATATAAAGGAACTTGTGATGGACCGTCTGGACCATGCCGTTATAAACGACGTAATTCCCGGCAACCCTACTGCAGAGAACATGGCGAGATGGATAGTGGATACAGTCCCGAATTGCTGGCGTTGCGAGGTACAGGAAAGCGAAGGAAACATAGCGGCGTATGAGAAAGATTAACGAGATTTTCTATTCCCTGCAAGGGGAAGGGCATCATACGGGATATCCGAGCGTGTTCGTGAGGTTTTCGGGATGCAACATGAAGTGTTCGTTTTGCGACACCGACCATCATGATGGAATCCCGATGACCGACGACGAAATAGTGAGGGCTGTCAACCTGTATAAGGCGGATTGGATAGTGCTTACCGGCGGAGAGCCCGCACTTTGGATAGATTCCGATTTTGTCAGGCTGCTGAAAAGGGCCACCGGAAAGAAAGTGGCTATCGAGACTAATGGTTCTCTTCCCGTGCCGGAAGAGATAGACTGGGTTACGGTGTCGCCAAAATGCGGCATGGATGGAGCCGGGGAATATGAAATTAAGGCGGGAAGGGCAAACGAAGTTAAGGTGATTGACCTCGGGCAGCCCCTTGAACGCTATTTTACTCTTCCGTGTGTAGGTGGAGATACAATTATGTATCTTCAGCCATGTTATGTGGCTGACCCGGACGAAAGGGTGCAGAACAGACTCCGAACGGTGGGAAGGGTTTTGTCTGACCCCCGCTGGACCCTTTCTGTTCAGATGCACCGTTTCCTTGACATCCCTTGAGGATTTCGGCATTAAGATAAATCACGCAGCAGATCGGAAGAGCGTCGGG
>CABRKI010000063.1 GCA_902471455.1 uncultured Porphyromonadaceae bacterium | reverse complement strand
CTTTCCCTACACGACGCTCTTCCGATCTTGTTTTATCAGGCAGCCCGCTTTTTTTCCAAATAAATGTCATAGAGTGATCGATGCGTGAAATCCTATTCGGGCAGGATTGATTTCCGGAATAAAGGAGAATTCATGTTTTTCTGCAAACGGGCGTGTGTATATGAGCGCCGTTCCGGCACCGATGGCAGCTCCGGCAAGCACATCCCACCAATGGTGCTTCTTGGAATATACCCTTCCCCATCCCACATACCCGGCAATGACATAGGCAGGGACACCGAATTTCCAGCCGTATCTTCTTTGAAGGAACGTGGCGTTGGCAAACGCTATGCCTGTATGGCCGCTCGGGAAAGAGTGGGTGTTGCTATGGTCGGGACGGTCTTCCTTTATAGCATATTTAAGAATCAAAGAAGCTCCGACTTCCGTCACGGCGGTGAGGGCTCCCTGTTTCAACCCTTCCCAATCGCGTTCCATCAATATACCGGCAAGTGTCGCCACAGGCATGGCAATTACACAGACATCCGTTGAAATTCCCACTCCCTTTTGAGCGGACGTGCGTTTAAATCCATCGTTTTCCTGCGCCGAAACATTAACAGGGAAAGCAACAGCGAATAAAACAAAAAGAACTACGAGAGTGTGTTTCATGAAAACAGCTTTATTATATAAGGAAGAAACACGACAACGCCGACGATGACGGCTATAAACGCCAAGACGGTAACGGCAGCGGCGCCGAAATCTTTCGCCTTCCCGATGAACGGGTCATGCGCCGTAGTAATACGGTCGGCAAGAGCCTCCACGGCACTGTTGAGTGCCTCCGCCGAAATTACCATACCAATACATATCAGCACCGCACACCATTCTATCGAAGAAATGCCGAATGCAAATCCTGCAGCCACCGCCACTACGGCAGCCACAATATGGATGCGCGCATTATGTTCTTCCCTCACAAGAGTTTTAATCCCCTGCCACGCATAAACGAACGCCTTAGCCCGCTTTTTCCATGAAAATTTATTGTCAGTAGTCATAATCAAATGAAAATTCGTCAACGTAAAGCACCGCTCCGGCGCCACCGGTGAAAAAGTCGCCATATTTTGATGCAGCGGCTGTAATCTGCAGATAAGAAGGCACCCGCGAAGTACTCCTGTATTCAATCTCAATTTCAAACGGCTGATACTCTTCCATAGTTCCACCAAAAACCAATTCACCGTAACCTATTACATAATCGGCCTTCTTGTTGAAGAGATTTCTGTTTTTAGGATTCGTGCGGATTTCGAAAGGCGCGGTCCAATCGGTGAGCGCCACATATATATGGCAAGAGTCGGGACGGTCGCGCAGGTCGGCATATTCGCTGCTCGTGTAATTTATAGGTGCTGTCTTATATTGGTAATAACCTTTCAGCTTTGTGGGACGCAGTTTGAACGGGCGTCCGAAATCGAGGATTCCGTTCGTACCGTCAACTTTGGCGAACGTTCCCGTATATATGGAACCGGCGGCAAGTTTGCCTATGGAGCCGATGCCGACAAAACGGGTATTGAGTTCAGCTGCCCGCCCACTTCCGGTAGGGGTATAATCAGTCGGCACCACGTTGCTTTGTCCAAGTGTAGCGGCCCCCGTGTTGCCGGTGTCCCAATACTGCTCGCCGTTTTCATTCCACGGACACCATATCTTATTGTTCTTAAGCCACCATTGATCAAACGAACCGTCGGGGATGTCTGCGGTTGAGTCGGTGGTTACGTGAATCTCATTGCCAATTTCAGAACCCGCAACCGCCCTCACTACATATTCTGTCAGGGGGTCGAGATGGGGAATACAGCAGGAAAAAGCCCCTTGCGTCTGAGTCACGGAAGCCTGCGGAACAGAAATCCATTCGGAAGAATCCGCACGACGGTATTGGAATCCACCCCGCATATCGCTCGGACAGTTGCCGTAAGCCCACACCACGCGACTCCAGGCATCAACCGCTTCCGTAGAAACCACCAGTTCCGTACGTTCCACATATATTGTCCATTCGTCTGAACGGCCATGGCACGTCACCTCCACCCTAACAGGACGTGAGAAATCATATACTCCCACCTTTATATCGGGGGAAAGCGTCGTAATACCATCCGGACCAAGCTTTATCGAAGTGACGTTAAGCTTGGAAAGATTAGCTGTTTCAGGCACATTCACTATTATTCTCCTGCCCACCGCATCGATAACAGACTCCCCTATCTGTCCTTCGATTGTGAGGTAGCGCTCTATATTCTGGATAGCGGATACGAGCCATTGGTAGGTTTGATAACGGGTCAATTTCACCACCATAGGGTGTGAAAGATCATAGGAGCCTTCAAGAAGGTTCGGATCTGAACTTCCACCCTCCGAAATCGAAAACGAATCGAATCGCACCGACTCAATATCGATTAGTTCGTCAAGATAAAGCGTAACCGACAACGTTAAGGAATCAATCAAAGCCTCCCGGCTTTCGCCTACAGCACTGATTGCAGTTATATTTTGCTGGATTCTCGGATAAGGGAGATCGTTCTTTATGCATCCGGCGAGCAAAAGCAGAAAAAAGATTGCCCAATATATATATATGTATGGCTTTATTATCGACATAATCAATAGCTACTAATATTATATATTTGCAAAATTAATACAAATTTCCGGAATAATCACTCTCTGGTCTATTTGAAACATAAATGTACAAATATAGACATTTATTCTGATTTTATTGGTAAAATATTTCTATTTTGCTTCCTACATGAATAGATTCAAATAAATATTACTAACTTTGCAGCGAATTATAACGAACTAATTAAACTTATAAAAAATGAAGAATGTTTTTTTCCGCCTTTTCACGCCAACGCTCCTCTTGGGATTTTTGGCAACATCATGCGGCGATGATCCAGACCCTGCCCCCGGTCAAGACTTAAAAGATCAGACTTATTGCCAAGAGAATTTGACAATGTCATCAAACGGGGCTAACCTTGAAGGGAAAATGGTTACTTTGAAAATGGAGACTCCCGGCAAAGCCACTTTAGAATTATCGGGAGAGCCATTAGACTTAAAAGCAATTATTGGAGAAGGGTTATCGGCAATAGGACTCCCCAAAGAAATTAACACCTGCGGAGTTCTTCCCGGTTCACCGACCTATTCTCTCCCCGTCACACTTGAGGGCACTCCAGACAACTGCACATTCTCAGGAAATGCAGAATCAGAATATTGCACATTCTCATATTCCGGCACAATAAATGCGGATGCCTTGACTCTTGACCTTAAGGATGTGAAATTAAAAGACACTACTCTTGCAGGGTCTTCAATGTCGCTTGCCGGTTCTAAATGGGTTGTCTCCCCTGCCTCGGCATTCGATACAAAAAATGAAATCTGGATAAACTGGGTTACGACAAAACCTATGGATTTTATGGGGTCTGATTATGAGATTGAAGACTTCATTATCATGGCTCTGGGCATGTATCCTCTTGTACAGGGACAAACAATTGCCGCCATTCTTCCTCACCTTCTCCAAGAGATTGAATTCTGTGAAGACGGCAATATAAGAGCAAAAATTGTGGATGCCGCCAATGGAAGTGAAAATGCAACCCTATCACCCACAAATTTGGCCCAATATATTGTAAAAGGGGAGCAAATTATTGTCTATTTGAATCCGCAAGCCATAATATCTGCCAATGCGACAACCAAGGCAGATGCGAATCCTTTACAAAGCGTTGTAAGCAACCTGGTCTCTCAAATACTCCCCATGGCGACGAACGGGATTCCGCTCCACTACTCTAAAAGTAAAAAATTCAATGCATACGGCATTGAGGAGGGAGAAAAGGATTACCCCGAGAACATAACAGTTTATCTTGGCACAGACGTATTGAAACCTCTCCTGCAATCATTAATGCCTCTTTTACAAGACGAATCTATCAAAGAATTGATTATAAATGCAGCCACTTCAGACCCCACTTTTGGTGAACTGGCAGGAGCGATTATTCCCAATCTTCTCAGAGACCTACCGGAAATCGTAGAAAAAACTACTACTCTTGAAATAGGACTTTGTTTGACTGCCGATAAGTAAACCATTATCAATCCACAACACACGGGAAGGTTTCAGAAATGAAGTCTTCCCAATTTTTTATAGACACTGCACAAACACTTTATGTTTTGCCTATATCAATATAATCACCGCAATTTGCTCAGATTATCCAACCCTACGGATAAATGCGGAAAGGTTGTTGCAGCAATCGGCTATTTTATATAATTTTGCAAACCATAAGGTAATACGCAAATGTTATTCCTATTATTACAGCAAAATAATAATTTATGAAACATCAAATCTTTACGATTACCCTTCTTTTGGCAATCACTGTTCAATGTTCCTGTATCAGGGAGGAAGCTCTGAATGCAGAATGCGACATTGTTGCGGTCCAATTACCACAAGACATACTGTCAAGAAATCCGGTAATATCCAATAATGAAGTGACTATCGTTGTGAAAGACGGTGTCAACCTCGACGGACTCGCTCCGACATTTACTATAACACCAGGCGCCACCATTTATCCTGAAAGCGGCACACCTCGTGATTTCACTACTCCGCAGGAATACACCGTAACATCGGAAGACAAGGAATGGTCAAAGACATATATGGTGGAAATACAGCACACCAATGCCGTCATACTCAATTATAATTTTGAACATGTGCGTCAGGTATCGGCTTTGATGGGTTCATGCCGTTACGATGTGTTCTACGAAATAGGGGCCGACGGAAACGTGTCTATGACATGGGCAAGTGCAAATCCGGCTTTCGCATTGACCCTGCAAGGATCCACCCCCAACACTTTCCCGACGTATCAATATGATGACGAAAAGACCGGAAAATGCGTGGCTCTCACAACACGTTCCACCGGGACTTTTGGGCAGAATGTAAAGAAACCGATTGCCGCAGGCAACCTTTTCCTCGGAGAGTTCGACATGACGAATGCCCTTGCGGAACCGTTAAAAGCCACACATTTCGGCATTCCATTCAAGAGTGAACCGGTGTCGCTCAGCGGCTCCTACCGTTACACACCGGGAGCCGAGTATTGTGAGCTTGGAGACGACGGTAAACTTACGCCGGTGCCCGGGAAAACCGACGAGTTCAACATCTATGCCGTATTTTTTGAAGTCACCCCCGAGATGCAATGGCTCGACGGAACCAACGTTATGGCGGAAGACAACCCCAACATCATTGCCGTGGCCGAGATTCCAAATCCGGTCCCAACCGAAGATTGGGAAGACTTTATGATTCCATTTGCCTACAGGGAAGGGAAAACAATCGACCCCGACAAACTCACTGCCGGCCACTACAGCATAACAATCGTGATGTCTTCGAGCAAAGAAGGTGATTATTTCTCGGGAGCCGTAGGAAGCACCCTCTATGTAGATGACCTTCATTTGAACTGCAAATGAACGCAGGCAAGAATTACAATCAGCATAAAACAACGGTAATATGAATATAAGACATATCACAGCCACCATCCTCTTGGCAATAACATATTTCGGATACGCTGCGGCAGATAATCCCGGTCGTTCCTTATTCGCGAAACAGTTATGGGATTTCGAAGCTATTGCAGGCCTCAATATCGGTGGTGCAGCACCGATTCCTCTGCCCAAAGAAATACGCAAAATAGAATCATACAACCCGAACCTCAACCTCCAGTTAGGAGTAACCGTCACCCGTTGGTTTACGGAAGAAAAAAAATGGGGTCTGCAAGTCGGAGCCCATTTGCAAACCAAAGGTATGGACACCAAAGCCAACGTAAAAAACTACGGCATGGAAATCATTCAAGACGGCAAAAAGCTTTCAGGCAGATGGACGGGCAAAGTGCAGACGCACTACCACTCGCAACAGCTCGCCATACCCATCCAGGGCGTATATTCTTTCAACGACCGGTTCTCGGTAAATCTCGGCCCCTACCTTGCCTATGCTTTCAGGAATAACTTCGACGGCTACGTCACGGAAGGCTATCTACGTGAAGGCGACCCTACAGGCGATAAAATCTCTTTCGATGCAGATTCAAGGGCCACTTATGATTTCGGCAACGAACTCCGCAAATTCCACTGGGGATGGCAAGGAGGCGTGACATGGACAGCCTTCAATCATTTCAACGTGCATGCCAACCTGATGTGGGGGTCAAACGGAATCTTCTATAAATCTTTCAAGACCGTATCTTTCACGCTCTATCCCATCTATCTGAACCTTGGATTCGGATACCGCTTCTGACGCTTCTCCTCTCTCCCCCCCCAAATAAGCAGCCCTTATCCAAACAAAAAAAGCCTTGACACCCCCGCCGTCAAGGCTTTTTCTTTCTCCGGCCCGCAAGAGCAAGCCAATGCAGATAATAGCAAATCAAATGCAAGCAAACAAAGGCGCAAGCAAACAAAGGTAAATGAAAGAGCAAACGAAGGCAAATCCCAAATCTTGATTGTGGTCCGCACGAAGTAAGGACAAAAGCCTCCCACAAGTAAGGAAGATGGCAGGGATGCAGCCAGCCACATCCCTGCCTATTTAAAAAGCGCATTAAGAAGATTCAATCACACTCCGCCTTCGTCACCGACGGAAGCCTCCATCACTCATAAATCAGCTCGAAATCATCGACTACCATTACCGAAGATGAGCTTCCACAGAAATAGTCGCCGAATTTTGATGCGGAACATACAATTACAAGATGGGTAGGTTTCACTGTCTTTGCAATCGAAGTATATTCAATCGGAATTTCCAACATATCAAGACTCCCGTCTGCTCCGTAATTGCTATTCCAAGTTACTTGGCCATAACCGACCACCCTTGCATCAGAATTTCCATCTGGCTCAGGAGAGAAGAGCTTGCGGTCGCTACCGGTCTTTACCTCCACCGGCCCTGTGGTAAGAGCCACATATATCTGACCTTGGTCAGAACTACCTTTAAAACCGGATGGCACAAAACTATCCATCCCCTTCTTAATGACATCTACAGTACCCGGTCTATAATTAGCCCACAACCTCAATTTTGAAGGATGGGAGCCATTATATTCACGTCCGAAAGAAAGCTTGCCATTAGAAGTTTCATAGGTTTCTTTATAATTGCCTACAAACAAGTTGCCTGCAGCGAGAACCCCGAAAGCCTTATTTGATGCAAGACGCGCAGAGGCCGACCCGCTATGTGACAGTTCAGTATATTTATTCGTCAAAGTCATATTTGCAGTAGCAGAACCTTCGTTACCTGACCCCCAGAATGCGGCCAATTTATCGCTACCGGCAAACGGAAGGACAACGTCTTTTTCTCCCAACGCTGTATTAGCTCTATACGAGCCCCAATCTTCGAAGCTTGCATTCGGAATAGTGAAAACGCCTTCAGTGGTGAACTCACCGAGTTCATCCGATTCAAAATCGTATGCGCCTTCATTCAGAGCACCCGCAACGACACGGAACTGATATGTGGTGGCGGGTGTCAACCCTGTCAGCTTAACCATAACCGCTCCGGAAGCACGTGAGGATGTCACAGGGACTGTAGTCCACGCGGTTTCGCCCGACTTCCGATATTGGATTGCAGGATTCTCTACATTGGCATCGGTGATGTTAACCGGAATCGTCGCGCTCTTGGCACTCACGGAAGTGAAGTCTTTACTGAAGTCCTCGAATTCTATAATAATCGGGTCGGCATACACTATTGCAGCATCAGTATTGGCTATGCGAACCAGACTTTCGGCCCTTTTATTATTATTGTCTGTAGCAACAACGGTAAGCACATACTCCGTATCCCTTGCGGGAAGGGAGTTGAGGAAAATCGGCGAGAACTGAATGAACTGACGATACAATTCATCCTTAGGCTCGGAAACGACAAACGAAACGCCTTTATTATCGAGATTATTACGCCCGGTTTCGGTAATGCCTACAAGCTCGAACTCATTGCCTCCGAGAATACCAGCCAAGTCGGCATCCTCAGTTTTTAACAACAAAGATTTGAACCCCCTATAAGCGGCCACACGGAGCGTCCTGCTATCGGTAAAGGAGCCGGCTGAGCCGATAATCTGTGCATCCACTGCAGGGTTATTGTTAATCCATGAGAATGCCGGTTTTCCATAGATGGTGACTTCTTCCTCAATCAGACTTTCTTCCGAAATGGAGATTGTGAAGAAAGCTCCACCCTGATCAACGCCCGGCGTTGTATATTCGAAGTTAAGACGATAGTGCGTTGACGGTTTCACATCCTCGATTACGCCGGATTTTGTGAACGCATGACCTTTGCTGTTGACACCGGTGACAGTATAATTGAGCGACTTGTCGGCATTCGGCATCATAAAATAGCCTCGGTTGTAAAGGCTGTCGGCATAATAAGTGAGTTCGCCACGTGAATTACCGATTTTCACCTTCAAATCCTGCATGAGTTTCGAATCGATGGTGGATTCCTCCAACGAAACGACCACGTTGGCAATCCTGCAACTGATTGTGACATTCGCCATAGGTTCGGAGCCGCTTAACGAAAACGCCGTAGCACCTTTGAAATACTTCTTGGTGAAAGAAGCGGATGCGGAATCGCCCGCCATAGCCTCGGCCACGTAAGAGCCATAACGGAGATATACTCCATCCTTGGGAATGCTCTGGGTTCCCACCCATTTATTCAGAACACCTTTCTCGTTGCTGATATATATACGGGCGTTAGCCCTAAGTGCCTCCTCGCCTTCCACGGCACGTGTCAGCTTGGAGTTGACATCGACGTTAAGACGCACAAGCCCTTCGCCGTCGGCAGAAAACGGAGCCTCCGACTGGCAAGACTGCAGAGCGACTCCGGCAGTCAAAGCGACAGCCGAAATAGCAAATATTTTATTTATCTTTTTCATAGCTGTCTGTTATTCAGTTATTCTAATCTTAAGTTCAGTTGTATTCTCACCCTCGGAATCAGACACCTTAAGCACAAACGTATGGTCTCCTTCGCCAAGCACCTGAAGCATCGGCATAAATCGGGTTATATCAAATGTCACGTCTTTCTGCCCTTTAACCTGATCTTTAATAGGGAAACCGAGACTCGAAAGACCGCTTGAAAGGTCGTTCCCATCAGGATCCATTCCTGTTATCAAATCAAGTTGGGAAGCAAGACCGACACCCCCTAACTCTTCTGGACTTAGACTTTCAGATTTTATCTCAACATTGAATGCCGTAATTCCCGTGTTGCTAATCACCTTAAGCACACATGCCTCCGGATTTACATTCCAATCTTTTAGGTTTATATCACCCTCCGATGTTATCTGCGGGCCTTTCGGGTCTTCAGGTTCGTCGGGGCCGGGACCCGGTTCGGGGTCTTCCTCATCGGGATAACGGTCATCTTTCATATATATGTCATCGTCGTCTCCGACTCCTACGTCAGCACCGTTGTTTTCGTCAAGCTGGATACCGGCATCCACCTTTATCTCGCTTCCGGGTTCGCCGGGGTTGATGTCGCCCGGATCGGAAGCGTTGGGAGAATGGAGTTTAAAGGTTATCCTATAGTGAACGCCCGGCTGGACATTGTCGTAGGTTTTGGTTTCCGTAGTGGGGTCGCCCTCCACTTCCCCCGAAAACACGGCAGCAAGCGTAGCGCTTCCCTCGTCGAAAGCGAAGAAGCCACTGTCGTTGGTATCCTTGGTGAAATCGAGGCTGCCGCTTTGTCCCACCTTTACCGAAACCTTGGAACCGTCACCCATCACCTTCACGAGGTTTTCGTCGAAAAGGATTGTCACCTTCACGTTTGAAAGTTTGCAAACCACAGTGCCGATATTATCTCTGATTTTATCTTTCTCGATCGAGAAACGTTCCGACTGACCAAGATAATAGGGACTATTGAAAGCGGCATTGTTGCCGTCGCCATAACTGCCGCCATAGTAAGCCTTCACAATGTAGTCGCCTATGGGCAGGGTTACGACTTCCGGCATAGCGCCGTATTTAAAGGTCCTCACAACCTGCGTAAGGTCGTCGGCATTTAGGAAGTCAACGGTGAAATCATTTACGTCAGGCACTGGCGTGGCTCTGACAAGTTTTTCGTCTGTTTTCAGTTCCACAGACAGGGCCGAGGAAAGGAGACGCCCCTCCCCGCTTTCCTTCTCTCCCGAGAAGGGGGCCTCCGTAGAACAGGAGGCCGCCCCGATCAAGAGAAATATCGCGGATAATATATTTGTTATCTTTTTCATATCAGTCATTTTGTTTCTCGCCATAATTAAACCTCAAATTGGAAACGGTAAGCACAGAGCCAATACACATTGCATGTGCGGAATTATCCTTCAATGTTCTCCCAAACAACGAAGAAACACCCTCATCCAATTCATTATTCATCGGTCTCTTAGTTTCAATACTATTACCAGGCTCCAAATCAGAAGAAAGGAACCGGATCCAAATCTTCGCGGGCTTTACAGCAAACGGATACCTATGCAATACTATCTTACCTTCCACCATTCCATCTGTCTGATAGAGATAAATTTTTCTCTGATTAATCTGTGTTCCATCTGCCGAATATATGATAACCTCGGCAGAACCTCTTGAGACACTCTGATGAGGTTCATATTTATAATTGAAACTCAAAGATGTAGGACGTGCATCAAATGCAAAGCCATCCTGTCGAGATTCCGTACCGTCAAAACTATATGTACCCAAGAACAATTCTCCGGAGACACGGGTAAACGAATCCTTGTTTGGAGCCTCTGGATTATAATATCTACTGCTGGATGTAACACTGGGCAAGGTGCCACTATGACTGTAACCTACCGTACGTATGACAACGGTATTCTTATTATTATACGTGTCTCCAATATATGTTGAAGCGACCATAAACCATGAGTTCTGAGGATTGGAGCCTTCATAGAAGGTCTTCTTATTTATTGAAGCCCACCCTCCAGTCGGTTCTGAATACTTGAAAGAACATTTGTTTGAATAAGTAGGGCCACCCCACTTATAATTTCCACCTACTTGAATCTCCTTATTGATTGTTTGTTCGAAATCTGAGAAATCGCCGTTAGGAACCGGAGAAGCTTTTGCAGTCCTTATTGTCTCATCGCTACCAAATTTCGTAACATTAGTTGAGGACTGCAGCGTGGTCTGTATCCTATATTCAGTCTCAGGTTGCAAACCATAAACCACGATAAGACCATTTGCATCGATCCTTCTAAAATCACTATCGTTAAGTCTATTCCCATTTACAAACACACGTAGTTTATGGAAGAAAAGGGTTTTCTTGTCCGGATTATCGTTCATAACATTAATCCTAAGTTTTTGTGTCATCGGGTCGAGTTGTACCTGATAATCAGGATAAACGAACTGTGCGTTCGTTGTCAAATTAGGTCCCTCTCCGGTTTCTTCACCAAAGAATGCCCTCACCTCGAATTCATCGCGGTCAACATCAGGAACAGAAATCCTATAGACATAGTCGTGTGATTCAAACGCTCTCGTGGTTTCTTTTTTGCTGATTGACAGAATTTCAGAATCCACAAATCCATAATTGCCCTGACAACGGAATGAGAACGGGTTGCTGCCGGGGGCTGTCGGGTCGGGACCGTTGTAGGTTACGGTTACGTCAACATACCCCTCGCCGAACGGGGCGGGAGCAGCCGTCATCGACATCTCTACCGGCACGCAAGCCACAGTTACGGATATCGGTTCGTTGACCTGGTCAAACTTGTCTTTAACCTGCAAGATAAATTTATGCTGACCGTCGGGAAGCGTCCTGCACAATTCAGTAAGGTCGAGCTGGGCCATCTCGCCGGGATTACGGAAGAATCCGACAGCTTTGATGCCCGACGCCTGCATGTCTGCTTTATTTTTTTCGGTAGCCTGGCAAAGGTCGATGACCCCGTTTTTCAAAAAGGCGGGGTTGTAGGTGTCTGACTCCACGGTAAGCTTGGCTTCCTTAATGCCACCCATAGCAGAAACATTGAATTTCACCTCTCCGTTGAAGGGAGTGCCCGACTGGGTGACGAAGTTCTGGCCGTCTTCAAACCCTTCCGGCTTCACCACCGGGGCCGGGGTGTTTTCCAACTCTTCGGTCAGGTCGATAACAATCGGCTCCTCGTTAAGCGATTCATCGAACTCGATTACAAGCTGGTCTTTGGCAATGCCGCCAACCTCACCGTTATAGACGTTATAACGCATCTTATACCAATGGCGCGGTTCGGTGACGAACGTAGCCGGGTTAAGCCTGAGCGACTTGCCGTTTTGCAATTCTGCCTGAATAATGACATTCACATTCCCCGGCACCACATAACTCATGCCCTCTTCGCTGCCAAGGTTGACAGCCTCATGTCCGTCGGTCTGAACGGAAGTCTGCCAGTCGGTAAAATATTTTTTGAAGGCTTCGGTGTATTCTATGGTTATAGCCGAGTTGGCAAGCGATGCCTCAAGGTTAACATTAGTGGTCTGTCCTTCAAGCACCGTGACATCGGTGATTTTTCCGTAGTAGTATGCATACTCGTAATCCTCGCCTCTTACAAAGCCTTGCGATTCGGGATCGCCATACCAAGCCTCGATTTCGTATGTGCCGACAGAATAGTTATCCTTATCGACAAATTCCTTTACCGATGAGAATGTCTGAGAGAATGAACCATCGGATTTAGAGACTTTCACCTTGAAGTCAGCCACGGGTGGCGTGGCAATTTCGGAGGACACCGCACGGACGGCAGGCACCGCCGCCGTCACATCGTTGGTGGTGGCAAGGTCAAGCTTTATGGAGCCTTCGCCGCTACCGGTTCCCCAAGGGGCTTCGCTGGCGCAGCCGGCAAGAATGAGGAGAGTTGCCGCCGCAGACAGTCCGCGCCCGAAAGAAAATGATTTCATAGCTTATTTAGTTAGATATTATTCGATATGCGTTTCGTAAGCCGCAGCTTACACTTGCTAATAAAAAGACGCACTTAGCATCACAAAGTTACACTTTTTTCGCGAGAAAACAATCATTTAAGTTAATTCAAATAGCAAAAAACTCCAATTAGACCAAAAAACCGAGCAAAACCAACCTCCAATCTATCAAACCAGGACAACCAAAGCAACTTTCATAAACTCAAACCAGTACAACCAGAACAACTTTCATAAACCCAAACCAGTACAACCAAGAACAACCAGAAATCAAGTTTTTGCTCAAACCAGGACAACCAAGAACAACCAGAATTATTAAAAATCTGGTTCGAATAAAAAAATCTGGTTGCCCTTGGTTGTCCTGATTGGTTTATATCCGTTCTGGTTGACCCTGATTGTCCTGGTTGGTTTATATCCGTCCTGGTTGCCCTGGTTGATTCAGAGAGATACGAATCTCTTTTTTAAATCTCCCAGGCGGCTGGTAAACATTCCATCGGTTAGTTTTTTCGTATGGAAATTTACTAACAAGCCGTACGGGATTCCTGTAAGCTGAAGGTATGAGCCAATCTGTAAATGATGCACCGGTTGCAGTTCTTCCACCGCTTTAAGCTCTATAATCAAGACATCATTGACAACTAAGTCGGCCCTGAAAGCATTCGGTATTATATCGCCGTCATAAACCAGATTAATAGGAACCTCCTCGTCAACCCTAAAACCTTCTTTACGCAAAGCGTGAGTCAACACCTTCCTATAAGCGGATTCCAACAACCCGCATCCTAATGCCTTGTGAACTTTTATACAAATCCCCTTAACAGAATAAACCATCCTCTCCACCTCCGCCAAATTCAAATCACCCATAAATTATACTTTTTATAATACCTCCAAAATTACTAATAAACCTCATATAATCAAAATAATCCCATAAAATACGTCCAACCAGAAATCAAGTTTTTGCTCAAACCAGTACAACCAAGAACAACCAGAATTATTAAAAATCTGGTTCGAATAAAAAAATCTGGTTGCCCTTGGTTGTCCTGGTTGGTTTATATCCGTTCTGGTTGTCCTTGGTTGTCCTGGTTGGTTTATACCGTTCCGGTTGTCCTTGGTTGTCCTGGTTGGTTTACACACATTCTGGTTGACCTTGGTTGTCCTGGTTGGTTTATACCGTTCCGGTTGTCCTGGTTGGAGCAAGGAGGTTGTGCAGGTTGTCAAAGGTTGACCGCCACGCCGAAGTTGATGTTAAAGACGTTGAAGCGGAAATTAGCACCTGAGGTGAAGCGGTTGCCCATGGCGACTCCGTCAACGGTCTGTTTCTCGTTTCTCAACGAAAACCCGAACACGCCGAACGAGACATTGAACGATACCTGATCCATGATAAACACGCACACCCCCGGCGAGAAATTCAAAGCTGCTTGCATCGTGGTGGTATGCGTAAGTTTAGGTTGGCCGTTAAAAGGGCGGTTAAAATCGGAATTTCCTGAAGAAAAAGCCAACTCCACCTCGTTATAAATCCCGAAGCGGCCACGGCGTGAAATTCCGTAATATTGATTGAAAGTAAGGGCGGCGGTATATGATTCGCTCCTGTAATATATATCTTTGAGGTTGAAACTCATGTCTTCATCAATATCGACGTTGAAAGAATCGATGTTGGCACGACCCGAAGTGTAGCCCAGACGCAACCCCACCGACATATTGTTGCGTATGAAATAAGAAAAATAAGGGCGTATCGAAAACGCATGCCCCGAAAGGTCTATATCCGAAAGAAGGTCGAGCACCTCCAGGTCAGCGGTAGAGAATTCGCCGTATGAAGCCGTGACACCAATCTGCCATATCCCCTTGGGTATGAAGAGATAATTGAAGAGTCCACGGTCAAAGCGTCCGAGATTCGGGTCACGCAGCATCATCTTTAGAGTGTCACCGCGGAATGTGACCCTCTCGGAGAAATCGACTCCCCTGTCGGAAGACATCTTCACGGAGCCGTCTTCAAGAAGACGGCATACCTCGGCCGCCAACGAATCAGGCACCCACACATACCTGCCACCCGTCCGCTCCGGAAGAACCGTCAAAGCGGAGTCAGCCACATTCGCATGAACCGCCCCCACGGTTTCAACAAATAGCCCGTCGGCAGGTCCTTCTTCCGGACACACCGTAATTTCTCCTGCGCCACCGGTGCCCGAGCCTACCATCCCCTTTCGTACTATTGAATCTTTTGAAAGCACAATCTCCGAACGGGTTATCACATCCTTGCGCAATATCTTTTTCGTAAGCACTATAGTATCTGACACCGTAATGGTATCGGTGCGCAGAATAGTCTTGCGGGTCACCGTAGAATCCGGTGTCGCCACGGAAGCAACGGACAATGTTGTGAAAGCCAGGAAAAGAGTCAATATGGAAAGTAATCTTCTCATGGCGGTCACAGATAGAATGAAACTCCAAAAGATATGGAGAAAAGGTTGATACGGAAGTTCGCCGACTTAGATTTACGGTTGGACTCATAAATCTGGTCCTTTATGGCTTTGGTGTGCGTATAACTGAAACCGAGCACGCCCACATTGACTTCAAGCGCGGAATAGTTGTTGAGGAAAACACATAACCCCGGGGCAACGCCTATGTCGGCGGAGAAATTTCGTTCATAAGTGCCGGAAAGGGACTCCCCTACTCCGGTGGTAATTTTTGTTTGTCCCCCTCCAAGCTGAAGCTGCAACTCATTGAAAAAGCCGAAGCGTTTGGTATGTCCCAGGGAAAAATAATTGCGCATCATCACGGTGCCGTAATAATTATGAGAGAGACGGTAGAGATGGTCAACGGAATAATCGGTTTCCGAGTCGAGCACGATGTCGGCATTCTCAAGTTTGGTAAGAGAGCGCGAATAGGAGAATCTACCGCCTATACCGAGGTCAGGGGCAATAACAAACATCACCATCGGCGAGACCTTGAAACTATATGTGTCGCCTGAAATACCTTCGAAAATAAGGAACTGGTATTTATTTTGGTTCGACTGTGAATAGGAGACATTCACACCGGCCACCCATTGTCCTTTAGGCACGAACACTACGGATTCGATGTCGCGGGAGAACTCTTCGAGCGGAGTTTCGGCGGCGACACTGTCGGATGCTACCTCTTTGTTTTCCTGTGCCGCAGAAGCAACGGGATATACAAAAAGGAGAATCAAAACCGACAATAAGACTGATAGTTTCGTGCAAATCATGCCACAAAGTTACTAAATTCGGTGCATAATTCATAATGTGCGATATATAAAAATAAAAAAGGCATCCATCGCGAGACAACCCTGCGAAGCATGCCTTTTATATTTTTCCGCGAGGTCGCGTCAGCGGCGATTGAGGATGTTGCGGAGAGATTCGATGGCAGAGCCTGCCGACGAATCGGAAGAAGTGCCGGTTTTCTTTGCCGACGTGCATTTCATGTCGAAGCCGATGCATGCGCCGTCGTAGCTGTCGAGCACGGAAGAAAGCGCCTGCGTCATCTTTCCCCCTGTGAGACGGCTCACCGTCGATATCAGCTGCTTGAGTTTCGTGGCATCGAACATAAGGTCGAGGTCGCTGCCGCTCTTCTGTACGTAAGCCGTGAACTGCCCCACTTTCATCCCCATGGCCTTTACGTTGAAGGTGAAAGTGCCCTCGCCGTCGTTACGGACGATGTCGCCGCTGAGTTTCACACCTTTCACGGTCATCGTGAAATTGGAGGCGGTATCTACCGCAAGGGTCATCCCCGTGAGTCCGTATTGTTCGTAATAAGGCTTGAGCTTGGTTTCAAGAGCAGCCGCTCCGGCTATACCTCCGGCCTGCTTCAGAAGGTTGTCGCTCTTAAAAGCCACGGCAGGCCCTTCGGATGTATAGTCGCCTACGAGGTCGGCCAACGAGAGGTCGGTCTTCGTGAAGACGCCCTCCACAAGATTACCGATTGTAGAACCCGAGCCTCCGAGGTCCTTCAGCAAATCGCCCAGCCCTTGGGCATGAACGGCGGCTCCCCACAGGAGAGCCACCGCGATGAAGATAGGTTTCAATCTCATTTCTTTTCAGTTGTTTTCTTCGAAGAAGCCTTCTTTTTAGGAGCCGCCTTCGCCGTGGAGTCAGTTTTTTTCGCAGCCGTAGCTTTTTTGGCGGGGGCTGCCTTCTTTACAGCTGCCGTTTTCTTTTCAGAAGTCTCCTTCGCGGTTGTTTCCTTTTTGACACGCTTTTTCGGCATTGGTTTAACGCGGCGCAGCACCTGCACTGTCCTTGCGGGAAGATACATTTTCAGCCATCCCTTTCCTGAAGGTGAATAAAGCGGGTCGGGAGTGGTGAAATGATGCACGCTGTCGTCAACGAGTCCGTAGCCTCCGAAAGCGGGAGAATCGCTGTCGAGCACAACCTCATATTCGCCTGCCGGGGCGAGGAAGCCATAACCGGTGAAGCTCTGCGTCGGGTTCCAGTTGAACACGAATACAAGGTCCCCTCTCATGAAAGCCAACACGTTGTCGCCATCTTTCTCCCATAGTTTCTCCACCGGGAGAGCCTGGAAATTATAGATGCCCGCCACAAGTTCCACCATCGAATTGTCGAAAGCGTTTAGGAAACGGTATTTTAGGTCCTCGCGGTCAACGAGGTCCCATTGGCGGCGTGCATACTTATAGCTCCAGCCGTTGCCCTCGCGCGGGAAGTCAATCCATTCGGGATGACCGAACTCGTTGCCCATGAAGTTGAGATAGCCTCCGTTGATGGTGGCGAGCGTCACGAGACGAATCATCTTATGGAGCGCCATGCCGCGTGCCACGGTCATGTCTTCGTCGCCCACCATCATGTGCCAATACATCTCCTTGTCGATAAGGCGGAAGATAATGGTCTTGTCGCCCACGAGCGCCTGGTCATGGCTCTCGCAATAGGATATGGTCTTTTCGTCGGCACGGCGGTTGGTAAGCTCCCAGAATATTGAAGTGGGATGCCAGTCCTCGTCTTTCTTCTCCTTTATCATCTTTATCCAATAGTCGGGGATTCCCATTGCCATGCGATAGTCGAACCCGATTCCGCCGTCGTCGAATTTCACGGCAAGACCCGGCATACCGCTCATCTCCTCGGCAATAGTTATGGCATTGGAATTGACTTCATGTATCAGCAGGTTGGCGAGAGTGAGGTAAGTGAGTGCATTCGGGTCCTGGTTGCCGTCGTAGTAGTCGGCGTATGAACCGAACGCCTTGCCCAGTCCGTGGTCATAATAAAGCATCGAGGTGACGCCGTCGAAACGGAAACCGTCGAACCTAAACTCCTCAAGCCAATACTTGCAGTTGGAAAGGAGAAAATGGAGCACAGAATTCTTGCCATAGTCGAAAAGCAGGGAGTCCCATGCAGGATGCTCGCGACGTCCGTCGCCATAGAAATAGAGGTCATACGACCCGTCGAGACGGCCCAGCCCCTCCACCTCGTTCTTAACGGCATGGGAATGGACGATGTCCATAATCACGGCTATGCCGAGACGGTGCGCCTCGTCGATGAGCCGTTTAAGGTCGTCAGGAGTGCCGAAGCGTGAACTCGGGGCATAAAAGCTGCTGACGTGATAGCCGAAAGAGCCGTAATAGGGATGCTCCTGGATTGCCATGATCTGGATGGCGTTGTAGCCGTCGGCTGCGATGCGTGGGAGGGTCTTTTCACGGAATTCATTATAGGTGCCGACGCCTTCGGTTTCCTGCGCCATGCCGATGTGGCATTCATATATAAGAAGAGGTTTTACGTCGGGCGAGAACTTCTTTACCTTGAACTTATATGGTTTTTCCGGGGCATAAACCTCTGCGGAGAATATCTTGGTGTCGGGGTCCTGCACCACACGGGTGGCATATGCCGGAATCCTTTCTCCCTGTCCTCCGTCCCAAGTTACGAGCATCTTGAAGAGGTCGCCGTTGTGGAGGGCGTCTTCAGGAAGATGAATCTCCCATACCCCGTTTTCAATACGGCTCAGTTTATAGGCATCTTCGGTCTTCCACTCGGAAAACGTGCCGATAAGCCATATCTCGCGGGCATTGGGAGCATACTCGCGGAAAATCCATCCTCCTTCGGGAAGATGGTGGAGTCCGTAATATTTATAGGCATTTGCGAAATCCGATAGGGAACCGTCGGTATTGGCAGTGAGTTCGTCAAGTTTTCTCACCACATCCTCGTGGCGTCCTTCGATAGCCGGGGCGAACGGCTCGAGCCACGGGTCGTTGCGAAGGAAAGCTAATTTCTTTTTCATTATTATATTATTGGGTTATATTATTCTTATTAATTAACGTCGCGGCGACGCTTTTTGTTATTCTTCTTTACCTTATGTCCGGGGGAACGCCTGTTTTTCAAAGATACCGGTTTGGCATGGTTGCCACCCTTGCGCGGAGGCGGGGCATGCCGCACCGGGCGTTCCGGCAGAGGCTCGTCAACGCGGAAACAACGCCGCACCGCCTCCCTTATACAGTCGGCATCCGGACCTCCCTCTTTAAGAGTGGCGATCACCCCGGCTATATATTCGTCTTTGTTTTTATATCCGAGCATGCGCGCCACCCCGCAGTCGCCCAGCATTGGTTTATGGTTGAACACCTTCAGGATTCCGGGATAATAATGGTTTTCAAGAAATCCTTTGAACTGGTCGCGCAGTTCGTTGTATTGCTCACGCGGCCTCAACATGGTGACAAGACTGCGGAGGTGCGTCTCCATAGCGGTTATGCAGGAGAAGCGGGCATCGATTTTGCACTCAACCTCACGCTTCACCCTATGGCGTACATGCTGGAGGGCCTGTTCGTCGAAATGACGGCGGAACTCATCTTCCACAGCCTTCTGCACATGGGCGAAAACTCGGTCGGGATTTCGCTTGCGCCGGCGCGCCATAGGACGTATCACCCCCTCAAGAAGGAATAAATTCTCTACTTCAGCCACATCGGGCACCATCACCGACTTGCGGCGAAGATATTCCACCTCCGGGTCGGTGCGCCTGTCGCGGTCAACCACGCCGCGGCTTGCCAGATGATGCATGTTGCGCAGGTCGTTGAAAGTACGTGTGCTTTCTATCACCTTGTCGCAGGAGCCGAGAGGCTTGACCGTACAATCAGGGAAAACCAGCGGGTACAGGCGCGCATCTATGCTATGGCGCGCATCCCCCTCTATGAAAAGCACAGGCTTGCGGGTGCCTATGAGGTCAACGAAAATCTCCTCGTTAAAGTCCCCCGGCCGGATAATCTCATAGTCCCACGCATGTATCTCGGCATCATAACTCTTAACCCACACACAAACGTTGTGGGTTCGCGAATTTATGAACTCAACATCGACCGAATTATAGACGAACGTGCAGTCGGGCCGCAATTCCTCTATCGAGTTCCAAAGATTATTGAGCACCGTGGGATGCAGGAAAAGAGAGGGGGAATCGATAAAAATCACCGCCTCCGGCATGGCATAGAGCACAGCGGCGGCATAATAGAGCACAGTCTGTTCGCTCTGGCTCAGACTTTCGGCAGAGATAAGGTCGTCGCCCGAAGAGGTGGAAAACATCATGCTTCCCGCCGTCCTAACTATGCGGTTGCCGGGGAACACCCTTTCCCAAAGAGTCACCAGATAATCGAGCCGTGTGGGTTTGAGTTTAGGAACGGCCCCCGTTGACATACGCACCTGTTTCATCGACAGGAGATACTCGAACTCATCGGTGAAAAGCATATAGGCGAGTTTGTCGAGTTCGCTGACGGCATCGGTGCGCATGTAAGGCTGCTTCTCCACGGCCTCGCGGAAAAGCATGTCGATGCTTCCCTGACGAGTGGATTCCACCCGTTCAGGGAATGGGGCGCTGATTGCAGACAGGCAATAGGCTCTCTGACCGTTCAGTCTGGTCAGTTCCTCCATAAACTTTGTTTTTCCCGCTCCGCTTCCGCCGATAATCGACAACTGCCGGGCATCGGGAAGTTCGGGGACAGGACGTCCGCCGGTGAGGGGTGGTAATGTGAGCGAAGTCATATACGTATGAGTTTTCCGACTCCAAATATAGTCATTTTCCCTGACACTCCAACAATTTAACATACTAAAAAAATACAATGGTTTGCGCGTTGGGAATATTATGACTAAATTTGCAACTATAAACCAAATATTCAGAATATGTTTTCAGGAATAGTAGAAGACGCTCTTGAAGTGGTAGCCCTCCGCCACGAGGGGACCAACCTCCATATAACCATGCGATGCAGCTTTGCCGACGAGCTCCGCATAGACCAGAGCATAGCCCACAACGGCGTGTGCCTTACGGTCGTTTCCCTTCCCGGCGACGGCACCTACACCGTGACCGCCATACAGGAAACCCTCGACCGTTCAAACCTCGGCGACCTCAAACCCGGCGACCTCGTCAACGTGGAACGTTCGATGAAAATGGACGGCAGGCTCGACGGACATATCGTGCAGGGACACGTGGATACCACCGCCGTGTGCGAGAGCGTTGAGACGGAAGACGGAAGCTGGCGCTACCGGTTCCGCTATTCGGCAGACCCCGCGCTTATCCGCAAAGGATACGTAACGGTGGAAAAGGGTTCCGTGACAGTCAATGGAGTCAGCCTCACGGTTTGCGATTCTGAAAAAGACTCTTTCTCGGTCGCCATTATCCCCTATACCCACGACCATACCAACTTCAGCCGCATAGAAAAAGGCACGAAGGTGAATCTCGAATTCGACATCATCGGGAAATACATCGCCAGGATGGCAGAACTGAAACTGTAAAAAACTAAGGTCTTAAAAGTCCTTAAAGACCTTAAAGACCTTAAGGACATTTAAGACATTTAAGATCTTTCCTTCAAAACCACAAAAAGCTATGAAAAAAATAATAGTAGCCATCGACGGCTATTCATCTTCCGGCAAAAGCACAATGGCGCGCGAACTCGCCGCACGCGTAGGTTACATATATGTCGATTCCGGGGCCATGTACCGGGCCGTGACCCTTTATGCAATGCGCCACGGAATGATAGCACCCGATAAAACGGTTGACACGGAAAGACTCGTGGCCGCCCTCCCATCCATCCATATTTCGTTCGCACCTGCCGGAGCCGACGGAGTGCAACACACCCTCCTCAACGGCGAAGACGTGGAGCGAGAAATACGCGACATGCAGGTGAGTGAAAACGTCAGCCCCGTGTCCGTAATTCCGGAAGTGCGCCAGCGTCTCGTGTCACTCCAGCAGGAATTCGGTGAACACAAGGGTATAGTGATGGACGGACGCGACATCGGCACTACAGTTTTCCCACATGCCGAACTGAAGGTATTCGTATGCGCAAGTCCGGAGGAACGAGCACGGCGCCGCCTTAAAGAACTCACGGAGAAAGGTGAGAAGGTAACGTATCAGGAAGTATATGACAACGTCGTGGAACGCGACCGCATCGACACCACCCGCAAGGTATCCCCTCTGCGCAAGGCCGACGACGCCATCGAACTCGACAACGGCACGATGACACGCGAAGAACAGATGGACTGGCTGCTCAGACAATTCGATGCGGCCGTAAATAACTCCTGAGCCATGGCCGTAGAGATAGATGTCAACTCGGGTTTCTGCTTCGGGGTGGTCACCGCCATCAGGAAAGCAGAGGAAGAACTGCAAGACAGCGGGCAACTCTACTGCCTCGGCGACATAGTACACAATGCCGGCGAAGTGGAACGGCTTTGCGAAAAAGGGCTGCGCACCATCACCCATGAAGAACTCGGAAAACTTCATGACGTAAAGGTGCTTCTCCGGGCCCACGGCGAGCCTCCCCAGACTTACGCAACCGCAGAAGCCAACAACGTGACGATAATCGACGCCACTTGCCCCGTGGTGCTTCAGCTCCAAAGAAGAATCAAAAAGGCATACAACGAGGGGCTGGAAGCCGAAAAGAATGGCGGAGCAAAACCGCTGATAGTGATTTACGGTAAAAACGGGCATGCGGAGGTGAACGGTCTCGTAGGCCAGACCAACGGCGAGGCGGTAGTCATCCAGGACCTTGACGGGATCAATGACCTTGACCTCGACCGCGACATTCTCCTATATTCGCAAACCACCAAATCGCTCGAAGGATTCAGACAGGTCGTCGAAGAGATAAAAAGAAGAAAGGCAACCGGTAAGTTCGAATATTTCGACACCATCTGCCGCCAGGTGGCCAACCGCATGGAAAAAATGAGGGAATTCGCCGCCTCGCATGAAGCGGTGGTTTTCGTGAGCGGCGCAAAAAGTTCCAACGGCAAAGTGCTTTTCGAGAAATGTAGGGAAGTAAACCCCCGCACCTACCTGATTTCCGATGAAACACAGCTGCTACCCGAATGGACCTCGGGAGCGGATTCAATAGGGATTTGCGGAGCCACCTCCACCCCCTTATGGCTCATGGAAAAAGTGGCAGACAAGATAAGGAACTATAATGGCCGTAACGACGACTGACGAACTCGACCCCCGCGACGAATACTTTATGCGCCTCGCCCTTGATGAGGCGCACGAGGCGGCACGCCGTGACGAGGTGCCTGTCGGAGCGATTATAGTGGCGGGGAGCCGCATCCTCGCAAGAACCCACAACCTCACAGAAACCCTCAACGACGTGACGGCACACGCCGAAATGATGGCAATCACCGCCGCCGCCGATGCCCTCGGCGGAAAATATCTGCCCCAATGCACGCTCTACGTCACTGTTGAACCTTGCCCGATGTGTGCAGGCGCATTGGGATGGAGCCAGATCGGGAGAGTGGTATATGGAGCTTCAGATGCCAAACGAGGCTTCACGAAATTCAGCCACACGGGACCCACCCTCCTCCATCCGCGCACGATTGTCACTTCCGGCGTACTTGCCGACGAATGCGCCGCCCTCATGACCGACTTCTTCCGCCGCAAACGAGGCAAATGGTTATAACGGATTGAAAAAACAGACGGTCCGG
>CABRKI010000062.1 GCA_902471455.1 uncultured Porphyromonadaceae bacterium | reverse complement strand
ATGAGGCCGCCGGCGGTGTCTTCGTCATATTGCAGAAGGTCAACGATATCGCCCGCCTGCTCCACGTCTTCGATGTTCTGGATCACCTCTTCGCGTTCTTCCTCGTCGAGTTCCTGGATAAGGTCAACGGCGTCGTCGGTGTCGAGGAGGTCGATGAAATGGCCGATTTGCTCGGGGTCCATCCCTTCGAGCAGTTTCTTGCGGTCTTCCTCGTCGAGTTCCATCAGCACGTCGGCCTTTTTCTCCTTGTCTTCGATAAGGTTGAAAAGCCATTCCGCCTGCTTGAGGTTGAGTTCCTGGAAAAGTTCGGCTATATCGGCGGGATGCAGTTCCCGCACCTCTTGCTGAGCCGCCTGACGGTCTTCCGTCTCTATGATTTGCCCAATGCGTTCTATGTCAGTTTCGGTAAACTCCTTCATAACCGCAAAATTAATCAAAAATCTTCAAAACGCGCTTCCGCATTTGCCAAAAAACAGGCATGTAAATTCAAAAAACGGTCGCCGGAGAGGAGTGGCAACCGTTTTTAAACAATGTAATTATCCATCCATTAATAGCGGAAGGAGGAGCCACCGAGAAATTCCCGCAGAAGGGAAGTGGTGGGAATCTGGTCGGCGGGTATGGGTTCGAAATAACTGAGGAACCGCTGCAGACGGTAAGCCTCGGCATATTGCACGAGGTCGCGCGGCACATCGCGTAGCAACGGCTCGGCATACGGCTTCATCACGCCCAATTCGAAAATAAGCGACGAATTGAACGTGGCGTCGGCGTTCTCGCTGAAGGGAAAAATCCATTTCTCTTCGCCCCGGCGCACGCTCGGCCAGCGTTTTATGGTGTCGAGCGCAGAAGTGTGGCGATATTTGTTGTCTCTCACGATGCGGCGCAGAAGACGGTTGTCGCTCGTGGAAATCCAGTTGTGGTTGTCGATTTTAAGCGTGGTGAGGGCAGACACATACACCTTGAACACGTTGTCGGGATTAATGGAACGCGTGAGCTCCGGATTCAGCCCGTGGATTCCCTCTATGAGAAGCACGTCGTTGCCGTCGAGACGGAGCGGACGGTTGCGCTCTATGCGGCGCCCGAGTTCAAAAGAGTAGGTGGGCAGGTTGATTTCCTCCCCGGCAAGAAGGCGCGTGAGGTCGGAGTTGAGGCGTTCGAGGTCGAGGGCGTAGAGGCTTTCATAGTCGTAGTCGCCGCTCTCGTCGCGGGGTGTGTGCTCGCGGTCGATGAAATAATCGTCGAGCGAAATCATTTTCGGCACAATCAGGTTTGTCATCAACTGGATGGCAAGGCGTTTGGTGGAAGTGGTTTTCCCCGACGACGACGGCCCCGCAATGAGCACGATGCCCGCGCCACCCTCCTTTCTGCGGGCGGCTATCTGGTCGCTGATGCGGCCCAGCAATTTATCATGCATGGCCTCCGCCACGTTGATGAGTTCTGCCGTACGGCGGTTTTTGACAGCCATGTTCAGCTCGCCCACGTTCTTCACCTGGATAACCTTATTAAACATCAGCTGGTCGGTAAACGCCTTATACATTTTCTCCTGGGGAGGGTTCTTTTCGAGAATGCAGTCGGTCTCTTCGTGCGACGCCGCGAAAAGCAGGAATCCGTCTTTGTAAGGACGGATATCGAAATCCTTCACAAACCCGGTGCTCGGCGCGAGCGGGCCGTAGTAGGAATCAGCAATGTCGCCAAGCCGGTAGTAGGTGGTGTAAAGTTCATGCAAGGTCTCGAGAAGCGTAACCTTTTCGTCGAGCCCCTGCCGGCGAAACATTTCAATGACGTCTTTCGTGAGATGTTCCTTGCGGCGGAAAGGGATGTCGTTCTCCGCCATCTTCCGAAGATGTTCCAAAAGATCTTCCTTCAGCTTATCATCCACCGCAACAAGCTCCTCGTCCATGAAAATGCGGCAGAAATAGCCCGACGACATGGAGTGTTCTATCCGGAGCGTGGCTCCGGGAAGGATCTCCTCCACCGCCTTATAAAGCATCATGCACAACGACCGCACATACACCCTCCGCCCCGAAGGATTCGCAGGCGATATAAACTCCACCTGCTTGGGCGAATACAGAGGGAAACAAAGGTCTTCCGTCTTGTTGTTGACGCGTGCGCAAATAGGGTAGAAGGGTAAATCCCGGCGCAGGCGCGGGAGAAGGTCTATCACTTTTTCACCGCCCAATACGGATACGTACGTCTCGGTGTTCTTACAATATACTTTCATAATTCAGGAATTGAGAGTTTTTAAATATTACATTCGCTCTCTTTAGCCTTTTAACGCAAATTCACCAAAAAAAGTTAAAAGGAATATATCAAATCTTTTTTCTATTCTTCCTGAATTTTCAACATATATTGCTTGGGGGGCATCTGCATCTTCCTTTTGAACGTCTCCCGGAATGTCTTCACGTCTTTGAAGCCGCACATCTCCGCCACTGTCTGCACGTTGGTGATTCCGTCTTTGAAGAGCTGCACAGCCTTATAAATCCTGTATTCGTTTATAAAATCGATTATCGACATCCCCGTCATGCTTTTGATTTTCTTATAGAGGGCGGAATGGCTCATCGACAATCGCGACGCGAGCATCGCCACATCGAAATCATCGAGCGTCATACATTCGTTGATGATTCGCCTGCATTCCAACAGAAACTTCTGTTCCTCCCTGTTGTAGTTGCCCGACGAAAGGGAACTGCCTTCGCCATCCTGTTCGAAGAGGCGTTCCACCTGCCTCACAATCACCTTTAGCGACGTCGGTTTTGTCAGATAAGCGTCGGCACCTTCGTCGAAAGCCGTAAGCATATCTTTTTCCGAAGTAAGGGCGGAAAACACCACCACCTTTATGTCGCGTGTGCGCTTGTCTTCTTTCAAAGCCTTCAACAGCTGATGCCCGTCGAAGTCGGGCATCATCAAATCGGTGATGACCACGTCGTAGCCTCCTCCGCGGGCAAGTTCCACCCCCTCTTTCGCATCAGATATTTCCGTGACACGGTAACGGTCTTCAAAAGCTTTCACCATCACCGAAAGCACGTCTTTGTTGTCGTCGATAATAAGGATGGACCGGGTGGCGGTAGGATCCGATATCCTCTTTTCCGCCGGAGCCTGCACTTCCGGCTTCAAAAGCTCCGGATTATGTTTTGACGGCACCTTTTCCACAGGAAGTGCGGCTTCATCGGCAACACCGTTCTGTTTTTTAGGAAGGGTCACGACGAACCGCGAACCCTCGTTCACTTTGCTTTCCACCGTTATCGTGCCGTGGAGCAACTTCACAAGCTCGTTTACAAAAGCCAGCCCTATGCCGTCGCCGCTGCTCTCTTTCTTACCCCTTTCCGTGCGCACGAACGGTTCGAATATTTTGCTTTGAAGCTTCTCCACTATTCCGATGCCGTTGTCGGCCACGCTGATTTCTATCGTTTCGCCGTTGTCTTTCAAACCGAGGACAACGGAACCTCCCTTATGGGTGTATTTATAAGCATTCGATATGAGATTGGTGACGATAAGCTCCAATTTGTCGGAATCGATATCCGCCTCTACCGGCGACTCCGGACTGTCAAAAGCAAATGTAAGCGATTTCTGGCGACAAAGCTGCTCATAATCTCCGGCAAGTTCCCCCAGGAAAGTCTTCACGTCGATCCGGCGCACGTTCAAGGAAAGATGGCCGGTGTCGGATTTTCTAAAATCTATGATATGGCTTATAAGCCTGTTTAGTTTCGCAGAGTTGCGGTATATCCCGAAAAGATTGTTGACGGGTATCGACTGCCGTCCCGAATCATACATCTCTTCAATCTGGGCGGAAATCAGAAAACATGGGGTTCGCAATTCGTGGGTGATATTCGCATAGAAGTCAAGCTTGGCTTCGTTGAGTCTGTTGGCGGAATCCCTCTCCACTTCCGCTATGCGGATTTTTTCACGGTTTTTTATAAATTTATGCCATATCAACGCCACAGCAGTCAGTATCGACAAAGCCAATACGACCCAAACTATCAGCATAAACGTGGTGGCATACCATGCCGGGCGTATTTTGATTGTCATACCCGCCGGCCGGCTCCAGCTTCCGTCAGGGTTAGTGTGCCTCACCGACATCCTGTAAGTTCCCGCAGGAGTATAAGTATAGATTGCAGAGCGCGTCTCCGAAACGTCGCGCCATTCGCTCTCAAACCCCTCGAGCCTGCATTCGAATTTTATCCGGTCGGGATTGGTCATCTCAGGCACGGTAAAATTGACCTTGATAAAATTCTGGTCGTTGTCAAGCTCCACCAGCGTGTCGCCGGTGCTGAAGAGAGGAACGTTCTCACCCCCGTTGTTAAACAGTTCGATTCCCGTAAACACAACAGGGGAGAGTTCCTTTTTTTCGGAAGCTTGCGCCAGCGGATAGCGCAGCAAACCGGAGGTGGTCCCGAAATAAGCGGCGTCATTGTCTTTCGCCACCGCATTGAACGTAAACATTCTCGGCATGCGTTCGTCGTTGAGGGAGATGAGGGCATCCCTTTTGGCAACATACTTCATAAGACCCCGGTTGGTACCGATCAATATATTGCCTCGGTTGTCTTCAACCATCGACAATACCTGTATTCCCGTTTCGTTCGCACGGTGCTTGAAGACCTTTGATATGCGTTTCGCAGCAAGGTCGATTTTGCAAAGCATGGCGTTGTCAACGTCAACCCACACCGAATGGCGCGAATCTATAAACACAAACGGGATTTTCCGCCCGGGCAATTTCACGCCTCCTGTCGAAGGGCTGTCGCTATGCCGCTCCGCTATCGAACGCCTGTTGCGGTCGATTTGCATAAGTCCGTTCCATCTCGTGGCAATCATGACGGTGTTGCCGTCGATAGCCATCGACAAAACATCGGAACCCTGGGTGCCGTCAATCACATTGAATTCATGCGAACGTTTATTGAACACACTCAACGAACTACCCCCTATCCATAAATTTCCTTCCCCGTCATCTTTCATCACCCATAGCTTGTTGCCCGGTTCTATCATGCCGCTGGCTTTGAAAACACGGAATTGGCCGGCGGCGGTGTTGCATTCCACGAGCCCCGTGCCATAAACGGCAGCCCAAATTGTCTCCCCGTCTTTGGCAATCGACACTACATTGTCGGCAGGCATCAGCGAATTGCTTTTGTTGTATTGGCGGTAAGAACCGGTTTTTGTGTCGAGCACCTCGATTCCACCTCCGTCCAATCCCAAATAGAGCCTGTCGCCGTCGGGAATAACGGCCGTGACGATGTCATAGCACAGTTTGCCGGAATGTTTGTCCATCACACTATATGCGTTGAGATTATGCGACAACATAAACACCCCGTGACGGTAACTCCCTACCCAAAGGTTATGGTTGCTATCGACAAACACTTTATAAATGGCATCGCAAGGAAGCGGCGAATTGTCGGGGGTGAAACGCACCAATGTGTCGTTCTGCCGTACAACCATTCCGTTTCCGTCAGTACCGTAATACAATATATCGCCATCCGACGCCACGCTCATAAGGTTGGAATAATAAGGGGAGCCGACGCATGACGTGAGATTGCCATAGCGGTCAATTTTAAATTCCCGGGTTTCATTTCCCACACCTCCCCCTACAATCACCATCATGCCGCGTTTGTCGAAAAACATATTGAGGTTGGCGTCATATCCCAGCCGAAAAGAGTTATGCACCAATTCGTTCTCTCCGTCAGGTGAAAGGAGCGTGATTCCATCGGTTGAGAGGGCCATAAGTTTGCCACCTGTAAATTCCGACAAATCGGCATACCTGCGGCTACGAGGCCTCGGCAATATTCTGAAAACGGGGCGGCTGCCGTCGGAAGCCGAACGCGACCGGTCAAGCTTCAATATATCCCCTTCCACAGTGAGGGCGAATACATTGTCGGGGAGTCTCATAATCCGGCTTACCCTTGTTTTCAGGACCGTCTCTTCACCGGATTTCCCACCGGTCACGTATGAGGGGTAGTACTTGTTGTCGGAATAACGGAAAAAGTCTAAGCCGATATCGCTGCCGAGCCATAGACCTTCCTTATCCGGTTTTATACACCTCACCATGTCGCTAAGATAATTGGGGGTTTCTCCACCTTCATGACGGTAGGAGACTATATATTTCCCGTCGAAGCGTGCGAGGCCGTTCCAGGTTGCAATCCAAATGAACCCGTATTCGTCTTCCACAAGGTCGTTGATGGAATTGTCAGGCAGTCCGTCGTTGACGGAAATCACCTTGACATGCGCAGTGCTTGGGTCAGTAATCGGATATGCCCGGAAAACAGCCAGACATATCGCCGCGATAAGATAGGCTATTCGTTTTTTCGCCATTTTTCAGAGGGTATTCGTTGTGCTGTAAAACAATGGACATTGTGTCATCGTTATTTCCGACGGCAAAATTAGCCATTTTTTCGATGAAAAGAGGCATATTTACCCTCGTTCAACAGACCGTTTTTCGTATTAGAAAGGGCGTTTCTCGTATTTATGGAAAAACCGGAAAATTAATATTAAAAATCGCCGCCCCATACGAATTTCCCACCATTTTTATAATGATAAAGGGTGTCCCACCTTGCTGCGAGCCGACTAAATTTGCAGCGTGAAACAGGAGGCATCCCCCCTTCGCCTCACTCCGCAGGACAATCCTTGCCATGGAAATCTCAACATCCCCACGAGACCAACATCACTAAGGAAGACTCCTTCACCAACCCGGTTCCGAAGAACCACGCCGACCAATCAGTCATCATTGATTCAACGGGCAATAACAAAGCAACCAAATAACAATAAATAAAAAATCGAACCATGAACCCTAAACAATCGTGGAACATACGTTGGGCAGCCAGGCTGCTCCTCGTGGCAGGAGGATTGACCGTCACCGGCACGGCATCAGGAGAGCCGGCGAATCCATCCTCCCCGGCGCCGGTTCAGGCAAACAACATCACCGTCACCGGAGAAGTGGTAGATTCAAACGGTGAGCCTGTAATCGGAGCGACAATACTTGCAAAAGGCTCCGGACAAGGGGCAGCCACCGACCTCGACGGCAAGTTTTCACTATCTGTGCCCAAAGGCGCGACTCTCGTAATCTCTTACGTCGGATGCGTCACCCAAGAAGTGAAAGCATCGGCGACACCCATGAAAATCACCCTCCAGGAGACTTCCCTCAACCTTAACGAAGTGGTGGTGGTGGGTTTTGCCACTCAAAAGAAGGTAAACCTGACGGGAGCCGTCGGCACTGCCTCCGGCAAAGACATAGCCGACCGTCCCGTATCCGATGCCGTCACCGCACTCCAGGGCATCATCCCGGGCCTCAACATCTCCAATTCAAATGCGGGAGGCGAGCTGAACGCCAACAAAAGCATCAACATCCGAGGCACAGCCACCATCGGCGAAGGGTCGAGCGGAAGCCCCCTTATCCTGATTGACGGAATGGAAGGCGACCTCAACACCATCAACCCGCAGGACATCGAGAACATTTCGGTGCTGAAAGATGCCGCCGCCTCTTCAATCTACGGTTCGCGAGCCCCGTTCGGCGTGATACTCGTCACCACCAAGACCGGGTCGAAAGGAAAATCGCTCGTGAGATACAACAACAGTTTCCGATTCAGCCAGCCTCTTAAGATAGCCAACCAGATGGATTCGTGGCACCTCGTGAATTATCTTAACGACGTGCAGCGATACACCAGTCCCGGCTCTTTCACTTTCGACGACGAATACGTTGAAAAAGTAAGACAGTATTACTCCGGGGAAAGCGATGTGGTAGCCGACAGCTACCATTGGGAAGACGGACATGCAATCTGGGGCGAAAGCGAACTTATGGGCGTATATGCCAACACGGACTGGATGGACGAATATTATAAGAAAACCGCATTCTCGCAGGAACACAACCTTGCGCTTACAGGAGGAAACGATAAGATAGACTACTACGTCTCGGGCAACTGGATGGACATGGGCGGATTCATGCGCTACGGAGAAGACGATTTCCAGAGATTCTCTTTCATGGGAAAAGTCAATGCCCAACTTTACAGTTGGTTGAAAATAGGCTTCACATCACGGTGGAACCGCACCGACTACGACCGCGCCACCACCATGAGCGGGGGCTTTTACGACAACCTTATGCGCCGTGCAATCTCCATCGCGCCCAAATACGACCCCAACGGTTATCTGGCATCCGATTTCAACTATATCGACGCCCTGGAAAACGGCGGACGCCACAAGGAGCAGAACGACGTCTTCACCAACCAGTTCCAGGTGACCATCACCCCTGTAAAGGACTGGAATATCGTCGGTGAATTCAATGCCCGCGTCAACAGCAACTGGACACACGAAGACGGTTTCCCGGTATATGCCCATGATGCGGTCAATCCGGAAAAGACCCATATACCCACCTATTATTCGCGCACCACCTCTTACGTAAGCGAGTATTCCTACCGTTCGACATATCTGAACGCCAATATTTTCACCAACTATTACCTATCGCTCAACGACAAGCATGACTTCACATTCCTGCTCGGCACGCAAATCGAAAGCTTCAAAGACAGGTTTGTAAACGGCAGCCGCAACGATGTCACAACCCAGCTCCTCCCCGTGCTCGACCTGACCAACAGCAAAACCGACTATTCGCTGGGCGGACGCTACCAGCTCTGGCGCACGGTCGGCTTCTTCGGTCGAATCAACTACGGCTATATGAACCGCTATCTGCTTGAAGTGAACCTCCGTTACGACGGCACCTCGCGTTTCCGCAGCGACAGCCGCTGGGTGTGGTCGCCCTCCGTTTCCGCCGGTTGGAACATCGCACAGGAAAATTTCTTCGAACCCGCAAAGCAATATGTCGATGTTTTGAAAATCCGTGGTTCTTACGGACAGCTTGCCAACCAGAACACAACCAACTGGTATCCCACATATCAGGTGATGGGACTTGGGTCGTCGGCAAGTCCTTGGCTGATAAACGGTGAACAATCGAACACGGCATGGTTCCCCGGACTCATTTCGACAACCCTCACCTGGGAAAAGATCCGCAACACCAACATCGGCGTGGATGTCACCGCCCTCAACAACCGCCTCACGGCATCGTTCGACTATTTCTGGAGAGACAACAAAGACATGGTGGGTCCCGGCGTGTCGCTCCCCGCCACTCTCGGCACTACCCCTCCCGCACAAAACCTCCTCTCGATGCGCACCACAGGATGGGAACTTTCGTTGGGATGGCGTCAGGCAGTCGGTGATTTCAGTTACGACGTACGTTTCAATCTCTCCGACGACAGAACAAAAATCACAGACTACCCCAACCGTGAAGGGAACCTCGGCAAATATATCGCCGGACGCTATACCGGCGAAATCTGGGGTCTCGAAACCAAGGGGATTGCCCGGACACAGGAAGAAATGGATGCCCATCTCGCCAACGTTGACCAAAGCGAAATCAACGGAGGACTATGGCAAGCGGGCGATATTATGTATGTCGATACTGACGGCGACGGAAAAATACACAAACAAAGCACCATTTATGAGAAAGGCGACCTCAGGGTAATAGGCAACTCCTCGCCGAGATACCGCATAGGCCTCAACCTCTACGCAAAATGGAAGGGAATCGACTTCTCGGCTTTCTTCCAGGGCGTCTGCAAACGCGACTACTATTTCAGTCCGTCCGGAGGACAAGGGGCCGGAGAGAAAGGCGCCGCCTTCTGGGGAGCAACCGTCGGAGGCCGTTGGGAATCGCTCTTCTTCGACGAACATCTTGACTATTGGAGAGATGACACAAGCAAACTCGGTGAAAACTACGACGCCTATTATGCGCGCCCGCTCTATTTCACCAACAAGAACCGCGAAACCCAGACACGCTACCTGCAGGACGGGTCATACCTCCGACTGAAGAATATCCAGATAGGCTATACCTTCCCCGACAACCTGACAAAGAAATTCTACGTCCAGAATCTGAGAATATTCTTCTCTGCGGAAAACCTCCACACATGGACGAAGATGAGCAAGGTGATCGACCCCGAGAGCCTCGAGGTTTCAAAAATGAAATCGGGAGGCACATACCCTCTCTCGCGCACGTTCTCCTTCGGTGTTTCAGTCACATTATAATTCAAAAAAGAAGCAATGAAAACCATAAAACATATAGCGGCGGCAATCGCGGCGACGGCGGTATTGTCATCGTGCAACGACTTCCTCGACGTGACGCCCCCTTCCAGCGTCTCTCCAGAGATGTATTTCACCACAGCCGAACAACTCGGGTATTACACGCTCAACTACTATTGCAACTACTCGGCATGGGATGCCAACGGCGTAGGCGGCCAATTCCCCTCGCACGCCGACTACACTTCCTTCATCCACGACGACGGAGCCACCGACAACGAGGGAGCAATCAGCAGCATCTATTACGAAGGACAAGACTACAAGGTAAGCCAGAACGGCGGACATTGGAACTTCGACCGTATCAACGACCTGAACTGGTTCATACGCACGGTGCGCCCGAAAATCGAGGCAAACGAAATCCAGGGTAGCGAGACTTCGGCAAAACACTATTTCGGCGAAGCCTATTTCCTCCGCGCACAGGAATATTTTTTCCGTCTCCGCAAGCTTGGCGATTTCCCGATTATAACGTCGTCACTTACCGACGACAGGGAACTCCTGGTGGAGGCATCCAAACGCTATCCCCGCAACCAGGTGGCACGTTTCATCATCCAAGACCTTGATTCGGCGGCCAACCTACTCAGCGACGGCAGCGGAATCGGAGGAAGGGCACGCATCACAAGGGATGCCGCTCTACTATTGAAAGCAAGGGTTGCGCTCTATGAAGCCACCTGGGAGAAATATTTCGCAGGCACTCCGTTCGTGCCCGACGCATCGGCGGGATGGCCGGGAGCCAAGAAAGACTACAATGCAGGTTTCAGCTACAACAATTCTTCTGAAGTAAGCTATTTCCTCGACCAGGCTCTTGCAGCTGCAAAAGAAGTGGCAGACAACCATCCTAACCTTACCGCCAACAACAAGCAAGAAATCGGACTAACGAATGCAGTAGGGGCCAACCCTTATTACGACATGTTCGCTTCGAAAGATGTGTCGGACTATGACGAAGTGCTTATGTACCGCGCCGCCGACCGTGTGAAAGCCGGAGCACATTCTCTCAACCAATATATGCGTGCGGGGCAACCAAGAGGCTATACCCAGGAATTCGCCAATGCTTTTCTTATGGACAACGGCCTTCCGATTTATGCCCCCGGTTCGGGATATGCCGGCGACGATTTCGTTGCCGACACCAAGAAAAACCGCGATTGGCGATGGAAACTCTTCATGAAGGCTCCCGGAGAATACCCCTATGCCGACGCTACCGACCGGATGGGACTGGGAACGAAATTAGACGTGCCTGACGTGAGGGGAGGCTCTTTCAAATATGCCACAACCACAGGCTACAAGAAAGGGAAGTGCATGACCAAAGAAACGAAATACACCTCCACAGGCACTGACGAGACGGCATCGGTCGTTTTCCGCGCCGCCGAAGCATATCTCGTCTATATGGAAGCCGCCTGGGAAAAATATGGCGACGGACTCGACGCCGATGCCTGGAAATACTGGCAGGCTTTGAGGACGAGGGCCGGCATCGACCCCGACGTGCAGAAAACGATAGCCGCCACTGACCTTGACAAGGAAGAATATTACACCCATGACCTTGCACTCTATTCGGCCGGGAAGAGAATCGACTCGAAAGTGCTCTACAACATCAGGCGCGAACGCCGCTGCGAACTTATGAGCGAAGGGTTCCGTCTCGACGACCTTTATCGCTGGCGTTCGCTCGACCAGCTGAAAGGGGGAAAATTCTTCCTCCACGGCGCCAAAATTTTCGGGCCAATGCTCAAATCATATCCAAGAAACCGCCTGAAATATGACCAGCCCAAACAATCGGACAACAACGTTTCGTCGCCGTCAGACATAGAAGGAGGCCTCAACGGAAGCGCAGAATACCTTTCGCTCTGGAGAATCACCAGCGAAAACCAGTATTACAACACGGGCATGACCTGGCACATGGCACATTACCTCTCTCCGATAGCGGTTGACCATTTCCTGATTTCTTCATCCGACGGAGTCGATATCGAGACGTCGCCGATCTATCAGAACCCATACTGGCAGACGGTAAACGGAACTGCGGCACAACAATAATTAAAAAATTCGGGCGACATCCCAGTGTCGCCCGAAAAAACCAAATCTTTTTATAAACTTTTTTCAACCATTTTAATCATGAAGAGACTGATACTCTGCGCAGCCCTCGCTGCAAGCGCCTTTTCTTTGAGCGCACAGAAGAACTTCGTCGCCAACGGCGATTTCGAAAAAACCGAAGGGGTGGAACAAAACACTCCCTGGGACTGGGACGACACCAAGCACAATCTCAAAGCCCTTCCGGACTGGACCATCAACGGGCTCGACGACTGGTGTGTGCTCGCCATGCTCGTAGAGCCTGAGGTGGACGACGAATACGTCTTCGAAGAGGGTAACAACAAACAGTGTCTCCACATCTACCGTTTCGACAACAACGGATGGCAGGCAGGCGGTGTCGAACAGATTGTGACAGGGCTTACCCCCGGCGAGACATATACTCTCGGAGCCATCATCGCCCTCTCGAAAGGAACTACCGTAGATTGGGACGACCCGTATTTCCGCATCGAGCTTATGCCGCTCGATGCCAAGAGCGAGGAGTTCGGTGCATTCAACCTTATCGACGATAAAGACGACGCCCTTGCCGAAGCCGACTACTGGTGCCCTTACGAGAAGCAGTTCAAGGCTCCCGAAAGCGGCAACGTACGCCTCCGCATCACCCATAACAATACAAAATGGGACGGCAACCATTCCGAAGGATACTGGATGGACATCGACGACATCGCCATCATGACCCCGGACGATTACGCCACATATATGGCCAACAAAGCAACATCTTCCGTTGCAGACCTTGCGGTTGATGCAGAAGTCGAAGTGACAGGCGTGTATAACCTCAACGGCATACGCGTGGCAGATTCGGTAGAAGGAATCGGAAATGCCAAAGGAATCTTCATCGTACGCACCACAAACGGCGCACAGAAAATAATCCGCTAACGAAACGGTGTCCCCGGAGTCAGCCGGGAATCATTATGCATGACTCCCGACACGACCCCGGGGCTTTCATAAACCACAGACATGAAACAGACACTGACCGCCCTTATAATCGCCTCCTTGTCAACCCCTCTTTTCGCGGACGGGGTAGATGACAAGTACCCCGGGTATAAGCTCGAATTCGCAGAGGAATTTGACAACGGCACAGTCCCCGACCCGCAACGATGGCAATTCGAGACCGGGATGCGACGCAATCACGAAAACCAGGTCTATACCACCGACAACGCAACCATAGCCGACGGCTGCCTCGTGATAGAGGCACGGAAAGAAAAGGTGGAGAACCCGGACTATCAACGCTATTCAAGCGAATGGAACAAGAAGAACCGGTATGGCGAATATTCGTCGGCTTCCATTATTCTGAAAGACCCTTACCGCTACCATTACGGAGTATATGAAGTACGCGCCAAGATTCCTGTAGGCACCGGATATTGGCCTGCAATCTGGGGATGCGGCGACAAATACGAATGGCCCTACAACGGCGAACTGGACATCATGGAATATTACGGCGACGCAATACATGCCAACCTTGCATGGGGCACAAACACCCGCTGGAATGCCGCATGGGCGAGCAAAGCCCCCAAAATGAACGAATTCGAGGGCGATTTCGGCGACAATTTCCATATCTGGCGCACCGAATGGGACCACAACAGCCTTAGAATATATCTCGACGACCGCCTCATCAACGAAACCAACCTTGACCGCACAGTGAATCCCAACCCGGGGCAAAGCTGGTATAACGTAGATGGCTACAACCCCTACCGCGACCCCGACAACAAGTTCGGCGTATGGCTCAACCTCGCCCTCGGCGGCGACAACGGAGGGTCGCTGGCCGACACCTCCTTCCCTGCGCAATATCTCGTCGATTACGTCAGGGTGTATGTTCCAGAAAGTGCCGACGCACCCTTGCAATACCGCATATCGAAGGCGAAGAAACTTTTGGACGAAAACGCAACTACAGGCAGATTCCCGGCAACCGCCGACAAAGCGTTGGCAGATGCCATTGCTGACGCCGAGGCGAATCTCGGATCTTCAGACGACGACATAATCGACCCTGCGCTCGATGCACTCCAGAAAGCGATGGACGATTACCTGAAATCGATGCCAAACCCTTGTGCCGACGGCGGGACATTCAGGTTCCGCCATATCCTGTCGGGATGCACGCTTTCTTCCGGTTGGTTTGAAGACAAAGAGTGCGTCATTATCACCGACAACGACGCCTCCGGCTATAATCAGGATTTTACTTTGGCGGAAGCCCCGGGGGTGGCGAAAGCCAAAGGAATGAATCTCCGCACCGCAGACGGCAAATACGTCTATCGCGACAGCTGGAACCTATATGTCACCGACAATACGGACCGTCTTTCAGACAATAATTTCCTTTTTAAGGTGGAATGCGCCGAAGGCTTCTTTATAATCAAGAACCTCGGGACAGGGAAGTATTTCGGCACCGACAACAATGAAGCGTGGAGCCATGTATATTCCGACAAACCGGGATTCGGCGCCCGCAGCAACTATTTCGAGTTAATGGAATCGGCAGGCGTGGCAGACATCGTGGCAGATGACAATAATGGAGATGGCCCAGCCGTTTATAATCTTCAAGGGATACGCGTGGCAACCACCCCCGATGAACTCAGTTCCAAAGGGATATATATCGTGAAACGCGGAAGTCACACTGAAAAAATAATCAAATAAATTATGTTCAAGATTGGTTTCGCATTAATCATGGCTCTGGCGGCTTTTAATTTCGCCGATGCACAGTGCCGGCAAGACACCGAAAAAGTTGCCCCTTTTGTGCAGGGGGAGAAATGGCTCGACACCGACGGCAACCCCATCAACGCCCACGGCGCAGGTATGCTTTTCCACGACGGCACCTACTATATGTATGGTGAATACAAAGTCGGCGAAACCGTCTTGCCGGAATGGGCTACGTGGGAATGCTACCGCACCGACGTGACCGGAGTGAGCTGCTACTCGTCGAAAGACCTCCGGAACTGGAAATTCGAAGGGCTCGCACTTAAAGCCAGCGACGACCCCTCGCACGACCTGCATGCATCCAAAGTGCTCGAACGCCCGAAAGTGGTGTATAACGCAAAAACCGGGAAATTCGTGATGTGGGCGCACGTAGAAAGCGCCGACTATTCCAAAGCTGCCGCCGGCGTCGCCGTCGCCGACACTCCCGTGGGGCCATTCACATATCTCGGAAGTTTCCGTCCCAACGATGCCATGAGCCGGGACCAGACGGTGTTCATCGACGACGACGGTAAAGCCTATCAGTTCGCTTCGTCGGAAAACAATGCCACAATGTATATAAACGAACTGACCGACGACTATCTCAAACCGACCGGCAAATTCACACGCAATTTCATAGGGGAGAGCCGTGAAGCCCCGGCGGTGTTCAAGCGCGGCGGCAAATATTATGTATTGACATCGGGGTGTACGGGCTGGGACCCCAATTCGGCACAGGTGGCGGTAGCCGACAACATTATGGGGCCCTGGACCGTGCTGGGCGACCCCTGCAGAGGCACGGATGCGGAAAAGACTTTTTACGCACAAAGCACCTATGTGCAACCCGTGCAAGGGAAAAAAGACACATACCTGGCACTTTTCGACAGATGGAATAAAACAGACCTTAAAGATTCCAGATATGTGTGGCTGCCTATCGTATGGAACGAAGATGGGATGCCCACAATTCCATGGAAAAAGACGGTAGAAATACCGGAATAAACTTTCATAAGGGAAAATCATACGGAAAAAGGTAAAAAGATTGTAAAAGGTTCTATCAGAGAGGGTGTGTCAAAAAACGTTTTTGGCGCACCCTCGCCGCCTGACGGCAAGAAGTTTTTTATGGCAAATAAGTGAAAAGAGAGGCGGAATCAGCCTCAGGGAATCGTTTGAATGAAGTTTTTTATCGATTTTTTGTGTTTTTCGACAGAAAAATTTGGAAGTTATCAGAATTAGCACTACCTTTGCAGTCGCAAAATGCGCCTTACATGGGATGCAGTTGCCAATAGTGGCCCATTCGTCTATCGGTTAGGACGAGAGATTTTCATTCTCTAAAGAGCAGTTCGACTCTGCTATGGGCTACCAATATTAACAACATCAAGAAGTATCAATTTTTAAGATGGCAAACCATAAATCATCATTAAAAAGAATTCGCCAGGCGGAGAAAAGAAGACTTGAGAACCGTTACTGGGCCAAAACAGCCCGCAACGCCGTTCGCCGCGTGCGCAAGATGACCGACAAGGCCGAGGCTACCGAGGCTTACAACAAGGTCAACGCTCTCCTTCAGCGTCTTGGCCGCAAGAACGTTATCTCGAAGAACAAAGCCGCCAACCTTTGCAGCGGTCTTTGCAAGCACATCAATAAGCTCGCGTAAGTCAGCAGGCCCTTCAAAAAGGTCAGCGATTGAAAAAATATTTCCTTCAGCATGCGCCGGCCCCACAGCCATGCCGCAGCTGGCATAAGGATTGTGTCGGTCCATTCGTCTATCGGTTAGGACGAGAGATTTTCATTCTCTAAAGAGCAGTTCGACTCTGCTATGGACTACCTCCCTAAATCCATCCTATCCCCAGAGGCCGGTTACTGTTTCAAGCAGTGCCGGCCTCACCCTTTTTTCACAACCATCAACCCTCTTTTAATCATGAAAACAGCCGAAACAGCAAACTCCGTGTTCGACGAATCAGTAAAGGAATATCACGTCAACGACAACATCGATTTCCCTTGCCCGAATCCATATCAGGCAGGCACCCTCGAACATATCCTCTTTGAAAAAAACTGGGTTGACGCCGTGCAGTGGCATCTCGAAGACATCATCCGCGACCCTGACATAGACCCGGTGGAGGCACTCGCCCTCAAACGGAGAATTGACCGTTCAAATCAGGTACGTACCGACATGGTGGAAGAAATCGACTCATGGTTTCGCGACAAGTTCTCCGCCGTAACTCCCGACCCCGACGCCACATTCAATACGGAATCTCCCGCCTGGGCGCTCGACAGGCTTTCCATCCTCGCCCTCAAAATCTGGCACATGAAGGAGCAGACTCTACGCACTGACGCCACTCCAGACCACATAGCCCGCTGCCGGGCGAAGCTCGACGTGCTTCTGGAGCAGCGTTCCGACCTCACCACAGCCATAGACGCGCTACTCGACGACATCGCCGCCGGCAGGAAATATATGAAAGTATATCGCCAGATGAAAATGTATAACGACCCGGCAACCAACCCGGTGCTTTATGGCAAAAAAGACTGAGCCGCGCAATGTGCTCATCACACGCTTCTCCGCCCTCGGCGACGTGGCGATGACGCTTCCCGTGATTTACGGTGCATGTGCCGAAAACCCCGGGACTACGTTCGTCTTGCTTACGCGTCCGGTGCCGGCGAAAATGTTCCTGTGCCCGCCCCCAAATCTCAAGGTGGAGGCTGTGAACCTCGACGGCTACAAAGGGATTTCCGGAATGAAGCGTCTGCTCGAAGAAATGGTGAGCCGCCACGACATCGACACGGTCGTTGACCTCCACGACGTTATCCGCACAAAACTCATACGCTTCTTCGCCAGGATGCGCGGGCTTCAGGTGTCGCATATCGACAAAGGGAGGAATGCACGCAAGGCCTTGACAAGACGGGCGAAGAAAACCGTAGTGCCGCTTAAACCGATGCCCGCCCGCTATCGGGAGGCGTTCGAAAATGCACGGATAAGGGTATGCGATTCGTTCAAGGCCCTTTTTCCTTCAGGTAAAGCCGACCCTTCGGCTTTCCAAATCCCCGGCATACCTCCGAAAAACGGGGAGACATGGCTTGCGATAGCCCCCTTCGCCGCCCATGCCGGCAAAATATATCCGCTTGCATTGATGGAAAAAGTGGTTGACCACTATGCCTCCCTGCCGGGATTCCGGATCTTCCTATTCGGGGCAGGCCAGCAGGAAGAAGACCAGATAGAGCGTCTCGCCAAGGGGAGGGACAACGTGGTCTCCATGGCAAAGGCGAAAGCCGGATTCGCCACTGAACTTGCCCTTATGAGCAACTGCGACACGATGCTCGCCATGGACTCCGCCAACATGCATCTGGCTTCGCTCGTGGGGCTGCGCACCGTAAGCGTATGGGGCGCGACACACCCTTTCACCGGATTCTATGGATTCCGGCAAGATCCGGCCGACGCTGTGCAGCTCGACATGGTTTGCCGTCCCTGTTCCATTTTCGGCAACAAGCCTTGCCTGCGGGGCGACTATCATTGCCTTAACGGCATCTCCCCGCAGCTCATAATATCGCGCATCGACGCGAAACTCAAATCAGCCAATACAAAATGAAAACCTATAAATTCCACCGCCACCCGCTCTTCCGGGGAATGCTCGCACTCACATTCTCCGCTTCGATGCTGTGCGCTTCGGCATCCGTTCCCATCCGGGCAGACCGACTCAGCCCGCTTGCCGCCGGCTATCTGGAAAGGGCGCGCATAATGCTCGACGAAGGAAACTATGCGGGCGTGATTGACCAGTTGAAACATCTCGACACACAGAACGTGGGGTTGCAGCCCCGCGAAAAAGAGGATTGCGCATATCTCCTGGCGCTCGCCCTCTACCAAAGGGGCGACGCCGACTGCGTCGATATACTCCGGGAATTTGCAGAAGACTATCCGGCATCGCCCCAGGCCCTACCGGCACGTCTTGCGGCCGCCGACTATTTCTTTTATGCCCACCATTTCGGCAACGCGCTCGAGGCATACAGGGAAATCGACTATTCCCGCATCAATCCCGCCGACCTGCCTCTATACAACTATCGGAAAGCCATATCGATGGTGAAATGCGGACTGTATGACGAGGCATTCCCGATATTCACTGAATTGCGCGACAACCGCCGCTTCAATCTTGCAGCCGACTATTATCTTGCCTATCTCGACTATGTGAAGGGGGATTACGAAGGCGCCTTCAACGGATTCAATGAAGTGGAGCAACGCCTCGACGACGACGGGCCGGAAGGGATAGAACCACTATATTACATGGCACAGATAGAGTATGCCCGGGGAAAATATGATGAAGTGACACGCCACGGAATCGCACTCCTTCGGGAAGACCCCGTGGATGAACTGGTGCCGGAGACTGAACGCATAATCGGACTCAGTTTTTTCAAACTCGACGACTTCGAACAGGCGAGGAAATATCTCACCGACTATATCAAACATGAGGATATCAACCCGGCCACGGATGCGGTGTATGCCCTCGGCGTGATAGACTACCGCGACGGAGACCTCGACAACGCGCAGCGTCGCTTCGCGTCGCTGACCGACCTCGGCAACGACCTTTCGCAAAGCGCATACCTCTATCTCGGGCAAATAGCTATACGGGAAGACGACCCCAATGCGGCTGCCGTCTCTTTTGAGAAAGCCTCGAAAATGAATTTCGACCCGGCAGTGACGGAAACGGCTCTTTTCAATTACATAGCGGCCCGTACCCACGGAGGGAACATACCTTTCAGTTCGTCGATACCGCTTATGCAGGGCTTCCTGAGCCAGTTTCCGCGTTCTTCCTACGCCCCTCAGGTGAGGGAATATCTCGCTACGGCATATTTCAACGAAAAAGACTATGCCCGCGCCCTCGAAAGCGTGAACCGCATACCCAATCCTTCGGCTGCAGTGATGGAGGCGAAACAGAAAATACTCTATGAACTCGGCATGGAGGCAATGGCTAACAACCGCCCCTCGTCGGCGCGCGAATACCTTTCGGAGGCAGTGACGATAAAAGGCGACCCTCAGCTGAGGGCGCAGTCATATCTCTGGCTCGGCGACGCCTGCTATGCGTTGGGAGAATACCGCGAAGCGGAAAACGCATATTCGGCTTATCTCAAAGCCGACCGCAGGGGTGAAAACCGTACCCTTGCCCAATACAACCTCGCCTATTCGCAGCTGATGCAAGACAAGTATAAGGCATCGGCACAAAGTTTTGCAAACGCCCTCAAGTCAGACCCGCTTCTGCCGCAGCGGTTGTATGACGATGCTCTTATCCGCATGGCCGATGCACAATATTATGCCGGCGACTACAGAATTGCCCTCAAAAACTACACCACCGCAATCGACAATGGCGCGCTCGATTCCGATTACGCCACGTTCCGGCGAGCCGTGATGTATGGCCTCGGAGGCGACATCAAGACAAAACTCGCAGAACTTTCGGCAATGCCGTCGAGATTCCCCAATTCGAAGTGGCTTCCCAACGCCCTCCTCGAAAAGGGGCAGACCTACTCCGGACTCGGACAGACCTCGCAGGCGGTGGAATCATTCGAACAACTCCGCGCATCCTACAAGCAAAGCGCACAAGCCAGGAAGGGTATGCTCAACCTCGCCCTGACCTACATGCAAGCCAAAGACTACGGCAAAGCGGAAGAAGCATATAAAGAGGTGATTTCCAAATGGCCGTCGAGCGAAGAAGCTTCGCTCGCCAACGACGATCTTCGCCGGTATTATTCCTCCCACGGGGGACTGCAGGAATACGCGTCGTTCTTAAGAAGCGTGCCGGGCGCGCCACAGATTGACGCTTCCGAAATCGAAAACCTGGCGTTCGAGGGCGCGGAGACCGTATATGCGGAAGACGTGATGAAAACCGACCTCCTTGAAAAATACGTGGCTGACTATCCCGACGGCAGATATATGGCCCAGGCCCTTCTCGACATAGCCACGGGCAAGGACGAGGCGGGAGACTCGGAAGGAGCCCTCAAGGCACTCGACACCCTTATAGAACGCCGTGGCGATTCCCAGCAGATTCCGGAAGCGCTACTCCTGAAGGCCCAGATTCTCGAAGAGGGGGGGACTGCTTCAAAAGAGGAAGCGGCCAAAACCTATCGCCTCCTTGAACAAAAGGGGGGCACGGATTATTCCGCCGAAGCCTACGCCGGAATCATGCGCACAACCGACAACGACGCGGAACGCATCAAATACGCTTCGCTTGTGAAAAACAGTGGCGGACTTTCGGTTGACCAGATGGAGGAAGCCGAATTCTATGAAGCGGCATCCATGCTGAAAGACGGCGACCGCAAAAGCGCCGTCAAGACACTGTCGGAACTTGCGAAAAACCCCAAAAGCCTACATGGGGCGAAAGCTGCGGTGACGCTCGGGCAATACTACATCGACAACGGCAACATCAGCGATGCGGAGAAGGTGCTCACTGCATTCACCGACGAAGGGTCGCCCCACGAATACTGGCTGGCACGCGGGTTCATAGCCCTCGCCGATGTCTATCACGCCCGTGGCAAGGATTATCTGGCCGTGGAATATCTCAAGAGCCTTAAAGAGAACTATCCCGGAAAGGAACTTGACATCCACGACATGATTGCCACCCGACTGAAAAAATGGAAATAAAACGGAATTACGTGAAAATGCGAAATATCATAAACCATATATCAAGATTGTCGCTCCCGCTGGCAGCGATGGTCTTATCCCTCCCCGCAGCCGCCCAGCTCCACGAGTCAATCAACGTGGAGGGTAAATACGTGCCCGACATCATTCGGATCGACAGGGTCAACATGCTCCCCAAGGCATTGCGCCAGACGCTCTCCTCTTCGCCGCTCGAATATGAATCGGCAGGCGTGGCAACATCTTTCACCCCGTCGCTCCTGACGATGCCTGCCACCGCCTGGGGCTCTACAAGAACCGTGTCGTCGAATCCGGGCTACCTTGAGCTGGGGGCAGGGTCGTGGCTCAATTCCACGCTCAGCGCGGGCTACAGGTTTATCGACAATCCATCCACGCTTTTCGGCGTGCGCCTGCAGCATAATTCCACATCCCTGTGGAAACCGAACCTTTCTACCGAGACAGCCGACATAAAGCAGGAGCGTTACGACGAGTCAGTCGCGCTCTATGCTTCGTATGTGTTCAAAGGTCTCGGAAGGCTCGATGCCGCACTCGACTATCATCTCGGTTATTTCAACTATTACGGCTACGTGCCCTACGGCTACACGAGTTCCGACCCTGTGGAAGCCCCCACACAGACGCTCAACGACGTGGCTCTGCGGCTTGACTGGAGGTCGCTAATCCGTCCCGGGTCTGCCCTGAACTACAACGCCTCCCTCCGTATGCGCCATTTCGCCTACCGCAACCTCCCGCTCCCTTATGGCAACACCTACGGCGCGTTCAAAGGCTCGCGCGAAACCGACATAGCCCTTTCCGCAGGGGTGCGCATGCCTTGGGACAACGGTAGCTCGATAGGGCTCGACGGCAACCTCGAAATGGTGTTCCTTTCCGGCGGCAACGACAGGGAAGAGGCGTCGCAACCGGCGTCGGGGATGTCAATCTTTCCCGAAACCGACAGCTACGCCATGCTTACCCTCACCCCGCACTACCGCTTCAACCGCGGGCTGCTCGACATACGCCTCGGCGCAGACATCGACCTCTCCTTTAAGGCCGGTCCCGAAGGAAGCCGCTATTCCTTCTTCCATATCGCCCCCGACGTGAAATTCGCGCTCCAGACAGGGCAGGTGGGGCTTTACCTCGACGTGACCGGAGGGAGCGAACTCAACACTCTCGCCCGCCTCTACCAGCTCGATTACTACGGCATTCCGCGCGCCGTAACCACGCGCCCCTCATACACGCCGCTCGATGCTGCCTTCGGGGTGAATTTAGGCCCTTTCTCCGGGTTCTCGCTCGGTCTTGAAGCAAGATACCGCGCCACCAAAAACACACCGCTCGGAGGTTGGTATCAGGCGTGGCTCGGCAACGGCGACCGCGCACCCGTCGGTATCATTCCGTCAATTCCCCCGAAAGCTACGTTCTCCTATATCGCCGACACCGACGGTCTTGACCTCCACGGCATATCCCTTTCCGGGAAGATAGCCTATAAATACGGCTCCCTCTTCTCCATCAGCGCGGAAGGCACGTATCAGCCCCAGGACGGAAAGAAAGGGTATTTCAACGGTTATGACCGTGCGAAAACCACGGCGGCTATAAAAGCGGCCGTATCGCCGATAAAACCGCTCCACGTTTCCCTTGGCTATGATTACCGTGGAAAGAGAAACATCTATATGAAATCGGTGTCGGCAATCACCGACGGCGCCACCTTCATAAACGGCACGGAGGTGACGCTGCATTCCCTGCCGTTGCCCGACCTCCATCTCGTCAACCTGTCGGCGTCTTGGGATTTCTCGGATGCTTTCTCCGTGTGGATGCAGGCCGACAATCTTCTCAACCGTCACTCCGAAGTGCTCCCCATGCAGCCGATGCAGGGTGTGGTGGTAGCGGGAGGCTTCAAATGGCTTTTCTAAGAGGAAACACCGCTTCAAGGGAAACTAAAAGCCTTGTTTCATCGTTGAATATTTACAATGAAAGTGTATCACACAGCTTGATGCCCGTTCGTTGACCGAAAGAAAAACGTCTATAAAAAACTATCGTAATAATATGAGCCAGCAATCTTTGACATTGACCTATCTTAACGAGGACGACCGCGCCTACGGGCTTGCCGGAATGGTGATTTCGCTTGCCAGCCTGCAAGCCATAGACAGAGTGGCGGAGGTTTGCCTCGATTCGGAAGGACCTATGGTGGAATTCTCTCATGAGTATTATTTCCCGGGCTCGCCAACAATTTCCCCCAAAGCAACGTGGGACAACCTCGTGCAGAATTTCCATATCACCACCTCGATGGTGCTTTCCAACGTGCTTGCACGCTCCATAGTGAGATTGAAAGAGGAAGCCCCGGAAGAGGTGCTGAAAGAGATTTATAACGAAGTGGAGCGCGAAGGGCGCGACACCTGCGCCCTTGAAGACGACGAAATCGAAAACCTTTACAACAACGCTCTGTCGAGGGCCCGCCGTCTTTTCCACAATCCGCGCCTTCACCCCGCCATCGACGAATTCGCGCGCGTCATCTCGCGCCGCCGTTCACTCTCCGGCATGGAAATCCGCGACGAGCTCCACATCCTCCAGCTCATCTGATTTTACCCCCACAAATTTAACGGCCGGTCTCATCCGACCTCAAAAGAGCAGTCTGACCGCCTGTAATCGGTAATTTTGTATCGACAAAAATCGGAAAAGTCAAATAGACATGATTG
>CABRKI010000061.1 GCA_902471455.1 uncultured Porphyromonadaceae bacterium | reverse complement strand
TTTGAAACTTGAAGAGGGAGTTTAGCGGGCTAAACGACCGATGAAAGGTTCAAAATCGACCGAAAAGATGGCGGAAGATTGGGAAAGAGGTCTTTTTAAGGTAAAAAGCCATAAGAAAATCAATCCCCGTAAAAAGTTTAAACAACTTCGTAGGTAGAAACATAGCATAATGTAGTGTTATGCCTCCTATGTGTAGGGTTTGAAAATCAACTGTTAATCAAATATGCCAAAGGCATGTCCCTACATTATAAAAAAGAAAGAGCGTCCTAATTGAGGTTAAAAACAATTATGCCGCTCTTTCCGTATAAAGTTTAGTAAGGGGTTAAATGGTCAGAACGTGTAACCTACTCCGAGATGGAATGTCGGGGTGCAATTGCCTCCATTGTCGATGACTTTGATAAAGTCAGTGCCGAAGTCGGCTCCGGCATAAAATTTGTTGACTTGGAAACCGAGACCGATATGCCAGCCGGCCTGGAAGCGTTTCATGCCGATTCCGTCGTCAAACATGCTAATGGTTTCTTTTCCTTTTGCGCCCTGGTATGAAGCGCTTGCCGTTACGTCGGCGAGGGCGTTCACCTTAAGATTGAAACCGGCGAACGGTATAAATGCCACGTTGCCGTTGTCGCCGAATACGAGTTTGTAGGCTACGTCGAGGGGCACGCTGAAACTCATTGTAGTAAGGTCGAGGTCGGCAGAAAGGTCGAAGTCATCTGTATCTACTCCTTCATGGTCGAATCCCATGTCGAATTTCAATCCTGTTTGGAAGAACAGGGGAGTGGTGCTTGACAGGCTGAACCCATGCACGTATCCGAGCTCGAAACCATTTGTGCCGTCGCCGGCAAGGTCGCGGTATTGATACATCGCGGTGATACGGTTATAACTTCCCGTGGGCTCGATTTCGGTCTGGGCATTCATGGCAAGTGGTGAAAACGCCGTTACTATGGCGATTGCCGACAGCAGATGTTTCATAATCGATAGTTTTTAGTGGATAATAACATTAATTCGTGGCAAACATATTTGCAACGACAAAAGTAGCGAATAATTTCAACACTGCAAATAATCCGTCTCATAAAAATAGGCTGTGCCATTTATATTGACACAGCCTATTTGTATTATCAGGCGCTTAGGGTAATTACCAGATTACGACGCGCTCCGATGCGGGACGGAACATCTTGTCGCCTTCTTTGATGCCGAAGGCTTCGAAGAAGGGTTCGAGGTTTTTGAGCGAAACGTTCACGCGGTTCTTGCCGAGCGAATGCACGTCGCCGGAAGTGAGCGAGCGTATTTCCTCGTCGCGTATATTGTTTGCCCAAAGGTTGGCGAAGTTAAGATAGAACACCTGCATCGGGTCGATACCGTCGATGAGAGCCTCTTTCGACGTAACATCCATGTTCTTCTTTTTCTGCGAATCAAGGAACGCCGTCCTGGCTATACGGAGGCCTCCTTGGTCGGCGATATTTTCTCCGAGGGTGTATTGTCCGTTGGCGTGAAGTCCCGGAAGCACTTCGATTTCAGAATATTGCTCCACAAGACCGTTGGTGAGCTTTGCAAAAGCTTCGGCATCTTCGGGAGTCCACCAGTTTGACATGTTGCCCTCGGCATCGAACTGACAGCCCTGGTCGTCGAAGCCATGGGTAAGTTCATGGCCGATTACAACACCGATGCCTCCATAATTCTCGGCATCGCTCGCCTCCGGGTCGAAGAAAGGAGCCTGGAGAATACCGGCGGGGAATACGATTTCATTGTTGAGAGGATTGTAATATGCGTTGATGGTCTGAGGAGTCATGCCCCATTCGGTGCGGTCAACCGGTTTGCCCCATTTCGCAAGAGTCTGCTTCACAGCCCACTGATTAGCGTTATGGGCATTCTCCCAATATGAAAGTTCAGGTTCGATGTCAAGCTCCGAATAGTCTTTCCATTTGTCGGGATAACCGATTTTCACGGTGATTGCGTTGAGTTTCTTGAGAGCCTGCACCTTTGTATCGTCGCTCATCCAGGGAAGGTGGATGATATGCTTGCCGAGCGCGTTGCGGAGATTTTCGACAAGTCCGATCATATACTGCTTGGAACTCTCCGGGAAATACTCTTCGACGTATAGCTCGCCGATGGCTTCGCCGAGGTAGCCTTCGGTTGTGGCAAGTGCGCGTTTCCAACGCGGACGCTGTTCCTGCACGCCACTCATAACCTTGTTGAATTCAAAATTGGCATCGCTGAAATTATCGCTGAGATAAGGTGCGGCACCGTTTACGAATTGCCAGAGATAATAGTCTTTCTTTTCGCGGTCGGAGAGCGACTTCATAAGGTTGTCGGCCTGCTTCACAGTGTTGATTTCGGTAACGATAACCTGTTCGGGAGATGCAATGCCCATCGTCTCGATGAAGAAACGGTTCCAAGGAATGTTGGGATACATCTCCTTTAGTTGGGCAAAGCTGCGGGGGTTATACATTGCCGGTATGTTGCGGCTCTCTTCACGTGTCCATGTGGAATCGGCAAGAAGAGTCTCGACTTTCATTACGTTTTTGACGATTCTCTTGGCATCTTTCTTGCTATAGCCGGCATTTATCATCTGACGCTCGATGAGCTTCTGATAGGCAGTGCGCACCTCTTTGTTGCGCTTGTCGTCTTTCAGATAATAATCGCGGTCGCCGAGCGTGAGTCCGCCCCCGCTGACATACATGGCATATTCCTTGCTGTTGGCGAGGTTTTCCATCGGGCCGGCACCGAAAAGGGGAGAAGTATAGTTCTGGTGGAGCCAGAGGAAGAGGTCTTCCATCTTCGAAGGGTCGGTGTTTTCTATTCTTGCAAGTTCCCCTTTTATTGGTTCCGCACCAAGTTTGTTACGGCGCACGGAATCCATCGCGCTTTCGTAAAGAGCCGCGATTTTATATGCGTTTGTACCTTTTGCAGGATTCTTCTTGGCAAGGTTGGTAACGATGCGCCTTACGCGGTTGTTGCTTGAATCGTTGAGGATGTTGAACTGTCCGTAGCGTGCATACTCAGGAGTAAGAGGGTGCGATTCCATCCAGCCCTTGTTGACATGCTGGTAGAAATCTTCCGATGCAGCCACATTCTTGTCAAAGCCGTTTTTATCGAGGCTTTTGAGATGCTCTTGCGCGCACATTGCGGATGGGATTCCTGCAAGGGCTACAAGTAGCATTGCTTTTGAAAGTTTCATTGTTATACTTAAATTATAATTAGGTTTAATATTATTACGTAAGGGTCAGGAGAGGTATTCGTCGTCGGGCTTATATTCCAATATGTCGCCCGGTTGGCATTTTAAAATCCTGCATATATTGGAGAGGGTGGAGAACCGTATTGCCTTCGCCTTTCCGGTCTTTAAGACCGAAAGGTTGGAAGGAGTTATACCCATCGTTTCGGCAAGTTCCCCGAGAGAAATCTTCCGCTTGGCCATCATTACATCGAGATTAACTAAAATCGGCATTTGGTCAAGGTTTTAATTTATTATAAACGTCGGTTTCATCATGTAATATTTTTCGGCTATTCATGTATAATAGCCTCCTTTAATGTTGCGGCTTTCATCTCCGTCTCCCTCCATTCGTCTTCGGCTATAGAGCGCATGGTGATTCCGCCGCCGGCGAACAATGCGCACCGGATATCTTCAATCACGGCACAACGCAGGATGACGTGGAATGAAAAATCCGTGAGGGAACTGAATGGGCCGCAAAATCCGCCGTAGCACCCTCTGTCGTGCGCTTCCTTTTCCAGAATCAATTTCAGCGATTCCTTCTTGGGCAAACCGCAAACCGCAGGGGTCGGGGCGAGCTCTTTAAGCAAAGATTTTAGGGCTGCAGCATCAAAAGTTTCGGATGGGACTGCTGAAACAGGGGTGCAGATATGCTCGATATCGCCGGCCCGACGGTTGTATTTTTCCCCTACAGCGGTTTCAAGCCCGTGCGATTTCATGCATTCCACAATATAGTCGGCCACCATCTGCTGTTCTTCGCTGTTTTTTATGTCCCAATCTTCGGAATCTCCGGCTTTCCTGGTTCCCGCCAGAGCCATTGTCGAGAGTTTGTCCGGGGAGCCGCTGAGAAGAAGCTCCGGGGTGGCTCCGATCCAGCATCCAGTCAGGGGGGTTGAAAAGGTAAATACAAATGCATCCGGATATCTTCGGCATAATTCTGAGAAAGTGGCCCCCACATCGATTCTTTCGTCTTCGCAAATCACTCTTGAAGCCACTGTCTTTCCTCCTCCAAGTTTCTTCAACATGGATTGGATGCTATCTATCTCCGAGGCATACTCGTGGAAGCCGGTTGATTTCGCGGGGAAACGATAGCTACAGTATTTCCCGGTGAAATTCGATTTGACAGGGCGCCAAGGAATTGTGATCGCGGGAAGTGCAGGATTGAAAGGTGAGATTACAAATCCGGGGATACCGATGCCTTCGACAAACCCTTCCGAGGAGCCGTAGGAAATCATCATGTCGCCCGGACTCCTGTAGGCATAAAACGAAAGTTGTGAAGATATCGCCCCGCGTATTTCATCGCGCAGGTCTATCTCCGCCGAGGGGTCGGTGAAAAAAATCATCGGCCCGTTGGTGGCGCGTCTTGAATCCCGGTTATATCTTATTCCCATTTTTATGGCGTATTATGCTTTCTCTCCTATAAGTTCGAAGGGGTAGGCTTCAGTAATCTTCACATCGATAAATTCTCCGGGTTGAAGCGACGGGTCGTCAACGATGACTTCCGGGTCAACTTCCGGAGAATCATATTGGGTCCTTCCGTAAGCTTTTCCGCCTTCTATTCTATCGATAAGGACTTTTTGTATGGTCCCTACCATTTGTTCGTTCAATTCGTAGGAAATCTCTTCCTGTATTCCCATAATCGTGTCGAGCCTTGATTGCTTCACGTCTTCCGGAATATCGTCCTTGAAATTCTTGGCACCGAAAGTGTCGTCTTCCTCGCAATAGGCAAACGCACCCATGCGGTCGAAGCGTTGGGTCTTGACAAAGTCAACCAATTCATCGAACTCCATTTCCCCTTCGCCGGGAAATCCGGTCATAAGGGTGGTCCTGATTCTGATTCCGGGAACTTTCTCACGGATTTCTTTCAATAAGCTCAAAGTACCTTCCTTGTCGATGTGCCTTCTCATGTTGGAGAGCACGGGGTCGGAGATATGTTGCAACGCAATGTCGAGATATTTGCAGACGTTGTCTCTTTTAGCCATCACGTCGAGCACGTCCATCGGGAAGTCTGAGGGGTAGGCGTAATGTAGCCTTATCCATTCCACTCCTTTGATGTCGGCCATTCTGTCGATTAGTTCGGCAAGGGCATGCCGTCCGTATAGGTCGGTGCCGTAAGATGAAAGGTCCTGGGCTATGACGTTGAATTCTTTCACCCCGTCGGCCACGAGCGATTCCGTTTCCAATAATATTTCCTCGATAGGGCGCGAGGTGTGGCGACCCGTAATCAGCGGAATGGCACAGAACGAACAAAACCGGTTGCAACCTTCCGATATCTTCAGATACGCGCTGTGGGGGGGAGTAGTGAGGGTACGTTCCCAAGACGCAGGCGTAGGGTTGCTATGGCTTTTGTCGGGCAGTTCTGAAATGAAATTCTTCCAGTCGAATTTGCCGTACCATACGTCAACCTCCGGTATTTCTGCTTTCAGTTCGTCCATATACCTCTGCGAAAGACACCCCATCACAACGATTTTGCCGATTTTTTTCTCTTCTTTCAATCCGGCGAGCCCGATGATGGTGTCGATCGATTCTTCTTTGGCATCGTTGATGAAGCCGCAGGTGTTGACCACGACATATTCTCCCGAAGGCGATTCGGGGTCGTGGCATGTGGCGTAACCCTTTGCCGCTAATTGCTTCAAGAGCCGCTCGGAATCGATAAGATTCTTTGAGCAGCCCATTGAAATTATATCTATCCTATTTTTCTTATACATATTAGCCAATCAATTCTCTTTTGCAAGGAAAAGCGACTTTACAAATTCTTCGGGACGGAAAATCTGAAGGTCGTCAATCCCCTCGCCGATACCTATATATTTCACAGGAATCCGGAATTGGTCGCTTATTCCGATCACCACGCCTCCCTTGGCCGTGCCGTCGAGTTTGGTCACGGCAAGGGCGTTGACCTCGGTAGCCGCCACAAACTGCCTTGCCTGTTCGAAGGCGTTTTGCCCGGTGGACCCGTCGAGCACAAGCAGAATCTCTTGCGGCGCGGCAGGCACCACACGCTTCATCACATTCTTGATTTTGGTGAGTTCGTTCATCAACCCTACCTTGTTGTGAAGGCGTCCGGCGGTGTCGATAATCACCACGTCGGCACCCTGGGCCTTTGCGGAAGAGAGCGTGTCGAAAGCCACAGCGGCGGGGTCGCTTCCCATTTTCTGTTTTATCACGGGGACGCCGACCCTTTCACCCCAGATGTCAAGCTGCTCTATGGCGGCGGCACGGAACGTGTCGGCTGCCCCGAGCACGACTTTGTTGCCCGCTTTTTTGTATTGTGCGGCAAGTTTGCCGATGGTTGTGGTCTTACCCACGCCGTTCACTCCGACCACCATTATCACGTAAGGTTCATCTGTTTTCTTGACTTCGAAATCATCAAGATTGTCGGCTTCGTTTTCGGGCCGTGCCAGCATGTCGGTGATTTCTTCGCAAAGAAGACTGTTGAGTTCGTCGGCATTCACGTATTTGTCGCGTGCTACGCGGTCCTGGATACGGTCTATAATCTTCAAAGTGGTGTCAACGCCAACGTCGCTGGTGATGAATGCCTCTTCAAGATTGTCGAGCACATCGTCATCGACCTTGCTCTTGCCGGCAACTGCGCGTGTTATTTTGCTCCAGACTCCTTCTTTGGTTTTCTGTAGTCCCGAATCCAGTTTTTCCTTCTTCTCTTTTGAAAATATTTTTTTAAAGAAACCCATAAATTGAATCAGTTATGCGGCGTTTAGGGTGGAAATCCGCGTGTAAAATCGAAATATTATGCGAAGTTAGCGAAAAATACTCTAATATGAAAGAAAAAAGGGCAGACTTCTATGCCTGCCCGATTGTAAAAATATAAAAAAACTGCATTAGAAGGCTAAATTATTGCTAAAGCAGTAAACATTTGTGCATTTCAATTCTATGCAATCAAACATGCCAAAGGCATGTCCGTACCTTCAAAATTGCACTATATGTTTTACCTATAGTTTATACGTCTCTTAAAGTTATTGCCTGTATGTTTGAAATGCTGTCGGCTTTAAGTCGTGCTTTTTCAGCTTTTGCTTTAGCCCTTTCCGCCTTTTCTTTAGCTTTTTGAGCCTTCCTTTCGGCTCTTTCAAGCTCTTCAACGGCTTTCTTTTCCGCAATCAGAGCCTTCTTTTCGGCATTTATTGCGGCACGTTCGCGGGCTTTTTCCGCCTTCAATCTTGCTTTTTCCACTCTCAGCTGTGCTTTTTCGGCTCTCTGTCTTTCCTGCTCGGCCTTTAGGCTCGCTCTCTCGGCCTCCACTTCCGGCGACCGCGGCGCGTTGTGATGTATTGTCACGGTTCCATAACGGAAAGTCCGGTCGTTCTTTTCTTCTTCATTAATGATTTTTCCGGTTGCAAAGGCGGCGGTGAGAAAACCGAGTACACAGAGTATGGAGAGTATCCAGCTTGTGGTTTTCGACAATGGTTTCGCTTTTGAAGAGAGACCTTTGCGGATAAGCATGAAAAGGGGTATGCCGAGAAAGAGTATGAAGCCGATTCCGGCGATTATTCCGTATAGAATCGTTATCGATTCCGATTCAGTGTCGGCTCCGAAGGGAAGGAATCCGGACAATGTGGATGTGCCGAACAGTATCAGCGAGAATACGCATCCTATGAGTGCGATTGCAAGTCCTATGAGGATGGGCAGACCGATTATAAGACCAATTATTATCAGTACTTTCGCAAGGATTCCGAAAACGGATGAAAGTATCTGGGCAAATGTGGAAGAATCGGTAGGTTGCGGCGGGAAAGGCTTCTGACCGTTGTCTTCTTTGAAAGAGTCAGTCACGGTTTTCCCGATATTTTCAATCGTTGGGCTTTCGCCCATCATCTGCATGCGCTCTATAGGGGTTTTAGCCTCGGGAAGCACGAGCCAAAGCACGAGATAAACTATGCCGCATGTCGAAACCGATGCAAACGTAAGGAGCACTGTGGCAAGCCTTATCCACGTGGGGTCGCAGTTGAGATACCAACCGAGACCGGAGCAGACGCCTCCGAGCATTGCGTTCTGGGGGTCGCGGAACAGTTTCTTTTTCTGGTACGGGTTCTTTTGTGTGAAAGGGGGAGGGGTGACTTCTTCGAAGAAAGAATTGGTCTCGGTTTTTTCTCCGTTTTCTGAGATGGAGATGGTTTCATCTTCGGCTATCATTTCTTCGGGTTTCCCGATTCTTTTAATGACATCCTCAACTTGCGACACAGTTACGATCGGGCTTGACGAAGAAGTGCATTCGAGCAGCAGTTCTGCTATTCTGCTTTCGATGTCGTTGACGAGTTCTTGCGAGTCCTCGACGTTTTTGAATGCATGTTCGATTGTATCGAGGTAGTCGTTAAGGAGGGTATATGCATCGTCATCGATAGTGAACGGGAATCCGGCGATGTTTATGTTGAAAGTCTTTTTCATTTTTTATTGATATTGTTTTGGGGGTGGTATATTTGAATTATTCAAAAATTTTTAGGGAAGGTTGCGGAAATGGTTGACGTTGGCAACGATTTCATCCCAGGCATCAGACATTTCAGTCAATGCGTCCGTCCCGGCGGGGGTGATGAAATAATATTTCCTTGGAGGCCCCTTGGGACTTTCCTCCCATTCGTAATTAAGTTTCCCTTCTTTCCTCAGCCGGTTGAGCAGGGTGTAGAGGGTGCCCTCCACCACAATCAGCGACGCCTCGCTGAGTCCGCTGATAATATCGGAAGGGTATGCCCTTTTACGGCTCAGAAGCAGGAGCACGCAATATTCGAGAATCCCTTTACGCATCTGGGATCGTATATTGGAGTCTGGTTTGTTGTTTGTTTCTGCCATAATAGTAGTATATGTCTTTTATATTAGAGGAGAAATAAGAATGTATGCAATCAGGAATGGGGGATAGGGCGTTGCGAACCGCTATCCCTATATTTTGTTTTCATAAAGCCTCGACGATGTCGTGGAGGAGGTCTGCGACGGTGTCAACGGGGTCGTTGCCGTATATAAGGCAGGAGGCCAACCCGAAAAACAGAAGGGCGATAAGTTTGATGTTTGATTCCATTTTATTTGTTGTTATCTTGATTTGACACCGCGAAGTTAATAATAAAAATAGTACTATGCAATACATAGTAGTAAAATTTTTAATAGTACTTGTTTGAATGGAATAGTATTTTATACATGGGAGCGATTGTTTCTTATTGTTTTGCAGCAAGATGGTGAAGTGAAAAAATATATGAAATTTTTTTGTTAACTTTGCAGTTGAAAAGAAGAAAAAATGAAAAATATCAGAAATTTCTGTATAATAGCGCATATAGACCATGGTAAGTCAACCCTTGCCGACCGGCTTCTTGAGCGTACGAACACGGTCTCAGCAAAAGATATGGAGGCACAGGTGCTCGACGATATGGACCTCGAACGGGAGAGGGGTATTACAATCAAGAGCCATGCCATTCAGATGGATTACGAACTTGATGGAGAGAAATATGTGCTCAATCTTATAGACACTCCGGGACATGTCGATTTTTCCTACGAAGTGTCGCGTTCGATTGCGGCATGCGAAGGTGCGCTCCTTATAGTGGATGCATCGCAAGGGATTCAGGCCCAGACCATATCCAACCTCTACATGGCAATCGACAACGACTTGGAGATCATTCCGGTTATCAACAAGTGTGACCTTGACAGCGCCAAGCCCGACGAAGTTGAGGACCAGATTGTTGACCTCCTCGGCTGCGACCGTGAGGATATTATCAGGGCGAGCGGTAAAACCGGAATGGGCATAGACGATGTGCTTAAAGCCATCGTGGAGCGTGTGCCGGCACCGAAAGGTGACCCCGATGCTCCTTTGCAGGCCCTCATATTCGACTCTGTTTTCAATCCGTTCAGGGGTATTATCGCCTATTTTAAAATTGTCAACGGCACCTTGAAAAAGGATGATTTCGTGAAGTTCGTTTCCACCGGCAAGGAATATCATGCCGACGAAGTCGGGGTGTTGAAATTAGACATGCTTCCCACCAAGGAAATATCCGCAGGCAATGTGGGTTATATAATCTCGGGCATAAAGACCTCGAAGGAGGTAAAGGTGGGCGATACTATCACACATGTCGGCCGTCCTTGCGAGAGATCGATCGAGGGTTTCGAGGAGGTCAAACCTATGGTGTTTGCCGGAGTCTATCCCATAGAGACTGAGGATTTCGAGAATCTTCGCGCTTCGCTTGAGAAATTGCAGCTCAACGATGCCTCGCTCACATTCCAGCCGGAATCGTCGGCGGCGCTGGGATTCGGATTCCGTTGCGGTTTCCTCGGGCTACTTCACATGGAAATCATCCAGGAGCGTCTCGGCAGGGAGTTTGATATGGATGTCATCACTACTGTTCCTAACGTGTCGTATAAGGTGTATGACAAGAAAGGTAACTGCACGGAGGTTCATAACCCTTCCGGGCTTCCCGAGGCTACATTGATCGACCATATCGAAGAGCCATACATCCGGGCCACTATCATAACGCAGGCCGATTATATCGGACCGATTATGACGCTTTGCCTTGGCAAGCGCGGTGAGTTGGTGAAGCAGGAATATATATCGGGCAACCGTATGGAAATCACGTTTGACATGCCTCTCGGGGAAATCGTGATTGATTTTTACGACAAGCTCAAAAGTATTTCGAAAGGGTATGCTTCTTTCGATTATCACCTGCATGACTTCCGCGAGTCGAAACTCGTGAAACTTGACATACTTCTCAACGGCGAGAGCGTAGATGCCCTTTCTACGCTTACACATGCCGACAATGCCGTGAAATTCGGTCGCCGCATGTGTGAGAAGCTTAAGGAATTGATTCCGCGCCAGCAGTTCGATATCGCCATCCAGGCTGCAATAGGGGCTAAAATCATAGCGAGGGAGACCATCAAGGCGGTTAGGAAAGACGTTACGGCCAAATGTTATGGAGGCGACATATCGCGAAAGAGAAAACTTCTTGAAAAGCAGAAGGCGGGCAAAAAACGTATGAAACAAATCGGTTCTGTCGAAGTGCCGCAGAAAGCTTTCCTTGCTGTTCTTAAACTTGATTGAGCCTGTCCGCGTTAAATAATATAAGGACCGGGATCTCCCTCTTCCGGGAAGATTCCGGTTTTTCGTTATAATGTATATATTATTTCTAAAGACAATGAATATAGGTGATAAAATGCCCGACCTGCTTGGCAGGGACAGCAACGGAAAAGAAATCCGGCTCTCGGATTTTCCAGGAAAGAAGTTTATAATTTATTTTTATCCTAAAGACAATACCCCGGGTTGCACAGCCGAAGCCGTCAGTTTCCGCGATAATTATGACACGCTTCTGCAGATGGGGTATCAGGTGATCGGGGTGAGCAGGGATTCGGAGGAAAGCCATCGGAAATTTGCCGAAAAACAAGTCCTCCCTTTCCCTTTGGTGGCCGATACGGATACTACGCTTTGCCAGACTGCCGGCGTTTGGCGTTTGAAAAAAATGGCGGGACGCGAATACATGGGCATTGTGCGCACCACGTTCGTATGCGACAACGACGGAACCGTGACGGATGTCATCGAAAAGGTGAAAACCAAACTTGCGGCAGACCAGCTTATGGCGTTGCTTGAAGGCAGGGGCGACGTTAATCCCGCACCATAGTTTTTTTTATTTTGTATAAGGGGCGGGGTTTTTATTAAAATATCCCGCTCCGTTTCTTTTTGCCGTTGTCGATTGCGGCTTTCAGTGTTATAAATATTCTATAGATTATGTCAACTGTTCTTTATACTGCGCGAAAGACTATAAAAAACCTTACCAACGGAGGTAACGTGTTGCTCGTGGCTACGGGATTGGCATTGTTGGTTGTCAACCTACCATTCCTTCACGATTTCTATAATTCTTTGTGGACCCATGAAATGGCTTTACAGATTGGCAGCTTCAATCTTTTCAGCCATCATGGTCATCCAATGAGCATAATGGCTTTCATCAACGATGCGTTGATGGCTGTTTTCTTTTTCTCCGTCGGGCTTGAAATAAAAAGGGAAATCCTGGTGGGTGAACTCTCTTCATTCCGGCAGGCTTTGCTTCCTATTGTAGCTGCTGTCGGCGGGATGGGGGTGCCGGTTCTGATTTTCTATTTGCTTGGCAAGGGTACGGACTTTATCGGAGGTGCCGCCATACCGATGGCTACGGACATAGCCTTTTCTCTCGGGGTGCTTGCCATGCTTGGCCAGCGGGTGCCCATAAGCCTTAAGATATTTCTCACTACGCTTGCCGTGGTCGATGACATCGGTGGCATCCTCGTGATTGCCATATTCTATAGTTCCCATATAAGCTATTGGTTGCTCTTGATTGCCGTTGTTTTATTGGCGGTGTTGGCCCTGGGTGGAAAACTTGGAATACAGAGTAAAGTGTTTTATCTTGGAATCGGGGCATTTATTTGGTTCCTTTTCCTGAATGCGGGGATACATCCTACCATTGCCGGCGTGCTCATAGCATTCTGTGTGCCTGCCATCCCTGTGTATGCGCCTAAAAAATATATAAAGACCATACGCCAGAATATCGGGTATTTTGCACACGAAGATGATGAAAAACTTGTGAGCCGCACCATTCTCACCAAAGAACAGCTCAACTGGCTGAAGGAGATAGAATCTGCCTCCGATAAGGTTATTTCCCCGTTGCAGGATATGGAAGACTCCCTCCATCCGGTGGTCAACTATCTGATTGTTCCCTTGTTTGCTTTTGCAAATGCGGGCATCTTCTTCGGCGATATGGAAATCGGTTCTCTTTTCTCCGGAGTGGCTCCGGCTATTATCCTTGGCCTTGTAGTCGGTAAGTTCCTGGGGATTTTCCTTTTTTCATGGCTTTGTATAAAACTGAAGTGGGCTCCGATGCCCGAAGGATGCAACTGGGGTCAGCTTGCATCGGTTTCGTTGCTCGGTGGTATCGGTTTCACGGTTTCGCTTTTCATAGCCAACCTCTCGTTCGGCACGGGCGATCCGTATCTTTCCGAAATACTCAATAATGCCAAGTTAGGCATTCTCGTCGGCTCTTTCCTTGCCGGCTTCCTCGGCTGGCTCTTCCTGCATCTCACCCTTCCGAAGACAGCCCCGGCCCCTCAGTCGGCAGAGGCCTGATACCGCAAAATATAAAATCGTTGATGAAAAAGAAGCATCCCTGCGAAAGGATGCTTCTTTTATTTTAGATCTTCTTCGTTATTCGATGCGACGCAGTGTGCAGTCCATTGTCCTGCTTCCGTCGGCCGATTCCCAAACACCGTCGAAGCCGTCAGATGTTACAGTGCCGATAAAACGTCCCGTGAGGTTGCCGTTGGTGTGCTCTTCAAGAGTCATGTTCCCTCCGGAAATTTCTCCCGATATGGAAATGGGGGTTTTATATTTTGTATAATAATAAGAACCGCTTACCGAGCCGTCATCATTGACGGTATATTGGAGCACGATTTCGTATTTCCCATCGAGTTTACCGGTTAGGGATGTGGCTCCGGAAATGGGGTTGATGACTTCTGGAGCCGCTTCTTCCACTGTTTCGACGGCGGTGTTTTCTTCCGATTGTTCGTCGCCTGTCCAACAACCGAGGTCATCGTCTTCAGATACCGTTTCTGCTCCACCGTTCCCGTATGTCAGTTGGCAGAATCGGTTGGAAAGCCAAAGGGGAGTGCTGTTATAATCGATTTTGACCCATTCTCCTGATTCTTCGAGAAGAGGGTAGGCTTCGCCGGCAGAAACGGAGTATCCTGATTTCTCAAAGTTCGTGCCCGGACCCACCCGCAAATTCACGCCGTCGCCGGTGATTGTGCATATACCGATTGACTCCGCCCATTCGGAATCGTCCGAAAAATTGCTGAATATCGAAATACTGTCATGATTTTTCATATAATAGGCAGTGCCAGCTAAAGCAGCCCCTTCCACTAAGGTGAGTGCTGCAAGAATCGCCACACGATAGCGGTTTGCACTTGTCTTGTTGCCCAATCGGTAGAAAAGGAATACCACTCCGGCTATTAACGCGGAAATGACGAAGGGGGATGCTTTGCCAAGCAAATGGACGGCTCCCATTATGGCATACCAGATTATAGCTCCGATTGCGCATGGATAAACCACGAGATGCATGATGATAGGTATCAGGCAACCTCCGAACATCACATCGGTTATATCGTTGCTTTTCTCCCATTTCATCTTGCTGTCGTTCGGACCTTTGGTACCGATCCAGGTTTCCATTGAGGAATGCTGCCAGTTAAGGAACTGCAAGAAGAAGCCGATTACGGCAAGCACCGGAAAAATGGGAGATTTGAAGCAATTCCAGTCGATATCAAATCCCCATTCTATTCCGGAGGTAAACACGGCATATATGGCATATACGCCTAACAGCCCCATACATGCTGTGATGATTAGCAAAGCCAACCGGAAACGGTCGGACAATGGTTCGTTGGTTTCATAAGTGGAAATTTCGTCCATGGCTATAAGATGTTTAAAGGTTAAAATGTCGGGTTAGTAGGGGAGCTCCACTTGTAGTAAGGATCCGTCCACATTTACAAGATATCTGCCCCGTCCGAGCGGAATGGCGGTGGAATAGATGGTTTCTATTCCCTTTTCATCAAGCTTGTAAATATCAATGTCGTTACCCATAGTGAAACCGTAGATGTCTCCGGCCAACAGGTTCTCACCGAATGATAATCCGTCTTCCGTTTTCTTCACGCCAAAAACGTTCTCATCGTAAGAGGGGAGGGGAGAATATGAGTAGTAAACCACCACATCTCCAATTTGTTTACCAAAAAAGATGCCTCCATCTTCCTCCATGCCGGGAAATTCTATGTTGATCCAAAGACCTTTATATTTGCCGTTGTCTATATAACGAGTGCTCCGGACGATTATTTCAGAACTTGTGAATTCATGTCCAAACAATTCATCTTCCGGAATTGCTGCCGGACGAGTCATCCTTGGTACAATTTTACCCATTCCCACCGGCGTAGTGAAGCGGGAAGATACATATCCTTGCTTGTAATTATCGATTATGACAGGTTGCCAGTCTTCAGGATGTGTTAGTGAAGCGTGATATGGGAGGATATCTCCTTTAGAGGGATGGCATGGGATATATACGAATCCTGTCTCCTTTTCATCTTCCCAAGTCAACATCCCTTCATAATATTCCTGCTTTTCTTGTAGAAGTTTCGGAGACTTTGCATCCGGCAATTGTCTCACGTTCACGCCGTCGGCTGTTATCTTCACAAACCCAAGATCCGGATTGTCTATTTTCATTCTCGACGGAACCGGCAATGAACCTTTTTGCAAGCCGAGTGTATAGACGGCAGGTTTGCTGTTCTCAGTGATAACGATATAGTTGTCTTTAATCTCGATACCGCACTGTCCGGAAGCGTCATATCCGTTGGCACCCCTCGGATTGAATCCGTTGATTTCTTTTATTTGTGTGGCCTCTCCGTTCTTCTTAACCTCCATGATATGGATTTCCCTGATTTCCATACCTCCTTCTTCCCATGCTATATACACCTTTCCGGTAGCAGGGTCTATCCACATCCCTTCTATAAAGGTGCCCATGAAAGAAGGGACTGAGACGTCGGTGGTTATATCGGTTCCGGAGAGTGGAACGTAGCAGTGCAGCTGCCTTTGATAGTCTTTTTCTTGGCCCAGATAGTAGAATCGTTCGGGCAAAACAAGTAATTTCTCTTTATCCTCTATTTTTAGACCGGGTTTGCTTGCCGTTTTAACGGCAAATGAGCTGGATATTCCCGCCAGAATGACGGTAAATGCCAAAAAAGTTTTTATGAAATTCATATTCATAATGATTTATAGATTATTTAATACGTGTTATTTTATAGCTTGCGTTAAACGACGGGAAAATCGACATGGATAATTGCACGGTAGCCGTGCATGGCGTTCCGTCTTTTGTGGCGGGTTTCCACGACGGCATGATGTTTACGAGACGCATCACTTCTTTGTCAACCCTCTCGTTGCATCTCCTTGTGTAGTTCGGATTGGATATCGTTCCGGAAGGTGTGATTGTGAATTCGACTGTGGTGGTGCCGTAGCCTGCGGATTCGATTGCAATGTGCGGCTTTTGCATATTATTTTTCAAGAATTCCTGAAGTTTCTGTCTTCCCCCTGGATAGGAAGGTGCTTTGAAAACCGGTTCTTTCTTAACAGACGGTTCTGTTTGTCGGGTAGATGAAGATTCTGTCCCAAACGACGGGATTGTAAGTGGTTCCTGTCTTTCCGGCACTGACGTGGTTGCCGGTTCTTCTTTCGGAATTGAAATCCATTCGCTCATGAAGAAAAGTAAAAACTTGCTTGGCGTGGTGCCTTTCCATGCTGCTTCGAAAGAGAAATAGAAAGGTTTTCCTTTTTCCACGGCAGGAAAGAAATATGTGCCGGCCATTGAGCCCGAGGGTAGGCCTCCGGTAGAAGAGGGCTGCATATAGAGCATGTTGATTTGGGCTGCCGAATGGTCGTGGTTTCCAGTTCCTGTCACTTTAAACTTGTAGCCGTTGCCGCTTCTGCCTGTGCAAATGATTTTATTGATGCCCCAATAGTATTCGATTTCGGCCGGCAATATGAACGGCACATTGCAGGGAAATGATTTGGGTGGCCATGAAATTTGGGCCTGCGCAATTAAATTTGCGAAAACAAATAACAATGATAATATTCTTTTCATTTTAATATTAAATAGCTTTGTAAGGGTGTATTCGATTGAAGGCAAAAGGATGACGTATTTTGTATGTAACGCCATCCTTTGTCCATGTCTTACATGTTTGAGATTCTACAATGTAGCTATAGCTCTTTGACAAACATATTTTAATAATAGGTTTTATCGGGCTACTTTGAATATGCTTTTACCGATACGTACGATATATATGCCGGAAGAAGGAAGGTTTATGATGTTTTCTTTGCCTTCGTATATTTTTAGGCCATCGACTCTATAGACTTCTACCGACTTTCCTTCGGCTCCTTTTACAATAAGGGAGCTGCCTGAAACATTGATTGAGACGATGTCGTTGTCAACTCCTTCTACGCTTGCCTGTGAAATGGGGTGGATGTTTTTGAAGTTTTTCCAGCCCGGAGCTTGTGCATAATACTCGATAGAACCATCCGGAACATAGAGGATGGCGTCCTGATATGTTTCCGGAGTGAAACTGTCATCGGAAAGATAGACTATATACTCATCTGTGGCATTTGCCTCACATACCACAGTATGGATTCCGGGTGCGGCGAACGCCTCATTTTTAATGCTACTTACAGATTTCGGGATAACGACTTTGTGGCAGAGCGGATTTTCTCGGTCGTAACATGGACCGAACATATATCCTATTATCTCCGAGACGGTAAATGTCTCATCGAGATAGGATTGCTCTGAAGGAACCACAAGAGTTCCGTCATTGTTGATAATGTTGTAGGCAAGGCCAAAAGGCTCATTTTCAAGTCCACAGTAAAGAGTTGTGGTCAAATCGGGGAGTTGAGAGAGACGGGCATACAGGTTTTTTACCTTCTCTACAGCTTCAAGATAATTCTCTGTAACCGATTCGAGACTGTCACGACAAAAACCGAGAAGCAAATAGGTATAGCTCATAGGTTCTGTTTCATACCCCTTGACAACCTCTGCTATCAATTCGACATTCTCGATTATCATTTCATTGAGTTCCTCAAGTTGGTCGTATGAAAGATTGTCTTGATTGGTTTCATAATAATCCGACAATATGTAGAGGGTTGATTCTGCCGTCTCTGCCTGCTTTACATACATCTCGATAAGCTCCGCAGCTTCGTCTCCCTCGCTCCCCATAGATTCCCCTGCCTCAACAATCTCATCGGCAAGGTCATTGAGATAGTTTTGTGTGAAGTTTACCATAAACACAGAATAATCCCAATCGGATATTATGGACGACAGTCCTGCGTCATATTGTGTGGCTCTCGTTGGAATGCTCCTGGTGTCCTGAAGCTTCGCCTCAATATCCTTGCTCATCGACTCATAGGCATCGAGCATCTTGAGATACAAATTAGTCAGATTCTCGATTTCGGTCAGATATGAATGTTTAATATTGTCTGTTGCTTCGGAGAGTTTATCAAACTGCTCGGCTGCAAGCAACGACTTGGCTTCGATATCCTTTAATGTCTCGGCCATTAACATTGTTTGCTTGCTAAGTTCGCTCTGAAGAGCTGCCATAACTACAGGGTTTCCTATCTTTAGATAGCTTCCAAACTCGGGCATTCCGGTTACGAGATTCTCAATCTCCCCGGAAATACCGTTTTCCCAGTTTACAAAATAGCGTTTTTCGATTTTCATTCCATCTACTTCTGCAACAGGTACTGTAAATGTTTCCACTTGTGCTTCCGCCGTAAGTGCGGACAATGCGGCAAAAGCAGAAAGAGAATGTGTTAGTAACAATTTTCTCATCTTACTATATAATTCTTATTTGGCAAGTGTCCTCTCTATGCCCTGGTGGTTGATAGTAACAAAAAGCGTAGGACAAGTTCTGATTATCGGAAAAGAGGCATCGCCAAACGCCTTACATACAATAATACAGTCCACTCCCACGCCATACGGATATCGATACCCCTTGTCGGGGAGTGGATAAACGACAAGCATGAGCGTTTCGACTGCCTAAACTGTATGTAGTGGGAATTAAATTTGGCGATTTTCTTTCCCAGTATAAGCAAAAAACGCTTTTATGTAAATATGTAGTCAAACACTATTGTTTGAGGTTGCGAATTTACAGTTTATTCTTCTATTTTGCAAGCATTTTTGAAAATGTTTTTATTGGGTCAGTTTATGGATGATGCAATAGAATCGTAATATATAAGGGAATCGTGTGTTTTTAATTGTGTGGGACGGGGATATGTAGCCGATAGATATGTAAGGACATGCCTCCGGCATGTAGCATCTGAGAATCAGATTGTTGCTTAAACAAGCCAGAGGTATGTAATATTCGAGAATCGGGGTGTTAATTAAACAAGCCGGAGGTGTGTAATAATTGAGATATGGATATTGATTAAACAAGCCAAAGGCATGTCCCTACATTAAAGCCTCAACGTTTTACGGCTGCTCTTCGTAGTTACGAATCAGCTTTTTGTAGCGCTTCGACATGATATGATATTTGGTGGAATGGTATGCCCATAAGATGAAGATTGCCACAAGAAGCAGGACACCACCTACGATGACAAGGGAGTCAACTGCGGTTTTAAGGAATCCGAGTATGAGACATACTATTGCGCCGCCGATAACCAAAGCGAGCAAGTAACCAAGCAACTTGAGCATGGTGCTGTCGTTTTTGGCTTTGAGGAAAGAATCGTCGGATTCTTTCTTTTGTTGGATGACATTGTTTCCCATATTGTTTATGTTTTAATAGTTCGACATTTCTCCTTCCATCAAAATGGGGGTGAGGTAACACCGGGAGAATCTTTGTATTAAAACGGAAAACATGCCAACACGGTTCTATAAAGATGTTTATACGTATAAGGTTTTAGACAACACACAAATATGTATGCATCTGAATAGTGTGCAATCAAACATGCCGAAGGCATGTCCTTACAATTGAAATTGCACAAATATTCTGCGTATAGATGTAACTTTGTCGTCAGAATATGGCTGAGGCGCAGATGAATATGAAAAGTAGGGTCAGAATTCCAGCCCATATCACAGTGTCCAACGGACGGCAGGTGGTCTGGGTGCCATTTATTATTGAAAAGCGAAGTAATGTCGAAGACTGAGGCTTTACACGTTTCACCATTGTTTTGGCAAGCATACCGCCCACAAGATACATTATTCCGCCGCACATACATCCTATTACAAGGCCGGCAAGCAGATCGCCCGGATAATGCACCCCCAGATATATTCTCGAATAGCAATTCAGTAAAGCCCAAAGATAAATGAAGATAGAGAATCTCCATTTCCCGAAAAGCATTGCCATGATGGTTGCCACAGCAAATGTGTTGGCGGCATGGCAAGAGGGAAACCCGTAGCGTCCTCCGCGATAGTTGCCGACGATATGCACCATGTGAGAGATGGGGTTTTCAAGGTTGGCCGGACGCAGACGTTCGAACATCGGGCGAAGTATCGAAGCTGAAATCTGGTCGGCCAAAACTACAGCCAATACTGCACTTATTGTGAATACGATTGTAATTTTCCAGCCGTATGTGCGCCAAAGCGCGAATATAAGGGTGGCGTAAAGTACCACCCATACGAGTTTTCCGCTGGCCATCTTCATCACAACGTCCCAATACAGGGAATGGAATGAGTTTATCCAGAGGAATATTTCGGTGTCGAGGTTGATTATAAATTCATTCATCGTTTAGAGAGGTCGTCGTATAAAGTTTGTAAAAATGATTTTGCGAAAGGTAGCAGTTTTTCATCCCCGCTTTCCGTTTTGGAGGAATCGAGATTATAAACCACGTTGCCGGATTCGGTTACGAATCCTATGACGGACGGGTCGGCAAAGAATGCAAAATGAGGCGACTTTCGGTTCAGGAGATTTCTTGAAAACGGAAAGAGGTCGCTTTTTATCCCGAGTGCATTGAGAAGAGTTGCCGTGATGTCGATTTGCGAACCTACGGTGGCGTCGTTGCCTCTCTTTAATAGTGCGCCGCCCGTCATGATTAATGGAATCTTATGCCTTTCCATAGGGTCTGTGAGGTCGGGATAGGCACCGTAATGATCGGGCACTACAACTATCAAAGTGTTTTGCCATTGAGGGTGGTTTCGGAGCGTGGTTATGAAATTGGCTACGCAGCTGTCGGTATATGCAAATGCTTTTGCCCGTTTATCGGAGAAGCGTCCCTTGTCGTCATACGGCACTTCAAAAGGCTCGTGCGAACTGGAAGTTTGTATCACTTTAAGTGCCGGATGCGAAGTGTCGTAAGGTTCAAGTTCCTTCGCTACACGGTCGAACACCACATCGTCGTGCGCACCCCATTTGCTGAGACGTTTGCCAACCGGAAAGTCTATATCTGAAATTATTTCGTCAAATCCTGCGGAGACGAGATATGCTTTCATATTGGTGAAATTGGCGTCGCCCCCGTAATAGTATTTTGTGGAATACCCTCCTTTCGTTTTAAGTTCTTTTGAAAGTGAAGGAAGGTTTTCCGTTTTGCTTACGAATTTCATTATCGACGTGGAGGGTTGGCCCGGATATGCGCTGAGTACTGCCGGGATGCCACGGTCGGTGCGGAAACTGTTGGCATAAAAATTGGTAAAAAGCAAACCGTCGCGTGCGATGCTGTCAAGTTTTAAGGCCACTGGTTCGCCGCCGAGAGAAGGGAAAAGGTGTGAAGAAAAACTTTCAAGGATGATGATATAGATGTCCGGTCGGGGCGAGGATAGGAGAGGGGTGTCTATTGAATCGTTCGGGACTTCCGTAAGCATCGAGAAGAGACGTTGGTTTTCTTTTTCGTCAAAGAAACGGTATTGGCTGGCGAAATCGTTTTGATGGCTCAGCGAATACATCAGCGAGAATGCCGGATTCACTGCCGCATGGTTAAGCCGAATGTCGGAACTGAAATATGCACGGGAAAGGTTCATTGTCGAAACCGTAACACCTCCTCGGATTGGAATGAAGAGCAACGCAGTCATTACAACCATTACCGCTACGTTGGCAGCGGCTTTTTTCCCTTTAGATGGTGCAATGTCTCCCTGAAGTTTGATGGTGAAGTAGTAAAGTATAACATAGAAAAGGGCGGCAAACAAGAGCCAAACGAGCGGACCGACAATAAAATGCCACCATTCCGCGCTTGCAAATGCTGCCGACGGAGAGGAGAGGAAATAGAAAACCGGAGTTGAGTCAAGTTTGAATTGCCAATAGCCGTAAAGCGAGGCATCTACTGTAATGATAAGCGATATAATCAGAGACGCGATTATGAAATAAGCATTCATAATCTTGTCGATGATGCCTTTTGAGCCTTTTGCAGTAGCAATACAAAGCAATATTGCAGGAATAACGGTGAAATATCCTGCCATGGAGAAATCCATAGACAGTCCATGCCCGATAATGCTCAATATTTCGGAAGTTCCTATTCCTGAATAAACGGATGCATTGGCGGCTAAAAAAACAAGTTTCCCCGTTATGAAAGCCAACGTAAAACCCAAGAATACGGATAATAATTTTACGATTGCCTTGACCATCGTTATTGAAATAACCTAATAAAAAAACGGTTTTTTGATTCTGACAACAAAGTTAATTAAAAATGTTCTATTAATTACCTTAATTAGGCTATTTTTCTTTTTATTACTTAGAAGTTGTTTAAACTTTTTTACGGAGATTGATTTTCTTATGGCTTTTTACGTTAAAAAGACCTCTTTCCCAATCTTCTGCCACCTTTTCGGACGCTTTTGAACCTTTCATCGGTCGTTTAGCCCGCTAAACTCCCTCTTCAAGTTTCAAAATCGTCTCGAAAATATGACGGAATCTTGAAAAAGAAAAAAGTTTAAACAACTTCTTAAATAAAACAAATCGAGTGGCTTATATGCCTTGAAGTTTGGCCCGCTAAACTCGCTCTCTCAATGAAAAAAGGAACCGCACAGAAAAACTCCATGCGGTTCCTTATATCAACTAACAAATAAAGACGCGTTACGTTGGGGGTCAGGCGTTCTCGGTGTAGAGATAGTCTGAGATTTGGTCGGGCTGGAAGTTGCCGATGAAGGAGGCGTGGCGTTCTACTTCGGCCTGTCCGTATTTCACATATACCACGAGCGACTTGCGGAAGGAATCATCTCTCTGGGTGTCTTCAAGGAGAAGATAGCCCATGATGATGTGTCCAGCCATTTCCACGAGGCGGCGAGCCATGAAGTCGTGGAATTTGGGGTCGTTCACGCCGTTCACAGCTTGAACTGCGTCGGCATACTGCTGGGTCATGAATACAAGTGTATTCTTGATAGCCTCGTCTGCCGGTTTAACATCCATGGCTTCAAACTCGCGGATTTTGTTGAGGTAAGTTCCGGTTGTGACGTGGCGGATGGCGGCAACCACCTGAAGCTGCGTCGTGCCTTCATAAATTGAAGTGATACGTGCGTCGCGGTATAGACGTTCGCAAGTATAATCCTTCATGAAGCCCGAACCACCGTGAATCTGGATACAATCGTAGGTATTCTGATTGCAATATTCGGAAGTCATGCCCTTTGCGAGGGGAGTGAAGGCGTCGGCGAGACGGCTGTAGTATTTCTGCTCCTTCTTCTCCTCGACAGTGAGAGGACGCTCCTTGGCGATGTCGTCGTAGATTTTATACATATCCACGAAACGTGAACATGCATAAAGGAGGGCGCGCGATGCATCGAGTTTCGCTTTCATCGTCGAGAGAATTTCGGAAACTGCGGGGAACTCGATAATGGCTTTGCCGAACTGCTTGCGGTCTTTGGCGTATGCAAGCGCTTCGCGGTATGCGGCTTCGCTGATGCCCACCGACTGAGCGGCAATACCGAGGCGTGCGCCGTTCATAAGCGCCATCACATATTTGATGAGGCCAAGACGGGTGCTTCCCACGAGTTCACAAGGAGCGTCTTTGTAAACGAGTTCGCAAGTGGGGCTCCCTTTGATACCCATCTTGTTCTCGATGCGACGTACGGTTACGCCACCGTTGCGCTTGTCGTAAATGAACATCGACAGACCGCGGCCATCCTTTGAACCCTCCTCGGAGCGTGCAAGCACGAGGTGGATGTCGCTGTCGCCGTTGGTGATGAAACGCTTCACTCCGTTGAGCACGTAAGAACCGTCTTCCTTCTTCGTGGCCTTGAGCATAACCGACTGGAGGTCGGAACCCGCGTCGGGTTCGGTGAGGTCCATCGACATGGTTTCGCCTTCGCATACGCGGGTGATGTATTTCTTTTTCTGTTCCTCATCGGCGAACTCATAAATGGTCTCGGCGCAGTCCTGAAGTCCCCAAAGGTTTTCGAAGCCTGCATCGGCACGGCTCACCATGTCGGCTGCCATGATGTAAGGGGTGATTGGAAAGTTGAGGCCCCCGAGGCGACGCGGCATCGACATGCCCATCAGGCCGGCCTTGCGGCAGGCCTCGAGG
>CABRKI010000060.1 GCA_902471455.1 uncultured Porphyromonadaceae bacterium | reverse complement strand
CCGCTCTTCCGATCTGACCTATATCGGCGGCAAAGCGGGCGCAATGATTATCATCCAGAAGCAAAGCGGCGCCAATTCCGTCCAGATTTCCGAGAAGGTGATGGAAATGCTCCCCAAGCTTCAGAAAAACCTCCCCTCCGACGTGAAACTCGGGGTTATCGTCGATACTTCCGACAATATCCGCAACACCATCGCATCCCTTGAGGAAACGGTGCTCTACGCGCTCCTTTTCGTCATGATTGTGGTGTTCGTCTTCCTCGGCCGCTGGAGGGCGACGATGATCATCATAATCACCATCCCGGTGTCGCTCATCGCTTCATTTATCTATCTTTTCGCCACCGGCAACACACTCAACATCGTCTCCCTCTCGGCATTGTCCATTTCAATCGGTATGGTCGTTGACGACGCCATCGTGGTGCTCGAAAACGTCACCACCCACATCGAACGTGGTTCCGACCCGAAGCAGGCAGCCGTGCATGGCACCAACGAGGTGGCCATTTCCGTTATAGCCTCAACCCTCACCCTTATCGCGGTGTTCTTCCCCCTCACTTTGGTGACGGGCATGACCGGCGTGCTTTTCCGTCAACTCGGATGGATGGTGACAATCATGATGATTATCTCCACCACATGCGCCCTTTCTCTCACCCCGATGCTCTGCTCCCAGTGGCTCAGGCTCAACAACCATCATTCGAAACTCTACAACCTCCTTTTCACCCCCATAGAAAAAGGCCTCGACAAATTCGACAACGGCTATGCCGCCCTCTTGCAGAAGGTTGTAAGCCATCGCGCACTGACCATAATCATCTGTCTCGCCACATTTGTGGGCTCCATCTTCCTGATGAAGCAGGTCGGCACCGAGTTTTTCCCCATGCAGGATAACGGACGCCTCGGCGTGTCGCTTGAAACCCCGATTGGAACACGTGTGGAAATCTCGCAAGACGCCACGCGCCGTCTCGACTCTCTCTGGAGGGCGAAATATCCCGAAATCCTCGTGTCGAGTTATACCGTAGGTCCGGCAAGTTCCGACAACACTTTCGCGTCGCTTTCCGACAACGGCTCACACATCATATCAATGAACATCCGTCTTTCTGACCCCGGCGACCGCGACCGTGGCATCAAGGAAATTGCCGACGGCATGCGTAAAGATATCGAGGAACAATTTCCCGAGTTCAAAAAAGCCCAGGTAAACATCGGCGGCGGACGCGGTCAAGGAATGGGCGGACAATCCACAGTCGATTTCGAGATTTACGGCTATGATTTCACCGAGACCGACTCCGTGGCACAGCAACTGAAGAGGATTCTCCAAGGCATCCCCGGCACGGCCGACATCACCATCTCCCGCTCCGACTATCAGCCGGAGTATCAGGTCGATTTCGACCGTGAAAAACTGTCGCTCTACGGTCTGAACCTACAGACGGCCGCTTATTATCTCCGCAACCGCATCAACGGCTCCATCGCTTCGCGTTTCCGTGAAGACGGCGAGGAATACGACATAAAGGTGATGTATGACAAGGAAAACCGCACCTCGCTTTCCGACATAGAGAACATTGTGGTCTATACACCTTCCGGTGCCGGCGTGCGCATCAAGGAACTCGGGAAGGTGGTGGAACGTTTCACGCCCCCTACAATCGAACGTAAGGACCGCGAACGCATCATCACCGTCTCAGCCGTGGTTGACGGCGTGCCTATGAGCCAGGTCGTGACAGAAGCCCAGTTGAAAATCGACGAGATGAACATACCTTCCGGCATCAACATCGGGCTCTCCGGTTCATTCGAAGACCAGCAGGATTCTTTCTCCGACCTTCTCATGCTCGGTGTGCTCATCATCCTTCTCGTCTATATCGTGATGGCGGCACAGTTCGAGAGCCTCACCTATCCCGGAATCATCATGACCTCGCTCCTCTTCGCCTTCTCCGGCGTGTTCCTGATTCTTTGGATGACGGGACATACATTGAACGTGATGAGTATGATCGGTGCCATCATGCTTATCGGTATTGTGGTGAAAAACGGTATCGTGCTCATCGACTATATCACGCTCAACCGCGAGCGAGGCATGTCTATCCGCAATGCCGTTATTCTCGGTGGGAAATCCCGTCTCCGCCCTGTGGTGATGACCACACTGACCACCATCCTCGGCATGGTGCCGATGGCCGTGGGCAGCGGACAGGGAGCTGAAATGTGGCAGCCGATGGGAACGGCCGTAATCGGCGGTCTCACCTTCTCCACAATCCTGACGCTCCTCTTCGTACCGGTACTCTACTGTGTCTTCGCCGGCAACGGCGTCAAGAACCAACGCCGCAAACTCCGCAAAGCAAATTCATAAATTAATAGCAAATAATGCAAGCAATCTTCATAGCCTACGACCAGGCTCATCACGAAGCCATCCTCGACCTCCTCGAAAGGAATTCCTGCCGGGGGTTCACCTCCTTCGGCGAGGTGCAAGGCCGCGGAAGCGTAAAAGGGGAACCGCACTACGGGTCCCACGCATGGCCCTCCCTCGGAGGCGCCATCCTAACGATAGTGGAAGACTCGCGTCTCGACCCGGTAATGGCGCGCCTCAAAGAACTCGACGAATCAAAGCCCCGCCTCGGCCTCCGCGCCTTTGTCTGGCCCGTCACCAATACCATCTAAGACCTTCCCTAAAGAAAAAAGGCATTCCGCTAATTTGGAATGCCTTTTCATTTTTACATAAATCTATTATTTCTCGAATTGGATAACCGCCACCAGAGTCTTTTCCCTAAAGGATGTTCGGTGCCCGGTCTCTTTGAGAGCGAGCATACTCATTCAATCCTATAGGTCTTTCCAGGCGGGGGGATTCTTGCCCATAAGATGCTTCACGAAGAAGTCATAGCGCTTGTGGTCGCCAAAAGCTTCCCCCATCGTATGATGGGCTCCGGGAATCACGACAAGTTCGAAATCTTTGTTGGCCTTAATAAGCGCATCCACAACCTGCATGGTCGATGCGGGATCGACGTTGTCGTCCATCTCTCCGACAACAAGCATCAGCGGACGCTCCAACAAATGCGCGTTAGCAACGTTTGAACATTCCTCATAACTTTTATCGACAGGATAACCCATCCAAAGTTCGTTCCACCAGATTTTATCCATCCTGTTATCATGGCATCCGCAAGCTGAATATGCAGCCTTATAAAAATCGGGGTGCAGAAGCACGGCATTCGTAGATTCCTGACCGCCGGCCGAACAACCATAAATTCCGACATTGTCAATGTCAATCTCCGGATACTTCTCCGCTGCCGCTTTCAGCCATGCTATATGATCGGGGATGCCGGCATCCTTGAGGTTCTTATAGCAAACGTTCTCGAATTCGCGGCTGCGGAACGACGTACTCATGCCGTCAGACATCACCACTATGAATCCGAGTTCAGCGAGAGGTACCGTCCAATAATAGCACGGATAGAATGTTTTGGGCACATACTGGTCGCCGGGCCCTTGATAGATATATTCTATTACAGGATATTTCTTCGCAGGGTCGAAATTAGAGGGACGCTGGATTATTCCCCACATCGGAGTCTTGCCATCGCGTCCCGGAGCGCAAAACACTTCAGGAGCCCTCCAGCCGTTGGCAAGCAGTCGCGAAATATCCGCTTTCTCAAGCGGCATTATTTCCTTTCCATCAACCGCACTCCGCAGCACAGCCACAGGTGCCTCGGTAGGCGACGAAACCACATCGACCACATATTTCATGTCGGGAGAGAACGTCGCAGTGTGATATCCCTTCCCGGGAGTGAGGTCCGTCATTCCGGTGCCGTCGAAATTAATGCTGTAATACCGGATGTTGTAAGGATCTTCGTCCTTATTCACGCCGTTGGCGGAAAAATATATTTTTCCGTTTTTTTCGTCAACGTCAATCACCTGACGCACATACCATTCCCCTTTTGTAATCTGATGGGTAGGTTTGGCGGTAGTGCGGTCATACATGTAGAGATGATTGTAGTTGTCGCGTTCGCTCGCCCATATCATCCTCTTTCCATCGCCAAGTATATTTCGGAACACACGGGGATAATTCACGTATTTGTCATGGCTTTCTTCCACAAGCGGACGCACCTCTCCCGTTTCAGCCGAAAGTTCAAGCACGCGATACACCTTATGCCCGCGTTCGTTGTAATCGAACACGATGCCGTTGCTGTCGGCGTTCCATTCGGGTCCGTAAATGTCATATTGCGACTCAAACAATTCCGTGGAGGGGATAACGGCCTCGGCGGTCTCCACATTGAAAATGCAAGGCACCTTAAACCTCACCTCGTCGCCCGGCTTCGCATATTCCTGTTTGTGAAGTTTGGGCTGAAGCTGGTCGGAGGGTGATGATTCCACATAATATACATATCTCTTCTCTGCCGGACGGATCTTGCAAGAAGCCACTTTCTTCCCGTCGGGACTCCATCGAATCCACGACGAATAATAATTGCCGTCGGTGCCGTCGATGCTCAAGGCGCGTTCCTTTCCGGTCGCCCTGTCGCGCACATATACGTTGCTGTTCTTTATAAACGCTTCCTTGCTTCCGTCGGGAGAAAGAACAGGAACCGCCCCTTTCTCGTCATCCACCACCATCCAGTGCGGTTCTACGGGAGGCACGGGAATTGCACCCTTGTCTGTAAGCTTATTGCTTCTCACAACATATTCCCATACCTTCCCTGCATGGTTGAAATGCAATGTATCGCCTTTGGCCGACACCGCAAGCCGTTCGAGGTAAAGGCTATCGGGGCTTACCCGAATGCCTGAAGATGCGGTTATCGAGGCAGCCAGTTTTTTATGGTCGAAAAGTGGTGTCCTCTTCTTCGTCACGGCATCGACCGCTACATATTGCCTCCCATCAGGCATCTCCCTTACATACCAGAACGACGGTTTGCCGCTAAACCATACCGGACGGACGTTAGAATAAAATACATTTCTGGCACCGAATTTTTTCGGTGCATCGAAAGCGCGTTTGAAATCTTCAAGATTGCCTTGGCCGTATGCCGACAATCCCATGAAGCCCAACGCAGCCACTAAAATTGTACGTTTCATGATAATTCCATATTTTTTCAGCAAAGTTATATAATTATACCGAATTATTTGTATCTTTGCATCATCGAAAAACAATGGGCTGTCCCACAAAAAAACGACAACCTGCAACCATCAACCCCCAAAACCAAACGCATTAAATTCCACCATAATGAAACGCATCGTTTTTCTTGACTACGTACGTGTATTCGCATGTTTCCTCGTGATGCTCGTCCACGCGAGCGAAAATTTCTATGGAGCCCCCGGTTCTACCGATATGGCAGGCCCCCAGTCATTTCTTGCCACCGAAGCCGACCGCCTGTGGGTGTCGGTTTACGACGGCTTCTCCCGAATGTCGGTTCCTCTTTTCATGATTGTCTCCGCCTTTCTCCTCGTGCCGATGAAAGAAGGGCAGACCGCCATGCAATTTTATAAGCGTAGGGCAGTCAGGATTCTTCCTGCATTCCTGCTTTTCATGGTGGTTTATTCCACCGTCCCCATGCTTTGGGGACAAATAGATTCCGAAACCTCCACCCGCGACCTCTCACGTCTCATCCTCAATTTCCCCACCCTCGCGGGTCATCTATGGTTTATGTATCCCCTTATCAGCCTCTATCTCTTCATCCCGATGATTTCCCCGTGGCTCACCAAGGCATCGGCCAAGGAAGAGCGGTTCTTCGTAACCCTCTTCTTTATCTCCACTCTCATGCCTTATCTCAACCGGTTCTTCGGAGAAGTATGGGGACAATGTTTCTGGAATGAATTCCACATCCTATGGTATTTCTCCGGTTATATCGGCTTTCTCGTGCTCGCCCATTATATACGCGTCCATCTCGACTGGAGCCGCGCCAAGCGTCTCTCCGTAGGCTCCGTGCTGACGGTTGTTGGTGCCGTATGGACGATATTATCGTTCTACATACAGGCGGTGCCGGGGCAACTCCATGACACACCTACCGTTGAACTCGGATGGTCGTTCTGCACCATAAACTGTGTGATGCTAACCACCGGTGCTTTCCTACTTTTCACCTGCATCCGGAAAGAGGAAACCCCGCGCCCTATTGCCGACCTGTCGAACCTCAGCTACGGAATGTATCTCATGCACATCCTTTGGCTCGGAATGTGGGTAACTGTTTTCAAAGACAATCTCAATCTCCCCTCAGTCGCCGCCATTCCGGCAATAGCCGTTGCCACATTCGCCAGCTGCTACGTCGCCACGAAACTCCTCTCCGTAATCCCCGCGTGCCGTTGGATGGCAGGTCTTCCACGCATCCCCTCAAAAAAAGTGGCCCCCGCAATCTAACCTTTTTGCATTTCGGGAACGGGAATGTCGCGGTTTTTTATTAACTTTGCGTGGGGAACAAGTCCCGAACCCAATAGAATATGACAGAGAATAACGATCTATTCCAATTTGACGATTTTTCAGGCACCGAAAGCCTCAACGATAATGACACGACGATGTCTTCCGCCACTTCCGACAATGCGTCTGTATCTTCCGGAGCAGAAGAAATAGAGGCGGAGGTTGAATGGGATATGCCCGCATCCGATGCGGGGAATTATGACGACAATGCCATCCAGCATCTTGACTGGAACGAGCATATCCGCCGACGTCCCGGCATGTATATCGGGAAACTCGGCGACGGCACCCATGCCGAAGACGGCATCTATGTCCTTATAAAGGAAGTGGTAGATAACTCTATCGATGAATTCAACATGGGTGCCGGCAAACGGATTGACATCACCCTCACCGAAGAGGGCGAAGTGACTATCCGCGACTACGGGCGCGGAATCCCTCTCGGCAAAGTGAAAGAGGTGGCTTCCGAAATCAATACCGGCGGCAAGTTCGACGACAAGAATTTTAAAAAGTCGGTGGGTCTTAACGGTGTCGGTCTGAAAGCCGTCAATGCACTTTCCACTTATTGCCATGTGGCAAGCGTGAGAGACGGAAAGACAGTAGTGGTGGATTTCGAGAAAGGGAACATGGTCAACCAGACCGCACCCCTCGACACAAAAGAACCCAATGGAACTATGGTGAAGTTCCTCCCCGACAACACGCTTTTCCGCGATTTCCGATTCCGTCAGGAATTCGTGGAGACGATGGTCAACAACTACACCTATCTTAACGCAGGTCTCCAGATTTTCCTCAACGGAAAACGCTATCTTTCACGCCACGGACTTCTCGACCTCCTGAGAGAAAACATGACCGCCTCCCCTCTTTATCCTATCATCCATCTCCAGGGCGACGACATCGAAGTGGTGCTCACCCACACCGACCAATATGGCGAAGAGTATTATTCTTTCGTCAACGGACAGCACACCACCCAGGGTGGCACCCATCTCTCGGCGTTCAAAGAACACGTGAGCCGAACAATCAAAGAGTTTTCAGGCAAAGGCTACGAATATTCCGACATCCGCAACGGGCTTGTGGCTGCCGTGAGCGTGAGAATCCAGGAACCGGTGTTCGAGAGCCAGACCAAAACCAAACTCGGCAGCAAGGAAATAGCTCCCGGAAGCACAGTGACGGTTAATAAATTCATTGGCGATTTCATCAAAAAAGAACTTGACGACTATCTGCACAAGCATCCGGACATTGCCGAAACAATGCTCAAAAAAATCGCATCGAGCGAGAAAGAGCGCAAGGCTATGGCGGGCGTAGCCAAACTGGCACGCGAAAAAGCGAAGAAGGTGAGCCTTCACAACCGTAAGCTTCGCGACTGCCGCATACACTACAACGACCCGCTCAAACAGAATTCAAAAACCGAAGACCGCAGGGAATCGTCTTCCATATTCATCACCGAGGGAGACTCTGCATCGGGCACGATTACAAAAGTGCGCAATGCCGAAACCCAGGCAGTCTTCTCGTTGCGCGGCAAACCTCTCAATTCTTTCGGGATGACGCAAGAGGTGGTGTATAAAAACGATGAGTTCAACCTCCTCCAGGCGGCCCTCAACATAGAAGACGGAATCGACGGCCTGCGCTACAACAAAGTCATCATCGCCACCGATGCCGACGTTGACGGCATGCATATCCGGCTCCTCGTCATAACTTTCTTCCTGATGTTTTTCCCCGACCTCATTAAAAAAGGTCACGTATATATCCTCCAGACCCCCTTGTTCCGCGTGCGCGACAAGAATTCCACGCGGCGCAGCAAGAGCAGAAAACGCCGCAAAGCAAAAACCGATGACAACGGCGAGCGCGACACCTACTATTGCTACACCGATGAGGAACGTGAGGCGGCTATAGCCCGCTTTGGCAACAACGCTGAAATCACGCGGTTCAAAGGTCTCGGCGAAATCAACGACGTGGAGTTTGCGGAATTCATCGGGCCAGACATGCGCCTTGACCCCGTGACATTGAAAAAAGATGACACGCCCGACAAGCTTCTGGAGTTTTACATGGGGAAGAACACCATGGAGCGACAGAATTTCATCATTGACAACCTTGTGGTTGAAGACGACTCCGAGATATGAAAGCACTTTTTGCAGGGAGTTTCGATCCTTTTACCGTCGGCCATCGTTCTATAGTAGAACGTGCCTTGTCGCTTTTCGATGAAGTCGTCGTGGCGATCGGGAGAAACGAACATAAACGCGGGGAATGGACCGTAGAGCAACGCCTCGAAGCCATTTCGCGTCTTTTCGCCGGCAACCCGAGGGTAAAGGTGACTGTTTATTCCGGTCTCACTGCCGCTTTCGCAAAAAAAATCGGTGCAGGTGTCCTTCTGAGGGGAGTCAGGGGAAACGCCGACTTCGAGTATGAGAGGAATCTCGCCGACACCAATCGCGAGATTGCCGGAATTGACACGGTGTTCCTGCTTTGCGAGCCCGAATATTCTTTCATTTCCAGCTCCATGGTGAGGGAACTCGTGCATAACGGATTTGACGCCCGCAAATACATTGCAGGCGACTTTCCCGCATTAGAGAATTGAATTTACGGAATTGTAGTTACAGACAACGTAACCTACTTGATTCTTAAGGCAAAAAAGATAATGAAGAAATCTTTGATATATCTGGGAGCCTTGACGCTCCTTACGGCCTCCGGTATAGCCCGCGCCCAGTTCATCAACCAGAACCAAAAACTGCGTATGGCTGAAGCCGCCATATCCCAGTTCTACGTTGATACTGTCAACGAGGAGAAACTTGTGGAAGATGCCATAAAAGGCATGTTGGAGGGTCTCGACCCCCACTCCCAATACTCCAACCCTGAAGAGACCAGGGAACTCAACGAACCACTGACCGGAAACTTCAGTGGAATCGGAATCACCTTCAATATGAACCAAGATACCCTCTATGTGATTCAGACCGTAAGCGGAGGTCCCTCAGAGAGGGTCGGGATACTTGCAGGCGACCGTATAATCGCCGTAAACGACACGGTGATTGCCGGCGTGAAGATGAAGAATTCCGACATCATGAAGAAACTGCGCGGCCCCAAAGGCACCGACGTTGACGTGAAAGTAGTGCGCCAAAGCGGAGGGAAAAAGGAAAACATCGACTTCACCATTACACGTGCCGACATACCCATCTACAGCGTTGACGCCGCATACATGGTTGACCCGAAAACGGGCTACATACGCATCAACAGATTTGCTGCGGAGACCGCGAAGGAGGTACGCAACGCACTCTCCGACCTTAAGAAGCAAGGGATGGACCGCCTTATCCTCGACCTCGTCGATAACGGAGGCGGCTACCTCAATGCTTCGGTGGATTTGCTCGGCGAACTCCTCGAACCCAACAAACTCGCCGTATATACCCAAGGCAACAATTCATCGAGGCAAGACAACAAGACATCGCCGGCAGGACTTAAACCGCTATTCGCCGACGGCAGACTCGTGGTGATGGCCAACCAATACTCGGCTTCGGCTTCCGAAATCACTTCAGGCGCAATCCAGGATTGGGACCGCGGACTCGTGGTGGGACGACGCACATTCGGGAAGGGTCTTGTGCAACGCCCGGTGCCGTTCCCCGACGGTTCGATGATTCGACTGACTGTGGCTCACTATTATACTCCTTCGGGCCGCGACATACAGAAGCCTTATAAGAAAGGCGACATGGAGTCATATCAAGAGGATATCCTCGACCGCTACAACCGTGGCGAACTCATGCATGCGGATTCTATAAAATATATAGATTCCCTTAAGGTAGAGACATTGAAATTCAAACGACCCATATATGGCGGCGGAGGTATTTCTCCTGATAAATTCGTGCCGCTCGACACCACGGAATTCACAAAATACTACCGCAACGTCGTGGCTAAAGGTCTTATCAACCGTTATGCCATCGCCTACGTTGACGAGCATCGTAAGGAAATCAAGAAGCTTTATAAAACCGACGACGATTTCGTAAAAGGATTCGACGTAACGCCGGAAATGCTTTCAAAGCTCTACGACATGGCGAAAGCCGAAGGTGTGGAGTTCGATGCTGAGCAGGCACAGACAAGCGCACCCCTTTTCTCGATGATTATCAAAGCTCTCATCGGCAGGGACACCTACGACAATTCCACATATTTCAAGGTTTATAATCTTCACGACCCGATTTTCAAGGAGGCTTTAAGGCTGATCAATTCGAAAGAATACGACGACCTTCTCTCCCCGCCGAAGAAATAAGGCACTCCTCTCTCCCGCTTTTCCACATCCACTTTTTCGAACCCTCTAACTAAAAAATACGAATGAAACGGACAAGTTTTTTTACACTTCTCTCCCTGTTTGCCGCATCCGCACTGGTGCCTCAGATGGTATCCGCGCAGGACAATAGCAGATTCCGGCAGATTGTCAAAAAAGTGCAAGAGGCACAAGCCGACACGATAGAAGCCCCGAAATCAATCTTGCCTGAGATTGATTCCACCTATTTTATCGTGAGGGATGTTGACGAGATAATCAATTCTTTGGGTGAGCCGGACTTCGAACGCACGCCTATCAACAAAGTGTTCGGACCCTGGATTTTCTCGGGCTACCGTGCCATACCTAAGGTTAAGCCCTTTAAACCGGAACAACCGTTTGCCATAGACGGTCTGACGGTGCTCACCAACGACTCGACGGAAACGCCGTTCGACGAGTTGCTCGAAAGGGCGGAGGCCGTGGAAGGTCTTGATTCCGTGCCGTTCGTGGAGAAAGTAATCGAATCCGTTTCCGAAGAAATCCCGGCCAAGCCCCTCGACATCGATGTCCTGCATCCGGAAATTGCGCCCAAATGGCTACGCGACGCCCTTACCTCCTACCGCATACAGGAAGATTTCATGTATAGCACGATGGTGACCGACCCATCGACTATCGAAAAGGCCTATTGGGACCTTCCGGTGCCGCCGCGTCTCCCCGAAGACGACGTTAGCTTCGAGGCATATATAAAGAAACTCGACCTACCCGATATCGATCCTGAAAAGGCAGTCCTTGCCGAAGACGACGGCAGAAGGATACATTGGCTTCACAACGTCAACACGATGCTCCAGTTCTCACAAGCGTATGTATCGGAAAACTGGTATCAGGGTGGCAACAACCACCTTTCACTCCTTTTCGGATTCAACTGGAACGTACAACTCAACCAGGTTTACCACCCCAACCTTCTCTTCCAAAGCAACCTCTCTTATAAGCTTGGCCTCAACTCCACGCCGCAAGACGAGGTGCATGCCTACTCGATTTCCGAGGATGTGCTCCAATACAACCTCAACGCCGGCGTGAAAGCATTTCAGAAATGGTTCTATTCTTTCAACACCACTTTCAAGACCCAGATTCTTCGAAACTACGAGAAGAATTCCACCGTGAGAAAAGCCTCTTTCCTTTCGCCGGGCGATTTCAACCTCGGTCTCGGTATGGCTTATTCCACGCAAAATAAGAAAAAAACGTTCCAGCTCACCGCCACAATCTCCCCGATTTCTTATAACCTGAAAACCTGCATCTCCGACAAAATCAATCACGAGCAGTTCAACATCAAACCCGACAGGAAATCGCATAGTGAAATCGGTAGCAACGGAGAGGTCAACATGAACTGGAATATCATGTGGAACATCAATTATAAAAGCCGCCTGTTCCTTTTCTCCGACTACAAATATTTCCTCTCCGACTGGGAACATACGCTTTCATTTGCAATCAACAAATTTCTGTCAACGCAGATTTATGTTCACATGCGCTATGACACATCTGCCGAATCCAACACTTCATGGAAGAAATTCATGCTTCGTGAGGTGCTGAGTTTCGGACTTGCCTACACCTTCTCCACCAAACCTTGACGCGATGGAATCCGGTTACAAAGGATTTATCGGACGCAGACAATTTGCAGCATTCGTTGCGGCGATTGTCTGCGCCTTTGTTTTTCCGACAATATCATGGGGAGTGCAGCCGAAGGCATACGACATCGAGAGGGCACGCGCCATCTGCGACTCCATCACTCCGGAAGGCCCTGAAGGAATCTGGATATATCCTGACGACAATGTGACTGTGCTCGTGCTCGAATCACTTCCTATCTCCTCAACCTCGCTCCCTTCTTACAGCATCTCCGTGGTGGAATCGACCGACTGCAATCTTGAACCCGGCGACAATCTGGGGACGCTTTACGCCACTCCCGACTCCGGGAAATATCGCCTCGAACTTTTTACCCAACGCAAAAACGGTTTACTTTCAAAACCCCAGACCTGCCTTGCATCCCTTTCCGACGATGGGGAAACGATGATTATCAAAAAGGAGAAATCCGGTTTTAAATTCCGATTCTCCATAAACCCTTCCACACTTTTGCCTAAAATGTGGAGAATACTCCGCATTGGCACGTCGCATTCCTCATCCAAGCCGGAACTCCCCGTAGGGATGGTGAAGATATATCCTTCATACGACGGCAACGGGTCATCGCGCCGTTCGCCGAGATACCTTTAACCAACAACCCGCCATGAACCGACTCATTGTTTTTATCATACTTGCCGCCGTTTCTTTCTGTTTTGAAGCCGGCGCACGAAAAGTGAAACAGACGCTTAGGGTCGATACCAAAACCCGCACCCAAAGCCACACATCAAAAAAGACAACGGATGTAAAGGCCAGTTCCGAAACCGGATTTACATACACCGTCAAAGAGAAAGGTTCATTTATCCTCCCGGTCGATTCGGTCGTTTTTTCGGGCTATGACAAGCCGGCGGCAGCTACAAAAGAAGCTTTCCTCGTAACGAACAAAACTGATGTAACGCTGCGTGGAATCAGTGTAAGCATAACATATAAAGACATGAAAGACCGTATGCTTCACAAACGGTCTTCCACTATAAAATGCAATATCCCTCCGGGAGAAACAAGGAAACTTGAAATTCCAACCTGGGACAGCCAAATGTCTTACTACTACTTCCGGAGCGCAGAACCCAAACGCACCGCCACCCCTTACAAAGTAGAAATCACCCCTCTCTCCTTCCGCCTCCAGCCCTAAAAAATGACTCTACTTACACGTCATTATCTCCAGCACAAGCCTGTCGGTCTCCCTCATGGCCTCCCTGCCGATCGACGTGAGGTTATGAATCGAGCGGTCAACGTCGTCGCTGATGATGCCTTCTGCTTCAGTTACGCACTTTCCGTTCATGGCAAGCATCGCCGACATCAATGCCGTGGATACACCCGACGAAATCTTAAGCGAACACGACGGTTTCGCCCCGTCGCATATCATGCCCGTAAGATTGGCTATCATATTCTTTACAGCCGCACAGATTTCCTTATATCCACCCCCCATAAGGTAAGTGATGCCGCTTGACGCGCCGGTAGAAGCCACCACACACCCGCAAAGGGCCGACAAGCGTCCAAGGCTCTGCTTGATATATATGCTCGTAAGATGGCTCAGCACCAACGCCCTTATTGTATGCTCCTCGTCGGCATGAATGTCTTCCGCAAAACTCACGACAGGCATCGTGGCGCAGATTCCCTGGTTGCCGCTTCCGGAATTCGACATAACGGCTATCTGTGCGCCTCCCATGCGGGCGTCGCAGGCGGCGGAAGTGTAGCTTATGATGTGGGCGAGCGGGGAATTTCCGAAAAGCCTTTCACCGGATTTCCGGATAGTGGAGCCAAGAGAATGTCCGTAATCGCCGTGAAGGGCAAGTTCCGCCGCCGCTTTGTTAAGCTTGCGCGACTCAAGTATAAACGAAATCTCTTCAAGCGGCGTATCAATGGCAAATTCATAGACCTCCGCAAGATTCAGTTCCTTGTCTTTCGATTCTTCATCACCGCTTTCCTTCTGAAGGTTATCCTCTTTCAAAACCGACGTGCCATCGTAAAGATAGACGAAATTGGTGTGTGCTCGCGATATAACTGCCTTTGCTTCCTTTCCTCCGTCTCCGATTGCCGTCACCTCTATATGCAGGTTGGAGGGGGCCTCTTCACAAAGTTTTATCGAGATTCTGCCTTCTCCAATATACTTCTTACCCTGCTCCACGGCTTCGGGTGTAACATCTTTCAAGACTTCAAGCCCATATTCCGATTTTCCGACAAGCGTACCGAGCGCTACCGCGATGGGCAAGCCTATCATCCCCGTGCCGGGAATGCCCACGCCCATAGCGTTTTTAAGGATATTGCCGCTCAGTCGCAACGACAGCTTTTCAGGAAGCGTCCCGAGCAGTTCCGTAGCTTTTGCCACACACAAAGCCACAGCCACAGGTTCCGTACAGCCTATGGCAGGAACCACTTCCCTGTTTATCAAAGAGATGATTTCTTCACGAGTTTTCTTGTCAAGCATGGTTATTATCTTTTATGGCTCTTCGCCGATATTTTTATAATCATTCGTTTAACCGTTTGCTGCTCCAGCATTTCCTGCACACCGCCATATAACGGTCGTTGCCGCCTATTTCCACTTGTTCCCCTTCGGTTATTATTTTGCCGTCGGCATCTATTCGGGCGTTCACGATAGTCTTACGCCCGCATGAACATGTGGATTTCACTTCTTCTATGGAGTCGGCTATCTCGAAAAGTCTGCGCGACCCTTCGAACAGATGCGTCTGGAAATCGGTGCGCAGTCCGAAACACATCACGTTGCAACCGAAATCATCCACTATCTTAGCCAGCTGGTCAACCTGGTCGGGAGTTAGGAACTGTGCCTCATCCACAAGCATCCAACCCGGCAACATCCCGCCATCTTCATTGAGATGGCACACAAGGTCGTAGAGGTTGGTGTCCTGATAAATCCATTTGCACTCCCTCTCGATTCCTATGCGGCTTCTGATGACGTTACGTGCCTCACGAGTGTCGGTGACAGGTTTGAAACAAAGGTATGCCATACCCCGCTCCTCGAAATTATATGCCGTAGTCAGAAGTATAGCCGTTTTCGCCGACCCCATGGTGCCGTAACGGAAATACAGTTTTCCTATTCGTTTCATGTCTTTTGAAATTTAATGTAAAGGTAGCACCTTTTGCCGCAATCTCCAAATTTTTATACTTCTTACATCGTCATTATTATTAAAAAGTCATTTAACGGCTGATGAACCAAATCATTGCATAGTGCGTTATACATTTATTAATGAAAAACATTCTTCGCTCCATTGCGACAGACGCTTCATTCCGTTCTTTTAAAACAGCTCCTCTATGAATTTATCGGATATAATATCGGTTGACCCCGCCAAAACAACCCTCGGTGCGCTTCACCCGGAAGTTGCATCCCGCTTTTTGAGAAACTCAAGGATTTACCGCAAGGTGGCTCCCCCCGCGAAACGTACTGCACTCAATTTCTTCTTTGCTTCACTCGCACCGGGAGTAAACCGTTTCGGCAGCTATATGCTCCTGTTCCGGTGCCTTTTCGCCGCCCTGTTGATTGTATCGGGCAGTTTCATCCTATACGGAGAGATTGAAGCCCCCGAGTCTCTAATGCCGGGACACGTATTTGCAATAATAGAAATCGTTGCCGGCTCAATGCTGGCGTTAGGCTTCTTCAACCGTCTCGCATCTCTGGCGGTGACCATCATGTTCGCCACCGTTTCTGTGATGTCCATACTCCACGGTGTCTTCGACATGCAGTCGTTCCTGACGCTTTTCGGATGTCTTCTGTTCCTCATCCTCGGTACGGGGAAATATTCTTGCGATTTCCTTATCAGAAAGGCAATTATCGCCAAAGCGGCAAAACGACGAAACCGCCTCGAACAAGAACGTCTTACTTACAAAGCATTCAGAAACGTTCACATTGGCGGTTGACAATAAAAAAGCGTCTCCCTTTTACAGGAAACGCTTTCGCCTATGAAACGAATATCTTAAAGCATCAGGGAAGTTGCCCCGACATTTTAAGTTCTAAACTATAACTCAGTTCTGGTGGGGTTCTACGTTGATGAACTTACGTCCTTCCTTACCGGTAGAGAATACTACCACACCGTCAATAAGAGCGAAGAGTGTGTGGTCCTTGCCCATTCCGACATTGAGGCCGGGATGATGCACCGTGCCACGCTGACGCTTCAGGATGTTGCCGGCTTTGCAGTTTGACCCACCGAAGATTTTCACACCAAGTCGTTTGCTTTCTGATTCGCGGCCGTTCTTAGAACTACCGACACCTTTTTTATGTGCCATATCTGATGAGTTGTTTTTTACTTTTCAATTGATTTTACCAATACCTTGGTGAACTGTTGGCGGTGACCGTTTTTACGGCGATAGCCTTTGCGACGTTTTTTCTTGAAAACAATCACTTTCTCTCCCTTTACGAGGGGAACGAGAACTTCACAATTCACTTTTGCCCCTTCAACGGCAGGAGCACCGACCTTAACGTCGCCGTCGGCATCAAGAAGAAGCACTTTGTCGAAAGCCACTGCGTCGCCTTCTTTCACTTCGTCGCCGAGATGATGGACATAAAGGAATTTTCCTTCTTCAGCTTTAAACTGCTGTCCTTTAATTTCTACGATAGCGTACATTTACTATTTTATTGAAATTCAAATTAATCCGTTGGGCGGAGGGCGTTATGCCCTCTCTTTTTCAAGCCTTGGCGGAATTCGCGACTGCAAAATTACAAAAAATCTGCAATCAAACCAAATGATTACCAAATTTTTTATCCCGATTTTACTCTAAACATCATTCCGATGCCCCGGACACCGACGTTTTTCCGGAATCGGGGGTTGGTGCAGCAGCATCCGGCTTTTCAACGGGGACCGAAACCTCTTCTCCATCCATGGCCTCGGGCTTCTTCTTGCCGAGGGGTAGGGTGTAGATCAGAGAAAAAGATGCCGATATAGGCGATTTGGTGCCGTAGCCTGGTATGAACCATGGGTCGGAATTGCTCCCTTTGCTGTTGCTGAATTTAAATTTGTAGCGGAAATCCCATCCCATGGATATTCCCCTCCATATCTTCACCTTTATCCCCCCGAGCACTTCTCCGTAGAGGGCGTGTGCCTTCTGGTCGAGGATAGAAAAACGGTTGCTCTGGTCCCAATAAGGTGAATTGATGGTGATGTCGGTTATATCGTATCTGAACGAAGAATATCCTCCTCGAAGTCCGATATGCACCTGATAGTCGGGATTGCTTTTATACAGGAAGTTGTAGTTTATGCCCAACTTACCGTAAAACGACGGTTTCCCTTTGTAGCGGAAATTCCCCTCTTCCGGACGGTTGTCGGCAAAACCTAAGCCAAACTCCACCACAGGCTGAAACCAGTTGTGGAGCGACAGTTCGGCCCATACATCAAAACTCGCATGCTTCTGTCCGGCAAGCAGCATAACGCCGTCGAAGAAATTCACTCCGACGCTCACTGACTGCAGCAGAGGATAAACTGGCTTCGGACCCGCTTTTTTCACGGTGTCGAGGTCGGCGAGAAACAACACCGGCTCGTCAAGAGGGTTGCCGTGTTTGTCGTAATAGTGTAGCACAGGCTGGCGAGGCTTCGTCGGGTCGTCGTCAACCGGAGTGATTTTTTTTTGGGCGCATACAGGGAGGCAAGCCGTGGAAACAGCCACCGCAAGAAACGTCAATATGCGTGCAATTCTTTTCATGATTGTTCCTCTTCCTTTGTGCTGACCCTGAAATATATGCGTAGATTCTCGGCGTTCTTGTTGTCGATGACGCCTCCGGGGCATGTCACCGAATCGATGATATTGTGAGTGGTCTCTATCGAACGGATCTTATAGTCATAGACCGCCCCGCACGACGCCGACACAAACCAGGGCACTATCTCATAGTTAAACGTAATGGTGTCTGCCACGCGGTATCTGCCGAGGACACCCTGCAGGTAACGGATTATAAACGTGGTACTCTCCTGGTCAATCCGGAAAGGGAGATAGCTCTGGCTTATGCCCCTCACAGAGTCGTGGAGCACGCTGTCGCCGGGTGCCCCGAGACCCAATATCGATATGGAATCGAGACTTATCGCCGCAGGCTCCGAGTCGGAACTATAAAAACCGGCAAGCGGCAACGAATTCTTGTTTTCGTAGCATTCGTCGTTGCTGCATGCGGCGATTCCGATAATCGCCGACATGACAACGGGGGCTGCAAGCCGTCGCGCCAACCTAATCATAATTCTTCGGCTATCAGATAATTATTCCTTTCCGGCGAATTCCTGGTGATTAGTTCTCCGATGAACCCGGAAAGGAAAAACTGGAGACCCATTATCATCGCGGCCAGCGAGAGATAGAAATAGACGGAATTCGTGACATAGAAATGATAGGTGTCGCTGTTGATGGCAATAATCTTGAGGATCAGCACCACCAAAACGGCAAGGAACCCGATAATGAACATCAACGACCCCAAAAGCCCGAAAATATGCATCGGTTTTACTCCGAATTTCGACTGAAACCATAGCGTGCCGAGGTCAAGGTAACCGTTGACAAATCGGTCGAGGCCGAACTTGGTGTGTCCGTATTTACGCGCCTGGTGATGCACCACCTTCTCCCCAATCTTGTGGTAGCCTGCGTTTTTGGCGAGATAAGGGATATAACGGTGCATGTCGCCATACACCTCTATATGTTTAATCACTGCGTTGCGGTATGCCTTGAGCCCGCAGTTGAAGTCATGGAGATTCTTGATGCCGCTTACCGCCCGCGCCGTGGCGTTGAAAAGTTTGGTGGGGATGGTCTTCGAAAGCGGGTCATAACGCTTCTTCTTCCATCCCGACACAAGGTCATATCCCTCTTTCGTAATCATGCGGTAAAGTTCCGGAATCTCATCCGGGCTGTCCTGCAAATCGGCGTCCATCGTAATCACCACATCCCCCTTCGCACGGCGGAACCCGGTGTTGAGGGCCGGGGATTTCCCGTAATTTCTCGAAAACGACACGGCATGGATATTGCCGTTGGCGGCTGCAAGTTTCTTTATCACGTCGAGCGAACGGTCGGTGGAGCCGTCGTCGATAAAGAGAATTTCGTAGGTGAATCCGTTGGCATCCATCACCCGCTCAATCCATGAGGCAAGTTCGGGAAGCGATTCTTCCTCGTTATATAGGGGTATGACTACTGATATATCCATTTTGATTGTTTATTACCGCGAAATTACAAAAAAAAATACAATTCAGGCCATCATCTGCCAAAAACATTTCTCTTTTCATCCACGCGACGACGCCCTCCCAGCATAAGGGCGAGCACAAGCGAAAGCATCGACCCTGCAAAACAAGTAAGCCAACCCATTGACGCCACAAACTGCATTCCGCCCGGAAGCATGCGCCCGTCGAGCGCACGGCGCATCATGTCGGTGGTGGCGGCATATTCCCCGGCCGCCGGCGACGACTCGATCTCCACCAAGGCATTCGCTATATAGGAATGGATAAACCCGGGGTCGATGACGGTAAGATATATGCCTGAAAACAACGAGCATATCAGGGTGCCGAAAATCACCGAATAGATTCCGCAAAGCCAAAGCGCTGAAAATTTTGAATAGGCCGGCTCCTGTCGCGCCATGCGCCGCATATAGTATGCCAAAAGAAACGGGAATCCCAATGCCAGCAATGGCATAAAAATAGGAAGCGATTCAATTCTGAGGCTCAGCAGCAGGCATGCCGACATGGCTGTGAGATAAACGCCGACCGGAAGGCCTGCCTCGGCGGCATATTTATACACTGATTTTGTCATTTTTTCGAGAGAGTTAGGTGTATTTGTAAAGGCGGCGGCTTAGAACTTCCAGCGCGCCTCTTTAAAAAGAACGCGGTCATCGGCTATTGTATTGCTCACCGTGGTAAGCATATCGCCCATAAGCACCCCGTTCATTCCCCCTTTCATTATCCTAAGCATCGATTCATGGCTCAACCGCATCCTTCCGCCGGCAAACCGCAGCGACTTGGTGGGGAGTATGAATCTGAACACCGCCACGGTGCGGATTATATCCTCTTCCGATATCAGGGGAGTGGATTCCAAAGGCGTTCCCTTAATCGGGTTAAGGATGTTGACCGGCACGGAATCCACGTCGAGGTCACGGAGTTCGAACGCGAAGTCTATACGGTCTGCCATCGTCTCCCCCATGCCGATGATTCCTCCGGAACATACTTCGAGCCCGCATTTGCGCGCCGCCGCAATGGTGCGTTTCTTGTCTTCCGGAGTATGGGTGGTGCAAAGCGTTTTGAAAAATTCCGACGAAGTTTCCATGTTGCAATGGTAACGCTTCACACCGGCTTCCTTCAGCATCTTCATCTCCTCTTCGCCGAGCAAACCCATGGAGGCACAGAGATAGAGGTCGGTGTTTTCCGTTAGATGGCGGAATACGTCGCAAAACTTCTCAAGGTCTTTACGTGCAACCGTCCTGCCGCTCGTCACGAGCGAGAAACGGCGTATCCCGGCTTCGTCGTTGGCGGAGGCTGCCTTCATCACCTCTTCGAGTTCAAGGAAATTATAAGTGGTGCATCCGGTGTGGTGGCGCGATGCCTGAGCACACCATTTGCAGTCTTCGCCACACATTCCGCTACGGGCATTGACGATGGAGCAGGAATCCACCTCGTCGCCCTGCCAATGCCGGGCTATCTCGTCGGCGGCGTCGCAAAGCGCGTCAAGGTCAGGATAAACAGCAAGGGCCTCGGTCTCTTCACGCGTTGCGCCAATCCCTTGCAGCGCCCTCTCTTTCACATCTTCAAGATTGAATTCAAAATTCATAGCAAAATAATTTTGACTGCAAAGATAAGTAAAAAACATGATTTTTGCTTAACTTTGCATTTGCCAATATAAAATCAAATATGAAACACATAGGTTACGCCATTTGCTTCCTTCTGATAGCCATAGGCATTTTCATGGCCATCAATTCCAAAGCAGACAACAACGGTGACTCAGACAATGAAGTTGCCGCCCCAGGGACTTCCCCGAATAAATCGGTACGACATTACCCCGCACTCGAAACGGTTATAATTCCGGATTCCGTGGCACAACAAACCAAGGAATACATCGGATTCACCATCTCGTTCAATAAAGACAACCGCACCCCAAACTACGTGGCATGGGAACTCCTTGGCGATGAAACGGAAGGGGAAACCGGTCGCAGCAACAAATTCTGGACGGATGCCGACATCGAGGGTTGCCCTGACACACGCGACTATACCCGTTCCGGTTATGACAGAGGACACCTATGCCCTTCCGCCGACCAGAAATGGAACCCGCAGGCGATGGAAGACTGTTTCGTAATGGCCAATATCTGTCCGCAGACGCATGCCCTGAACAACGGGGCTTGGAAAACCCTCGAAAACAAGGAACGCCAATGGGCGAAACGCGACTCGGCAGTGATGATTGTGGCGGGCCCTATCTATAATCCCATGGATACCGTCCGCATTGGCAATGCCGGAGTGAGGGTGCCGGGAGCTTTCTTCAAGGTGCTCATTGCGCCATATCTCGACGCTCCCCGTGGCATCGGGTTCGTATATCCCAACATGGCTTCCCCCGGCAATATGGAGGACTACGCCATGAGCATCGACGAAGTCGAGAAAATCACCGGCTACGACTTCTTCCCTTCCCTCCCCGACGACATAGAAAACAAAGTGGAATCCACATTCTCTTTCAAAGAATGGAACAGTTCAAGAAAACAATGACTGCAGACACCATAGCGGCGGTTGCCACAGCTCCCGGCATCGGGGGAATCGCGGTAATCCGCGTCTCCGGCCCCGAAGCAATCAACATTATAGAATCGGCATGGAAAGGTAAAAAAATGTCGGAAGTTCCGTCGCACACCGTCACCCTCGGACGCTACATTGCCACCGACGGAACCCTCCTCGACGAGGCGGTGGCTACGGTTTTCCGTGGCCCTCGCTCTTTTACGGGTGAGGACGTGGTGGAACTCTCCGTTCACGGTTCGCGTTGGATTCAACGTGAAATACTTTCCGACCTTATCCGGCGCGGGGCGCGCACCGCCGAGCCCGGCGAGTTTACACAACGGGCTTTCCTTAACGGACGTATCGACCTCGCCCAGGCGGAAGGAGTGGTAGACCTCATAGCCTCAAATTCACGAGCAGCCCATCGACTCGCGATGACACAGACACGTGGCAATTTTTCGAAAGAACTCGACCGTCTGCGCGACAAACTCGTGGAATTCGCTTCCCTTCTTGAACTGGAGCTCGACTTCTCGGAAGAAGACGTGGAGTTTGCCGACCGTTCACGTCTTCTGGAACTTGCCGCCACCATCCTTGCAAAGGTGGAAAGGCTTGCCGAATCCTATTCCTCGGGGGCCGCATTGAAAGAGGGATTGCCCGTGGTTATCGCCGGCGTACCGAACGCCGGTAAATCGTCGCTCCTCAACCTTCTTCTCGGCGACGACAAGGCCATCGTGACAGACATTCCCGGCACCACCCGCGACACCATCGAAGACACCGTAGAACTTGACGGCATCCTCTACCGGTTCATCGACACCGCCGGACTCCGCGACTCCTCCGACACGGTAGAAGCCATCGGCATCGACCGCGCCCGTGCAAAAATGCGCGACGCCCGCATCGTAATTTGGATAATCGACCCCACCTCTCCCCTCTCCCCGCAGCTCGACGAACTCTCCGCCTTCCGCGCTTCAAAACCCGACGCCCGCATCATCCCCCTCCTCAACAAATCCGACCTCCCCACCTCCCCTCAGAAGACCCCCGCCTTCTCTCGGAACAACCCCGCTTCCCCACTCTCTCCCTTGTCATACCTGTCCGAAAGCTCCGACAAGTCCGAATCGTCCGAAAGGTCCGACAAGTCCGACTGGCCCGACCTCTCCGAATCCTCCGACTCCATCGCTCCGATTCTGTTCAGCACAAAGACGGCGCAAGGTCTTTCCGAGCTGCGAAGCAGATTACTGAGCCTGGCGACGGAAGGATTCAATCCGCAAGAAGAGCTGATGGTAACCAACGCACGCCACTACGAATCGCTCATCCGCGGAGCCGCATCGCTCCGCCGGGCCATAGAAGGCATAGAGGCAGGCATCTCCGCCGACTTCATAGCCCAAGACGTCCGCGAAACCCTCCACCACCTCGGCACCATTACCGGCTCCGTCACCACCTCCGACCTCCTCCACTCCATCTTCTCCCGCTTCTGCATCGGAAAGTAAGCCATGTTTTAAGCGAATTTTTCAAATAGCATACCAATGACATATCAGCAGCACATAAACGCACATATAACAAGATCTTACATCCTCTCAGACGGATGTAAGATTTTCATGTTTCTATGCTGTGGGTATGCTATATTTGAGGTACTATTTTGGTACTCGCAAAATTTGAGTACCAAAAGTACCAAAAACGATTAACGACCGTGGCGTGTCCCTTGGGGTCAATCCAATACTGTCCAATTTCAAGATAAGCTGGTTTCGCCTTCATTCCCTTACGCATTTCAACTATCATCAGGAACATAGGGAATACCGTGAAAATTATTAATTTTGTACTATGAGAACAGATGATAACTTTTCAATCACCAAGATTGATAATGATAAGAAACAATATCTTCCTCTACTTCTATTAGGAGATGAATCAGAGACAATGATTGACCGTTATCTTGATAATGGAACTCTTTATGTCGGCTTATTTAATGGTAAACCGATAGCCGTTTGCGTAACCTTAAATCTTGATACCAATACTATTGAAATAAAAAATCTTGCCGTCATAGCCGAATACAGACGGCATGGATACGGTCGTCGGATGCTTGAATATGTCGAATCTCGACATTCAAATAAAAAGACAATTCTCGGAACCGGAGAGACGCCCTCAACATTGAGATTCTATAAATCCTGCGGCTATTCATATTCTCACCGTATTCCAAATTTCTTCACAGATAATTACCCCGCTCCGATTATTGAGGAAGGGGTAACATTGCGTGATATGATTTATCTGGAAAAACAATAAGGCACTGAAAAAATGGAACTGACCAGTCCCGGCAGGACGAGTCTGTGATAAGCCGACAACGCAGGAAGGCGGATTATCACTGTCTCGACCCGTGGACTGCTGAAACAAGCGGCAAGTGGACGGGCGGTCGAAAAAGTCCTTATCAGGCAACAGCGATAAAAAACACGGAGGAACGGCAATAAGTCTCAGAGGTGGCATCAGCGAAGCCGTTGCCAATCCTCGGAGGCGTTGCCGGTTCTCGGTGTT
>CABRKI010000059.1 GCA_902471455.1 uncultured Porphyromonadaceae bacterium | reverse complement strand
CTGAAAAGTCTATATCCGGAAATTAATATTTTAAATCAATGAGACATCACACTAGGATTCCCCAATCGTGAGGTTTCTTCCAGGTTTTGGGATTCCCTTGCCAAATATTTCTTCCCTTGTCAAACCACCGACGGATGGTTCAGCCTTCAACAGTTTTCAAAAGACTTAAACGAAGGAAATGTCGAGTCATTCATGACCCGGTTGAAAAGTCTTTTTGCCGACACAAGCCCTGGACTTGAAACCAACAAGGAAATTCATTTCCAAAATATGACGGCTATCGTTGCGAAAATGCTTGGCTATACTGTTGAAACAGAACATCATTCTTCAGAGGATCGTTGTGATATGATTATACAGGCTTCCGATTACATCTATGTATTTGAATTCAAACTCGATGGCAATCCGGAAACTGCTCTACGGCAGATTCTGGAAAAAGGATATGCACGTCCATTCGAATCAGACAAACGCTCCAAAATACTCGTAGGTGCAAATTTCTCCACCAAAACATCTACCCTTGATTCCTGGATGATTGAAACATTCAAATGACGATAATAAAATCCATTAAATCGGAAGGTTGCCAACAACACTCAATCCGACCTGTTTCAGTCCACGCCCTCTCAATGCACGGAAAAACTAGAGCCCCACGCGATCGTTAGGAAAATACGTATGACCGGATTGTTCTTTAGGATATCGAAAATGAACTCAACCATAACGGATCAATGAACGCTACATGTTTCCTGTTTTTTTGATTATTTTGAAGTTAACGAATCTGTTGAGCCAGTTCGCCACATGGGCGGCTATGACATCGTTGTTGAGTTCCTGCATCAGGAAATGGGAGTTGCCTTTGATGCCGATTTTTGGAAGTTCGACAAGTGTGGCGTTGCTGCCATGTCGGTTTATGGCATTGACAAACTCACGCGCCATTTTCAAACGTACTTCCCAGTTACTGCCTCCTAATGTCTTGGCATCCGATTCCGAAACGATAACGAAAAAAGATAAACAATAGCCGAAAAAAACATTAGGCCGCAAATGGGAAGCGAGATATTGTTTCGGCGCCATCCCGGTGTGAGTCGGGGTTGGGAGGTCCGACAGTCTGTAAAATTGGTAATACATACCAAGAAATCGTCATCTAAAATTGACTGGAATATTGTAATTTTGCAATGAACAACAATCCAATCTCAGCTTAATTTAAAAATAACATGAAAAAAGTATTAACAATAGTATTAACAGGCATACTTACTTTCAATATTATGGCACAACAAAAGATAACCCAGACTGCGGGGCGCGACGTTCTCGGTGATTTCGCCCCCGAATTCGCCCATCTCAACGACGACATCCTTTTCGGCGAGGTTTGGAGCCGCAACGACCTTCTATCCTTGCGCGACCGCAGCCTTGTCACAATCACTTCACTCATCTCGCAAGGCATCACCGACAGTTCACTTACCTATCATCTTCAGGAAGCTAAAAAGAACGGCATCACCCGCACGGAAGCCGCCGAAATCATTACCCATATCGCTTTCTATGCCGGATGGCCGAAAGCTTGGGCAGCCTTCAGGCTCGCCAAAGACGTATGGGCGGATGAAACCGCCGCATCTTCGGCTAAAGAAAAGTTCCAACAAGAGATGATTTTCCCCATCGGTGAACCGAACACGGCTTACGCCAAATATTTCATCGGCAACAGTTACCTCGCCCCGATTTCTAAGGAGCAGATACCTTTCGCCAACGTGACCTTCGAACCGCGATGCCGCAACAACTGGCATATACATAAAGCTCAGAAAGGGGGAGGACAGATGCTCGTGGGCGTTGCCGGACGCGGATGGTATCAGGAAGAAGGGAAACCCGCAGTCGAGATTCTGCCAGGCACCGTCATCAATATTCCCGCCAACGTGAAACACTGGCACGGAGCCGCAAAAGATTCATGGTTCGCCCACCTTGCCTTTTCCGTGCCTGGTGAAGAAACCGAAAACGTATGGCTCGAACCGGTGAGCGATGCCGAATACGATAAACTGCCCTGATCAAAACAGATAATAAGTTTATTTGCAAAATATTAACTTCAATCCATAGAGAAGGATAAGGCGCGGCCCTCCGTGGACCGCGCCTTATCCTTCTCTTTCACCGGGCTCGCTTCACCTTATATGTCTTTCCGGCATCCGTATCCATATCATATTCGAAGACGCGGAACAACACCGGATGTTCTTTTACGGTTTCGTCGCTCAGACCGGCATCCCCTCTCACGTTAGAAGCAAGTAAAGCGTTCGGGCACTCGCCTGTCGCTTCCCTCAACCCCTCGCCTACGAGCGGAACGTATGATCTTATCCTGATCTTGCCACCGATATTGGAATGGATACTGGCATCATAGAGCTGCCCTTGACGCCATGTCATGTCGATAGTGAAATTGCCACGTGCTTTCAATCCTTTCACTTCCCCTTCGCGCCATGTGGAGGGGATGGCAGGCAAAAGATGCACCGCTCCGTCATGACTTTGCAGCATCATTTCAGCTATTCCGGCGGTAAACCCGAAATTACCGTCAATCTGAAATGGAGGATGCGCATCAAACAAATTAGGATAAAGGCGCCCCTCCCCTTCATACTGCGAACCTTTTCCGGGAGTCAGCAACGTGACGAAATTACGTATAATCTTGTCGGCGTGGTCTCCGTCGAGCATACGCGCCCAAAGATTAAGTTTCCAGCCTATGCTCCATCCGGTAGCCTTGTCGCCGCGTTGCAGCAGGGAGTTTTTCGCTCCCGAAAAAGCAACGGGGGTAGAATAAGGTGAAATCTGGCTTGACGGATATAGTCCGTAAAGATGGGAAACATGCCTGTGTTGGTCGTTAGGATTATCTGCATCCACGCTCCATTCCTGAAGTTGGCCGTGACGCCCCACCCTCATTGGCTGGATTGCGCCAATAGCAGTCTGCAGTTTTGCAATGTAACCCGCATCCTCGCCTAAAATGCGGGCGCTTTTTAAAGTGTTGCAAAGCGCATCGTAAGCTATCTGGTTGTCCATCGTGCATCCGGCGGTAATCCAGGAGGAACCGTAACCGTGTTCGGGCGACATCGAAGGGACAGTGACAAAATATCCCGTCCGGGGATGCTTCACCATCGCGCTAAGATAAAAATCGGCGGTCCCCTTTATAACCGGATAATAACGGCGAAGAAATTCCTTGTCGCCGCTGAAGAGATAATGCTCCCATAAATGGGTGGCGAGCCATGCCCCTCCGTTGGGCCACATGCCGAACTGCGCCATATCCACAGGGCCGCATATTCTCCAAAGATCTGTATTGTGATGTGCAGCCCATCCCTCCGCGCCATAAAGCACACGGGCGGTCTCCGCCCCGGTATGGCTCAAATCCTCTATAAGGTCGAACAATGGTTCATGACACTCCGTAAGGTTTGTAACCTCCGCAGGCCAGTAGTTCATCTCCGTGTTGATGTTTATAGTGTATTTGCTGTCCCAGGGGGCATGGAAAGAATCATTCCACACGCCTTGCAGATTGGCCGGTTCGCCACCCGGCTGAGAGGATGAAATCAGAAGATACCTTCCATATTGGAAAAGGAGAGCCAGGAGCGAAGGATCGTAATCATCGTTAAAACCGGCCACCCGGAGATGGGTGTCTTTCGCGGCATCCGCTACGTTTGGCAATGACAGGCTTACACGGTCAAACTGTTCCTTATAAGCCTTAGTGTGGGCTTCGAGCAACACTCCATAACCTTTCTTCATTACATTCTTTAGTAGTGCTGCCACAGTTTTGTCCGGATTTCCGTTTATATCGTCATACGCCACGAAATTAGTTGCCGACGCTATATAAACGGTGGCTTCCGAGGCATCGCTAACCTTTACGCCATCTTCAAGACGGGATATCTTTCCATCGGTCTGCACCCTTATGCCGCACTTAGCCGTAAGCTTGCCCGAAATCCCTTCTTGGTCCGGACCGGCAACCGTTATGTCAAGACCGTTGCGAAGCACCTTTAAGGCACCGCCTTGGGGAAAATCATATCCCAAGGTAAAATTCAACGCTTTTTTCCCGGATGCCGTGAGATGCTCGATTATCACCCCGTCTGGCAACGACGCTATAGTTTGACGGCGGAATTCAATATTCCCGCATTTATACGAAACTTCGCTTACAGCCTCCGATATGTCGAGCTCCCTTTTATAAGATTCCACCTCCCCGGGATGAGTAAAATCGATGTTCAGCGACCCGAGCGTGAGATACGACATACCGTGATGCGGGGTCATATAATATTTCTCTATAAGCGACTCCGCTTCTTTTTCACGCCCTTCGAATACAAGGTTTCTTATCTCCGACAAATGCTTCAATCCCTCGGGATTATTATTTGAATAAGGACTGCCGGCCCAGAAAGTCTCGTCGTTCAACTGAAGTCGTTCCCTGTCGATTCCGCCGAACACCATCGCGCCCATGCGTGAATTGCCTACCGGAAGTGCCTCCACCCATTCCTTGGCAGGTGAAGAATAAACCAATTTAAGAGCATCGTCCCCCCTTCCGAGAAAGGGGAGAACGATTGCTATTGAAAATATTAACCTCTTTAAATCCATATCATTTCTTCATTTTCACCACACACGTCATTCCGCCACGTGGCTGTAATGTTATACTATCGGGCAATCCGGTGATCCGACTGATTTTCCAATCGCCCTCCCCTTTATCATAAGAATCCTCAAACATGATTCCCTCCACCCCTTTTCCCTCGGGAATGATACGAGAGAAGTCAAGTCTCAAATCGTAGATGGGTTCATCGGTGCCGTTAATAACCGCTATCCACCATCTGTCGCCCTTTTTTCTGGCAACAGCGGCATATTTGCCGGGATATCCGCCGAGAAGTTTGGTGTCGTCCCATGCGGCGGGAAGGTCGGATATATAACCGCGTACTTCCTCCGGCTGGGCAAGGATACTTTCGGGACGGTCGGCAATATGCTGTATGCCCGACTCAAAAAGCGACGTCAACGCCAGTTCATGGGCATGGGTAGTGATGTGGGGATGTTGCGAATCGGAGAACGCACAAGGGGTATAGTCCATCGACCCAACCACATTTCTCGTAAAAGGAAGTGTGGCGTTATGGCAGGCAGCCTTTTCGGTAAACGTCGGGACATTGTTATACCATTCCGCGCCATACACAGCCTCCACGCTCACAAGATTAGGATAAGTGCGCTGCCATCCTCTCGGCAAAGTGGCGCCGTGGAAATTCACCGTGAGGTGATGACGCGCCGCCGCTTCAAGCAGCTCAGCCATAAATCTCAGATTCATATTGGTGTCGCCGGAGAAAAAGTCGATTTTAACTCCGGTGATTCCCAGGTCTTCACACCATTTGAATTCCTTTTCCAGATTTTCCGCTGTATTAAGCCTGTATTTCGGCCCCGGGGCGCCATTGACCCAGCCGACGGAAGAGTTATACCATATCATAGGCTTTACTCCTTTACTACGGGCGTAAGCCACGGCATCTTCAATGCTCTTACCGTCTTTCATTTCGTCCCACTCGGCATCGATGAGCACATAGGGAAGCTTGAGCGACACGGCAAGATCAACATATTTTTTTATTATATTGTAATCATTCGAGCCATGATTATAAGCCCAATAGACCCATGAAGCCACACCGGGCATAACCCACGATGCATCTTCCGTTAGCGCAGGATGTGAATTGTCGGTAACAAGCGTTGACTCCACAACGTCATACAAAGAGCCGGCTATCACGGTTTGCCATCCCCCGTTTTCCGATCCGTCAGGAACAAGGTCGAAGCCATATCCCCCCGTCGAATGCATGCTTGTCGCCGCATCTTCCGGTGTTATTCCCGATTCCGACAAAAGTGCGAAACGACCTTCGCCAAACTCAAGGAGAGCCGGGTATCCGTATCTCGCACCCTCACGGATTTCACCGTCAGCGGGGAAAAAATCTTCATAGCAGTCTTTCCAGCTCTGAAGCCAATGATGGGATGGATTCAAGAAACGAATGGAAGAAGCTCCACGTTTTTTCCATGCGACTCCATCGTTGAAAAGCCTCACCGAGAGCGTATCCCCTTCCGGAAGAAGATAATGCCGTTCATTATATTCATTTTTACAACTGCTTTTCTTTCCGATCTTCATTTCATAAGACACCTCCACCGGACCACACGCACCGACTTCTTCAGTGCCTTCGCAACGGAGTTCCAAAAACGGGATTGTCTTTCCGTCTTCATGGAGCATTGTAAACGCAAGTCCGGAAGGGATTTCGTCAACAACGAATTTCCCATTGGGCGAAACAAAACCCCATGAAGACACAGAACAGACAAAAAACGATAACAGAGCTATCCCTTTTATAACCATGAGTATTATTCTCTAAAATCAATTTCCACCTCCGTCGATGGTCAGGATATTGCCGTCTTCATCGTATGTGAGTTCGCAAACTTTCAAGCTGCGAAGCCATGACTTACCTCCCGAAGGAACGCTGTCATGATGAAAGAGATACCATTTGCCGTTATATTCAGCTATCGAATGATGGGTGGTCCAACCCACCACCGGCGTCAGGATTACCCCCTTATATACGAAGGGACCGTAAGGGTTGTCGCCGACGGCGTAACAAAGAAGATGGCTGTCACCCGTAGAATAAGAAAAATAATATTTGCCATTATACTTATGCACCCACGAGGCCTCGAAGAAGCGATGGGGGTCGTCGGCTCTCAGCGGGTTTCCATTCTCGTCAACCACCTGCACCGCACGCGGCTCTTCAGCGAACTGGAGCATATCTTCGCTCAGGCGCACGCAACGGCTTGGTAACGACGGCTCCCCGTTTTCCGGAAGCTCGGCGCTTTCAAGTGCCTTGTTGTCGCGATAACGCTGCAACTGGCCTCCCCAAAGGCCTCCGAAATATAGATAATAACCGTCGTCTTCCTTTAGCACGCATATATCCATCGAATAACTCCCCCTTATAGGGTCGGGCTCCGCTATGAAGGGTCCCTCGGGTTTATCGGAAACGGCTACTCCGATGCGGAATATATCGTTTTTATCCTTTAGAGGGAAATAGAGGTAGTATTTGTCGTCTTTCTCGGCACAATCGCAATCCCACAACTGGCGTCCCGCCCATGGGATATCGGCGATGTCGAGCGCTTTACCATGGTCCGTCACCTTTCCCCTCATGGGATCGCCGTCAATGGAGAGGACATGCATGTCTTTCATCACATACTGGTCGCCGTTGTCGTTCTCCACATTTTCGCATTCCCAATCGTGCGAAGGATATATGAATATCTTGCCGTTGAAAACGTGTACGCTCGGGTCAGCCATATAATCATCCGGGAAAAGATACCTTTTCTCGGGGGTCATTAATTTATTTTCCATATCTTAAATCAGAGTTTTATTTCTAAATTGCAATTCATTTATTTGATGCCAGTTCTTTAACCATAAATGGCTTCAGATTGTAGTTGCGGTCAAATAGAAGGGGATAGTCGGTTCTGCCATGCATAGGGAAATTATTTTTCCACGACATTCCGTCTTGAGTGCCCCACCATGTAACGCGAGATATAATGTCGGCATGTCTTTTATAAATATCCAGCACCGTCGCCATACGGTTGTTCCATTCTTCGCTCACATTCTCAGGAAGACCGTCGGTATATGGGTTATACTTTTCCTTAAGCTCCACATTGTCACTGATATTGGCACCCCACTGCACAGTGGGGAGAGCCGACATTTCCAACTCGGTAATCATGACTTTGCACCCGGTAGCACCGAAAGCCTCAATCGATTTTTCATATTCCTTGAAATCCGGATAATCCATTCCGATATGGCTCTGCATCCCAACGGCATCTATACGCAGACCTTTCTCTTTAAGGGCATTCACGATTTTCACGTATGCATCGCGTTTTCCCGGCATGAACATTGAAAAATCGTTGATATATAGTTCCGCTTCCGGGTCAGCCTCGTGTGCATATTGAAATGCCAATGGTATATATTCTTCTCCGAGTATTTCATAAAAAGGAGTTTTGCGGTAACTGCCATTGTCTTCAATAGCCTCGTTCACCACCTCCCAACATTTCACCCGTCCCTTATATCTTCCTACGACAGTATGGATATACGTCCGCATCCTTTCCTTCAAAACGTCGGGGCTTACATATTTTCCTTCGGAATCATATGCAAACCACGGGGCGAGTTGGGAATGCCATATCAATGTATGGCCAACGATTGTCATTCCCCTGTCTTCACCATATTTCACAAATTTATCGGCATCATCCCATACGAAAACTCCTTCCCGAGGCTGCAACTTTTCGTTTTTCATGCAATTCTCCGCCACAATGGAATTGAAATGAAGCGAAACCACCGAATCTGCTTTCGGATCCTGTCCGTTCAACTGGCTGGTGGGGATTGCACATCCCACCAGAAAATCGTTTTTGAAATGGTCTTTCATTGCCACCGTTTCCTTACCGGCAGAACTGCATCCCACTTGTGTGAAGGCCATGAAGGCGGCTGCTCCAAGCAATAATAGTCTCATAATGCTTATATTTCTGTTGTGTTATTTATTTCTTTCCTCGATGATACGGTTAATTTCATCGATTCTGTTGTCGTCGAGTTCATATCTTGAGATGATATACATCGCAAGGAGAAGCAGGATTGCCGGAATTACAGCCACAAGCCACAGAATGCCTTGCTGTGCAAACAATGTCTGTCCCTGGGCCTCGCTGTCGAAACCCACAAAGGCAAGCACAAGCCCTGGCACCACGCCGCCCAATGCCATTCCCGCTTTATAAAAAATACCGGTCAATGCATTGACGATGCCTGAAATTCTTCTTCCATGCGTATATTCGCCGAATGAAATCACTTCCGGCACGAGAGCCCACATATATCCCGTGGCAACAATCACGCCTGTAGATTTCACAAACTGGGCGATATATACAAGCCACATCTGCTTAAGGACAGGAACCATCGACACCAAATATAGCATCGCCATACCCACTATCGCGATAAGCAGAAATATATTGAACATTCCTTTCTTGCCTACCTTCTTCTTTATAGCGGGAATCATAGGCATGAATATAAACGCAGGAATCGAACCCAGACCCATAAATATCGAGAGTTCTCCGGCGCTTCCATGCATATTATAATTGATATAATATGCCCCGGCAGAGTTTCCGATAGCCATCATGGCAAACGCCGTTATGAAGAAGAAAGCAAGTATGCGTAACGGCCGGTTATGAACGAACTCCATCCACAAATCCGACACCTTCACGTTCTCGGTCTCCGATTTGTCCATAACCACGCGTTCCTTACATTGTGAAAAACAGAATATCAGCAATGCCAGCCCTATTCCGCCGTAAAGACACATCGTGCTGAACCATGCATTGTCGTTGAGCGAAAGGTCGTCGATTTCCGAAGGATCGAAAAGCCTAAGGACGATGGGGATGCCCATCCCTACGGCAAGTCCGCCTATGTTGGCCATAAACATTCTCACCGAAGTCAGTTTCGTTATCTCCGCAGTGTCTCGCGTGAGTGATGCGTTCAAAGCTCCGTATGGCACATTGACCAAGGTATAACACATCGACAGCCCGACATAAGTAACGTATGCATATAACAACGAACCCGAAAAACCGTTCCAGAAACAAAGCAGCGCAAAACCGGTGAGAGGGATGCCTCCCAAAACAAGATATGAACGGTATTTGCCCATCTTCGGGTCATGTTTATCTACAAAAGTGCCTACAATAGGGTCCCAGATTACGTCGATTATTCTTACAATCAAAAACATCACAGCAGCCACAGCAGGATCCAGCCCATACACGTTGGTATAGAAAAAAAGCAGATACATGCTGATGGTCTGATAAATCAGATTCTGTGCAAGGTCGCCGGAACCGAATCCTATGCACTGCAACATCGAAAGTTTATAAAAGCCTTTCGATTCGGATGCTTTACCGTTGTTTAACGTTGATTCCATTAGTATAGATTTTACTTATTTATCGTAAGGATTTTTATTAGTGGCAAACACATGTTTTATGCGGATGGGATTTTTGCCGTGGCCCCAAAAACCGATTCTATAGACCTTAGAGGTGTCTAAAGCAACTATTCCGCTTTCCAGGCTCTTCATCATGCCGTTCAATTCCGCCACGATGAGCTTGCCGCCGTTGAACTTCCCTTCGTATGATTTTTCAAGATAATTCGAAGTATCGAACACCCTTAGTTCGGCATTGTCATTGTCTTCTTCATCCAATTCCGCCACAAGATAACGGTATCCTGAAAGGTCTATAGGCTTCTTAAATTCCCAACCACCGAATCCCCATTTCCCGGCGGTGAAAACTTTTGTATTTCTCTCGAAAGAACCGTCCGCCCATATTGTAGGCACAAAGTCATCGAAATTAAGAACATAATCACCATCGCCCGGTTCTGTCGTGAAGTCAAACGGCTTCTGTTCAGAATATGCCACGTAAGGGTCCTTTACACCCATAACGGAGAGCATCTCTACGGCATAGCGGCATCCGAGCACGCGGTAAGCGTGTGCGGTGAAATGCAATCCGTCGCCTTTCTGGGCAAGCCCTTCTGCGGAGACAACACGGGCGGTTCGCAAAGTAGCCGGAAGCGTGGCGACAATCGCGTTCATATCACCACACACCCCACCCTCAGATTTCCTCACCATCTCGCCGGCAAGCAAAGGAATCGAACCAGATTCAAGTCCGAGATCCGACAAAATGTCGTCATATAGTCGTTTCACCTTCATGCACCAATCCTTGTCGCCGTTGTTCGACTCTCCCTGATGAAGAAGAATCCCTTTTATCACCCCCTCCTTCTGAGCTTTCTTCGCGCATTCGATCAGACGGCTATAAGGATGGTTGTCGTATGCCTTCATAAAACCCTTGAACCATTCCGCCTCTTCCGACACCGATGCCGGATCATAATCTTTTAAAAGGTGCTCTATCCGGCATCCGCCGACAGCCACAGGCACTACTCCGACGCGGATTTCATCGGGAAGGTTGTCGAGCATGGTTCTTCCGAAATAGTCCATCGGAGTGAGCCCGGTATTCTCCCTAACTAAAGGAGGAGACGCCACATACCATTCGCCGAGACTACGCTCCGGTTCTTTAAAATCTACAGTTGCCATCATCCTGAATCTTTGCGGCACATTAAGGCGGTCAACCGGTTGAATAGCGGCGTTCCCCTCCATATTGCTCTGTCCGAGACAAATGTAGATATGGAAGTTTCGGTCAGGTTCAGCCATACAACAAATGCTTGTAAAAATCACAATCAAGCTCGAAAATAAGTATTTTAAAAGTTTCATGACTTAATTGTTTTAGTAAATCACCTTACAATTATCTTCTTTCCGCCGACAGTATATGCTCGGCAAAAGAGCATCGTATTTTCCAAAATCAGATTACCGGGAATTCATTTGAATTTCCAGTAATCAATATTGAAAAGCTTAGGTCCTTTTCTTCCTTTGAATACAAAGTAGATGTCATGTACTCCCGGCACTTCGGCTGTGGCAGGGACTTCGATATATTTCCAATTCTCCCAACCGCCTGTGCCCGGAACGTCGAGCGTAGCAACCAACGGACCGTCCTTACCGTCCATCCTCACTTCGATCTTGCCTCCGCGAAGGGCACTCGCAACGGAAGCACCGAAAGTTTTCGGCCCTCCGCTCTTGAAATTCACGTTGGCAAGTTTTATATAATCCCCGTCATGCACGTCGGCCACATAAAGCCCGGTCTTTGAATTAGGCTCGGTGGTTATGCCTTCCGACCATGCCATTGTTTCCGCCTCTATCTTTCCATAAGGATCAAACATCTTGATGGCGGGGGCTCCCTCTTTTGTAGGCATTATCGTGGGAATAGTGCCGTCGGGGTTATATTCGAAAGGCTCTACGGCGACACTACGTCCGAAACCACCGCCTCCGGGCAGTTTGCCGGTGTGATAAAAAAAATACGATTTCCCTTTAAAGTCGATTATTCCACTATGGTTTGTAAACGAACCAGTGTCGCACTGCGGCATGATTACGCCCATATATTTCCAAGGGCCTGTCGGGCTGTTACTCATCGAGTAAGATATGTTTTCAGGTATGCCTCCGGCGGCATACACCATATAATATTTTCCATTCCTCTTATAGAACCACGGCCCTTCCGTGTAAGTGGAATTATATTTTTTGTCAGGTTCCATTTCGACGAATTTCGGTTTGCCGAACCCCTCCGGGGTTTGATCTATCATTCCAACTTCCCCGTCAAACGAAACCATATCCTTGTTGAGTTTCACATAATATAAGTTAGGATTCCCCCAATATAAGTAAGCTTGTCCGTCGTCATCAATAAAGACAGTCGGGTCTATATAGGCCCAGTTGCCGTCAACGAGAGGCTTGCCGATGGCATCCTTGAAAGGTCCTGTCGGTGTGTCGCCTACCGCAACCCCTATCGCCATTGCTCCGGTAAGCTTGGAATGGAGCGGCACATAAAAATAAAACTTACCGTCACGTTCAATGCACTGCGGGGCCCACGCACGGTCGTCGGCCCATTCGAAATCTTCTATGGCAAGAGGCGACCCATGGTCAGTCCAGTTGACCATGTCATCCGAAGAATATATCCTCCATTCCTGCATCCAGAAAAAGTCGGCTTTATTCTCGTCATGTCCGGTATATACATACACTTTATCGCCATGCACCATAGGAGCCGGGTCTGTGGTATAACAAGTCTGCACAATCGGGTTGTCGGCGCTTGCAGATGTAACGGCAAGTGACAAAAGTGCAAAGGCAAAATATTTTTTGGAAATATACATATCGTTTTTAGTTTCTGAAAATTAATGGAAGAAATTCATTCAAGCACCTTCTCCATGTGAGCCATTCATGGTGTGTTCCCCCCGACTCATAATAAGTATGGTTGATTCCGGCATTCTTCAACGCCGCACTTATTTTGTCGCTTCCGAACTTCTCTTCCGACCCCATACCGAAAAAGAAAGTCTTCACTTTTGAGTTGAAAACATCGGCATCGTTGAAAACGCCGTCATAAGCCTTGTCAAGGCCTCCCGCAAGGAAAAACAACGCACCGCTGAACGACCCGATATGTGCAAACCGGTCGAGATTGCGAAGCGTGATTTCAAGGGTTTCATGTCCGCCCCAGGAAAGTCCCGCCATGGCACGGTTTTCCCTGTCGGCCTTCACTCTGAAAGTCTTTTCGATATAAGGGATAAGTTCTTCAAGCATGATAGGCGTAAACGAGGCTCCGAATTCATCTCGGCTTTCCCCGTGACGGGTTCCATGGATATATCCGCAATTACCATAATCCATCACCACAATCATAGGCACACACTTGCCGGATGCTATCTGGTTATCGAGTATGTCAGCCATGCGCCCCTGGGTATGCCATCCACGTTCGTCCTCCCCCATGCCATGCTGCAGATAGAGCACGGGATAGGATTTGCCGGGCGACGTTTCATACTCAGCCGGGGTATATACGAAACAACGGCGTTGCGAATTCTCTTTTTCCGAAAAATAACGGCATTCCCTCACTTGCCCGTGGGGTATATTCTTATCGAAAGAATAATAGGCGCATTTGTCGGCGGCTTCGGGTATCTCGATACCCGAAGCCATTCTTCCGCATCCATAGAATGTCTCCGACGCAGGATCGTTAACGGCGACTCCGTCAACAATAAGGAAATAATAATGGAAACCTTCAATCAACGGCGAAGTGGTAACCGACCATACGCCGTCGTCTCCCTTCTCCATATCGAATTTTCTGCCGCAGATATCAACTTTGACATCTTTGGCTTCCGGTGCGTGGAGTCTGAATGTAGCGCGCGAATCAGCATCTACACACGGGTAGTTAGCTTCAGGAACGTTGGTAGAAGCAGGAACGCCTTCCGAAGGCATGCTTGCATGCACGGAAGGAATTCCCATAAATGCCATTATCGATAATGCTAAAACGTATTTCATGATTTAACGAGATTTAAACCTGAGGCGTTTGTTACTATATCATTCCACATTGGAAGCAAACATCCCGACAACGGTTCCGGTGAAACCGCCGGCAACGTTGGTTGAGGTGAACCCGGCATCGACTCCGTCAGCCACTTTCTGCCATGTCTCGCCACCGTCAAGGGAATAGAAGAACGCATATTCGAGCCCTTTGCCGTCCACTTTCAACGACACGTTTGTAGCAGACGGTGTAATCTCTTTTTTAGCCAGTGTCTGAGGTCCGTTTTCGGTAATCTTACGGAGTTCTATCAAATGATTTTCACCATCGCGGGTCCTCGCAAGATAATACTGGTGTGTCTCGTCTTTGAATACGAGCAATCCGGCGTTCTGGCTGTCATTTTCCGGCACAAACGTCATATCAGTGTCTGCGCTGAAATTATGGTGGTTGATTCTGCGGCATACGAAAGGCAATTCACCTTTCTCGCCCGACCATACATCTCCGCATTTTAAAGAAAGACAACCGGGGTTGTCGGTAAGCGAGTAATATTTGTCGGCAGGTCCCCTGAGCGTCATCCATTCATGTCCAAGCGTAGAGTCGTTGAAATCTTCCATCCTGTCGTAATTGCCGAAGGTTACGTTTTCCCCACGTTTCACTCCGGATCTTGAAACCACCATCGGAACCGTCTCACCTTCTTTCAGGAACACGGGCCAACCGTCGTCGGTCCATTTCACAGGCATGATGAAAGTCTCGCGTCCGAGATTCTCTTTATTATCCGCGACAGGGCGAACTGCAAGGAAAACACCCCACCATTCCCCTTCGGGAGTCTTGACAAGGTCGGCATGCCCGGCACATGTCACCGGGTTCGGACGCCCGGCATCGAGGGTGCGTTGCGTAAGAATAGGATTGCCCTGATAGGGGGTATATGGCCCGAAAGGAGTGTCGCCGCGATAAATGACTTCGCTATGGTTGACAGATGTGCCACCTTCGGCAGTCATAAGATAATACTTGCCGTTCTCCTTATATATATGGGGACCTTCGCACCATATAGGCTTATCGGACGGACGCCACCCTTTATTGACCACAATCTTACGCTCGCCCACACATTTATCGGAAGCCGTATCAAATTCCACCACCCTCACGGTGCGGTGTCCGGGATATTCGGGCTTATCGTCGGGCGCATCGTCATTGTTTACGATATACCCTTTACCATCCTCGTCGAAGAAGAAGGCAGGGTCTATCCCCCTCACTTCCGGAAGCATGATCGGATCGCTCCATTCTCCGAAGGGGTCCTGCGTCTTTACAAAGAAGTTGCCGTCGCCGACATTGGTGGTAATCATATAATATGTCTTGTTGGCAGGATTATATGAAATGGCGGGTGCAAATATTCCACCGCTCACATGCTGCTTCTCCAGATTACGGAGCTGGGACTTACGACTGAGCACGTGGCCCACCTGTTTCCAATTCACCAAGTCGCGGCTATGGAAGATAGGCACACCGGGAAAATAGGTGAATGTTGATGTCACAAGGAAATAATCGCCTTCCCCGTTAGTGCAGATGGAAGGGTCGGAATACCATCCGGAAAGCACCGGATTATAAAAAGAACTTTCATCAGGGAGAGGGTTCTCCTTATAAAAATCGTCGTTACCCGAATAATTGAAAGAATCGAATATCGCCACGGATGACTGTGGCTCCACGCTTTTTGATGTCGAGCCGCACTCTGCCATTAATGGCAGCACTGAAAGAGAGGCGATTATTAACGTCTGTTTTATTTTCATGATGTTGTTAATTTAGTTAACATCACAAAATTATAACACAGTGGTACGAAAGGCGTATAGATAAATGTTTTTTACATTTTTATTCGTAACAACACAACGCGTCAACGTAACATTTACGTCAACAAATGTATCCACAAATCACAAAACCTATTATGTGCCAATAAAATAAAGAGAGGTTGCATCAATTAATCATGATGCAACCTCTCCGGCATGCAAATAACCATATCCGACAAATCAACCTACCGGCGCATTATAATCGGGCAGCCGCCTTAACCTCCGGTAAAAAAGACTGAGGAGCAAATCATTTATGCGGATTCTCCAGTATCTTCGTGGCGACACGTATGCCCGGGGTCTTTTTGTCGCGTGGATGGATATCGTTCCATTCCCCGATGTCGCCGTTACGCACCCACCATGCAGACGCTGATTCGTCGGCAGCTCTTCTTTGCGATTCCCTCATTTCCTGCCAGCTTTTACGTCCGCCTACATTCGATTCATGGAGAAAATCTGCCAATTCCACAATGTAGAAAGGAAGCCCCTCGTCGGAGAATGTGGAGCGCCAATCTGAAATCAACGATTTCAAAAGGTCGGTATATTCAAAACGGATGTCAACATCCGATTCCCCTTGATACCACACAACTCCTCGAAACGGAATGCGCGATAAAGGATAAATCATGGAATTATACAATACGGAAGGGTTCTGGAAAAAATCCGTCACGGAGGGAGTGGGAGGCATCATCGACCCGATGTGGTGCCTCCATTTCCCCTCAAGCGAAATTTCGCTTCCGTCGTCATATATTATCTTATGGGGCTTCTCCGGGACAAAATGCGGCGCCCCCCCGTTGCTGACAACCCTTACACACACCACATTGTCGCCTTCTTGCAATATACCGGCAGGAATCTTATAGATACGGGGAGGATACTGATAGGTAGTATTGCCTACAAACGTGCCGTTCACCCAGACAGAATCGGCATCGACGATGCATCCAAGCCTTAATTCAGCACCTTTTCCGGCCTTATCATTAGATACATTGACCGTTTTCCGCAACCAGTGGGAACCGTTGACTGGCTTTCCGTCTTTTACACCCCATTTCCCCTCCATAAGGTCTGTCTCGTCCCACGCGGAGTCATCCAGTTTCGGACTGTTCCATCCTACGGGACCTTTATAGCCGGGGTCGTCGGAATCCATAGTCCTATACCACAAAGACTGCGCCCTCCTCTCTCCCGATCCAAGGTCGCGGCGATAGGCGTCGTCTTCCGAAATACGTAATTTGTGGAGCCTGACAGGATAATCCTTCAAGGCATCTTCGCTTATCCATGCCTCGATTTTAGTGCCTCCCCAGCTTGAATTGACTATTCCTACAGGCACACCGCCGTTTTTTTCATACAGTTCTTTTGCCATGAAATAGACGAGAGCTCCGAAACGTTCGCTCGTTCCCGGCACCGCCTTTTTCCATTCCGATGGAGACAAGTCGTTTTTACCTCCATGGAAAGCATACTCCTTCGGCACTTTGAATTCCCTGATTTTAGGATTGCTGTAGGAACTGACCTCATCCTTGAAAAAGTCAAGCGTTCGGCTCACCATAAGCTCCATATTGCTTTGTCCGGAACACAGATAAAGGTCTCCTATCAAGACGTCGTCAACCGTCAGGTCATTGACCCGCAATACGTAGGGACCTCCGGCTTTCATCGGCGGCAACTGCACCGTCCATGTGCTGTCGGCAAGCACCTCTGTCTTCACCTTTTTTTTATTCAGCGATACTTGTACGGGTTCACCCGGCGTGCCGGTGCCCCAAATCGTTATGGGAAGATTCCTCTGCAACACGGCGCCGTCAGACAATAACGACGGGAGACGCACCTCTGAAAAGACACTGCCGCCACACATAGCAGCCGCAATCAACAATGTTGCCTTTAAATACTTTAACTTCATATCAAATATATTAAACCAGCAGTTACAATTACAATCAATCGTCCAACTTCTTGTACCAACCTTCTTCACCCTTATATTTATCCAATTCAGGCGGAAGATCCGGAGCATTTCCGGCAAGACTTTTCGCACGATATTCCGACGGGGTCATGCCAATAAAATTTTTGAACGTAGTTGAAAAATGCGACTGGGAAGCGAAACCTAACGTATAAGCCACCTGAGTAACCTCTATGCTCCCTTTCTGCAACAATTCACATGCCCATCGAATCCGGATAGAGCGGATAAAGTCGCTCGGAGTCATACCTATCATTTCCTTCAACTTCCGATGCAAGTGCGCACGGCTTATCCCCACCTCAGACGACAACATCTCGACATTCAGCTTGGGGTCATCGATATCCCGGTTTATGATTTTCATTATCCTCTCCATCAGCACCTCGTCGCTGCCCTTAACCTCAGGTGCGGAAATCTTACCCTCGGTTTCCTGAACGCCGGAAAATTTGCCTTTAACCCTTAGTCGATTGTCGATAAGATTGTCGATCAACGATTCAAGTTCCTCTACACTGAACGGCTTGCCAATATATGCATCGGCACCCTTGTCCCAACCCGACATTCGGTCGGCTACGTCGTTCTTCGAACTTAAAAGAATGACAGGTATGTGATGTGTGTCGGCATTTCCTTTGAGCCTTCTCAACAAAGTGAGACCATCCATAACAGGCATGATGACATCGCTGACGATTATATCGGGCATCTTGCTTGCGATTTCCCTCAACGCCTCGCTGCCGTCTCCCACACCTTTCACCTTATACCTCTTTCCGAGATGGGTGCATATATACTCTGCAAGTTCCTTATCATCGTCAACCACAAGGATACGACGCTTGACTGACGGTGTCTTACGGCGTGCCGCCATTTCGGTTTGAGGCAAAGCAGGCTGAAGCATCCTGGGCATCTCTTCACGTATAAAGTTATCGTCAGACGTCTTTATGACAAGTTCATCCTCCGCATAACAATCGTTCTCGACGGGCAACTTCACCGAGAAAACACTTCCCTTGACCCCGTCTTCGCGGTTCTTGCCGGAAATGGAACCATGATGGAATTCAATCAACCTGCGGCAAAGGTCAAGACCTATTCCGAAACCACTCTTGGCATTCGCCCCCTTGTCATGCGCCTGATAAAACCTCTCGAATATTTTGTCAGCGTTCTTGGCATCGAGCCCTATACCGCTGTCAATGACGCTGATATTCACAAATTCCTCCGAATCGTCTGCATCATCGAGCGAAAGGCAGACAACGATATTCCCGCCTTTCGGAGTGAACTTTATTGCATTGGAAATCAGGTTGACAAGTATTTTATCAAGTATATTGCGGTCAACCCATATCTGTGGGATATTGCCGTCGCCGGAAAACTCGAGCGTAAGCCCTTTCTCCAGAGCCTGGGGCTTAAACATTTCAACGAGTTCGCTCACAAAAAGATTCAGGTCGGTAAGCATACACGACAACCTCATTTTCCCCTTTTCCAGCTTACGGATGTCGAGAAGCTGGTTCACGAGGCTCAATATACGTTGCGCATTCCTGTATATTATTTGTAGCTTCCCCTTCACGTCGCTGTCGAATGGTTGCTTCAACAGTGACTCCAAAGGACTGAGAATAAGAGTTATCGGGCTTCTGATATCATGCGATATATCCATAAAATACTTAATCTTGGCTTCGTTTTCCAGTTCCGCCCTTTTCTTTTTGAATACGAACAACACCAGAACGAGCATAGCCGCAAATATAAGGAAATATGCGATTTTTGCGATTGTAGAAAAATACCATGGAGACGATATATGGACAACTATCACACTCATGTCGGAAACTATATTGTTTTCCATGGCCTTGATTTCAAGCCTGTATTTTCCCGGATCAAGATGCGGAAGGTAAATGAGATTATCACCGGGTGTCGTGCTCGTCCAGTCGTCGCTCAGCCCCACGAGACGCCACAGGTATTTCACGTTTGAGCCGTCGCGGAAATCCATAGTCGATAACCTCAACGTAAGGGAATTTTCCTTGTAAGGGAGCCTTATACCTGTCGGTGAAATAAGAGAGCCTTCGATTACTTTTTTGCCATTGAATTCACTTGCAAGAGTTATTTTCTTATCATTAAGATAGATTGCCGACACTTTAATGTCAACGTCAAAGCCGATTGATTTCACCGAGTCCGGACAAAAAGACGTTATCCCGAAACTGCTTCCAAGAAACATTATGTTGTTTTCAGGAGAATAAGCAATGTGGTCGAAACCTTTCTCCACAATTCCCGCCCCCCCATGATAGGTCAGTATCCTTTTGCGTGCCGGGTGCTGATATGAAAGCCCGCGCAGGGACCCCATCCAACGGCAACCGTCCTTATCGATGGCTATCGCCCTCAAATCGTTGTCGATGAGTCCGTCTTCCTGGGTAAGCTTATTGATTTTATTGTTGTGTGAATCAATTTGAATCAGTCCGTGGCTCGTGGCGACAAGCAGATTGTCGTTTTCATCGGAAGTCACACTGAAAGAAGCCCCCTTTAAAAACGGCGCCTGGTCTATGTCAACGAGAGTGTCTCCTTTGAGGTCGTAACATTCCAGACCGCCGTAATGCCCCATCCAGATTTTATTGTCCTTCGTTCGATACATACTCGTGACGTAAGGATTGGTCAGGTTCTTGCCCACGAGATAATCTTTAAGCCACAGTTTACTCCCCGTCTTACGGTTGAATCGCATAACACCGATACCTTGCGGGGCTATGAATATCTCATCGTTATTGCCGATGGCTGTTACAATCTCAGGATATTTTCCGGGAATCTCGATGACCCTCCGCACAGTGCCGTCCGGAATAGTGATTTCCCATATACCGTCGTTCGACATCCCTACCAGAATACGGTCAGGGCCATCATGCGTGAACGAACTAATCGTACCATCTCCCGGTATAATCGCATTCATGATTTCATGTCCCTCGGGCGACATCATCACGATCTTGCCCCTGTCGAAGCCCACAATGACATTTCCTTTCCATACACTCATTGCCTTTATGCCGCCTCCATATTCAAAATAGGGGTCTGAAAGTTTGCAATATAAAAACGGAAGCTGCTTGCCAGGCACCATCATAACGCCGTGATAATTGCATCCAAGCCATAAATCACCGTCGGAAGAACAATACACAGCTCCCAGATACGACTTTTCAAGATTGAGAAACGGGGAATAGATATCGGAACATTCAGTCACCGTATCACCTCCGCTGTTGATTTTCCACAATCCCTCGCCTGCGGTAGCGATATACACTGCGCCGATATTTCCATTCGACAACTGATTGACATGAATGTTACGCGGCAATAAAGAGGGGGCTACTCCATTATCTTTCTTATTAATCCGGTAAAGCTTGTTCACATCCGCCACAATGATGTTGCCGTCGGTCTCCAAAGAGAGGTCCCTTATATAATCGGAAGAAACCTTGATTCGGGAATAGCTCCCGTTTTTGGCAATAGAATACACATAGCCTTTGGCTGTGCCTACCCAAAGTTTCCCGTCAGAAGTACCGATCATAGAACTGAATTCCTTCTCCTCGTTCATATTAATGAGATACCTCACCGCCGTCGGTTGTCCGTCTTCAAAACTAATCACATACAAACCCACACCGGATACGAGGAAAGTTATTGTGCCGTCTTTCTGCTCGCACAACGCGCTTATGTATCCGTCGAACAATTTGGCGGAAAGCTTTATCAACTGAAATGAATCTGTTACCGGGTCATAGAGATTCAAACCGTTGGCTGTGCCGACCCATACCCTCCCTTTCGAATCGCATAGGAGGCGCAACACGCGGTTATCGCTCAACGAATTTTTATTGGCATTATCGTATGTATATAGATCATGTGAATTTCCGTCGAATTTCAACACACCACGGTCGGTGCCAATCCAGATGAATCCTTCATGGTCCTGACAGATTGAAGAGTACAGACCGGCAATCAATCCATAGTTGGAGAATAACCTGCCGTAACGTACAGGGGCGGCCCCTTCCATTGAAAAATGGAGAAGCAACACCAAAATTGTGAATAGGAATCGGTTCATGCGTTTAGATTTTACTCTGCAAATTTAAGTATTAATTATTGTTTTGTAACATTGGACAAGCATCAAAATCAGCACATTATACAAATATTAAAACATTTGCGACATTTGCGAACGCCGTGATTACGTATCTTAAAGTGTCGTTTACTATGCCAATCATTCGCATGGAGAATAATCGATAACTTTGCACTCGGAACAAAACCTGTTGATCATGAAAAATAATAAAACCAAGCACCACCTTTTTGCATTGGCATTGGCGATTGGAACGATGATGCTGCCCACAGGTGCGGCTGCATTAGACAATCCCGGATTGTCGTTCGGCGACTCCGGACCCGACCGCATACCGGTAATAGAATATAAGGAGGGAGCATCATATCCCCTCCCTATATTGATAGGTAAGAACGCTCCCAAAGGGACACTGCACGCCGCAAAGAATCTGTCGGACGATTTCAAGAAAGTGTGCGGCCGACAGGCATCCGTTATTGAAATCGATAAAAACAATGTGTCAGGTCCTGAAAAAAAAGTCATCATTATCGGCACTATGGGAGACCCCGTTTTGGCGTCTCTTTTCAAGACCGGGAAACTCGATAAAACCAAACTTGATGGCAAAAATGAAAAATATATCCTGAAAACAATCGACAATCCCATGCCCGGTGTCGAAGAAGCGATAGTAATTGCCGGAAGCGACAAGAGAGGCACTATTTACGGCATATATGAACTGTCGGAACAAATCGGCGTATCCCCCTGGTATGACTGGGCTGACGTGCCTGTTTCACCTCGTAAGGAATTATATCTGAAAAAAGGGGAAATATACGGCAGGCGACCCTGCCGTGAAATACCGTGGAATCTTCCTCAACGACGAAGGGCCTTGCCTGATGAGCTGGGTCAAGAACACGTATGGCACCGGTTACGGCGACCACCGGTTTTATCAACGCGTGTTCGAACTAATCCTACGCCTGCGTGGCAACTTCCTATGGCCCGCCATGTGGGCTTGGGCTTTCTATGCCGACGACCCTGAAAACAGCAGGATTGCCGACGAGATGGGTGTAATCATTGGCACGTCGCACCATGAACCTATGGCACGCAACCACCAGGAATGGGCGAGAAACCGTAAAAAATACGGGGCTTGGAACTATGCCACCAACAAAGACACCATCGACAAGTTTTTCAAAGAGGGAATCATGCGCATGAAAGGTACTGAAGACGTCGTGACAATCGGCATGCGCGGCGACGGCGACGAAGCGATGAGTGCGGACGCGGATGTAAGCCTTTTGAAAAAAGTAATTGCAAACCAACGCAAAACCATAGCACGGGAAACAGGGAAAAAAGCGGCGGAAACACCCCAGGTTTGGGCGCTATATAAAGAGGTGCTCGACTATTATGACGCAGGTCTCAAAGTGCCTGACGATGTGACACTGCTCCTTTGCGACGACAACTGGGGAAATGTAAGGCGTCTTCCCAACGAAAAAGAACGGCAACATCCGGGGGGATGGGGGATGTATTACCATGTGGATTATGTGGGAGCGCCCCGAAACAGCAAACTACTGAACTGCACGCCGATACAGAATATGTGGGAACAACTCCAGCTCACCTACGACTATGGGGTTGACCGACTTTGGATTCTTAACGTGGGTGACTTGAAGCCTATGGAATACCCCATAACCCTCTTCCTCGACATGGCTTGGAATCCGAAAGCCTTCAATGCCGACAATCTGCTCGACCACACCAAGCGATTCTTCGAGCAACAGTTGGGTGAAGACCAGGCTGCGGAAGCCGCCCGTATTTTCAATATGCTCTGCAAATACAACGGCAGGGTCACTCCCGAGCTCCTCGACCGAAACACATATAACCTACAAACAGGCGAATGGAAAAGAGTGGTGGATGATTTCGCACGCCTGGAGACAGCGGCCCTGCGCCAGTATATCACGATTGAAGACCGATATCAAGATGCTTACCGCGAACTGCTTCTGTTCCCGCTCCAAGTGATGTCTAACCTCTATGAGATGTATTACGCCCAGGCCATGAACCACGACCTTCACTCCAAAGGTTTGCCGGAAGCCAACGTATGGGCTGAAAAAGTGTCGGAATGCTTCGAACGCGACAAATATCTCATGAATGAATACAACCACGTCATAGCCGACGGAAAATGGAACGGCATGATGACGCAAAAACACATTGGCTACACTTCATGGCACGACGGGTTTGACGCAGACACTCTTCCCGAAACATTTAAGATGGGAAACACCGACGACGGCGGATATGTCCATGACTTTTCCGACGGATATGTGGCTATGGAAGCGGAACACTTCTTCGGCTGCGAAAACCCCTCTTCTTCCGCAAAATGGACAAAAATACCTTACATGGGAAGGACATTGAGCGGCATGGCGGTGATGCCCTATACCGAAAACGCAGAAGGGGGCAGCCTCGAATATCGTTTCAGATTGCCGGAAACTGTAGATTCCGTCACAATACACGTGATTGTGAAATCGACGCTCGCTTTCTCGCGTCTCGACGGACATCGCTATTCCGTTGCACTTGACGGCAATACGCCCGAAACAGTCAACTTCAACGGGAATATGAACGAAGCCCCGGAAAACGTATATACCAATTACTATCCCGTGATTGCTCGCCGCGTTGTGGAAAAGAAAATAAAATCAGACGTCGCCCGCACTGACGACGGAACACATACACTTCGCCTCGCCCCTCTCGATCCGGGTGTGGTGTTCGAAAAAATCGTAATCGACTACGGAGGTTACCAACCTTCTTATCTCTTCGGAGAAGCTTCGCCGAAAAAAAAGCTTAAATGAAGAAACAGTTTAACAACCATAATACCAAAAACCAATAAAAATGGCAAAGAAAGAATATTTCCCCTCAATCGGGAAAATCAAATT
>CABRKI010000058.1 GCA_902471455.1 uncultured Porphyromonadaceae bacterium | reverse complement strand
GATACCCAAACTTACGGCCGGCTACCGCCGCAACACGGAACTTGACGAGGCAAGCAACGGATTCATAATAGGGGCTTCCATACCTCTGTTTTCAACCGGCAAGCAGGTGAAGGCCGCTGCAGCACGCCGTGCGGCCGCACAGCTCAATCTGGAGGATGCCGAAATTATGGCGCAAACCGAGGCGAAGAACAGTCTGAATGAATTCCTGCAACTACGGAAATCGCTTGAAATCACCGATCTTAATCTTTTGGGCCATACGCTGCGGCTCCTCCGAAAATCCGTAGAAGCCGGCAACATGTCGGCCACCGACTACTACATAGAGTCAGACAAAATCTATCAGAAAATCAACTCCTACCTCTCAATCGAAAACCGCCTCCACCAATCGATGGCCACCCTCCGCAAAAACATCCTCTGACCAACCAGCACAACATCTTCACTCAAACCAGAACATCCACTTTCTTGTACTCAAACCAGAACAACCAAGGACAACCAGAATTTTTTATAACAGGAGGGATAAAAATCCCATCTGGTTGTCCTGGTTGCTCTGGTTGGAGCAAAGATGTTGTACTTGGTTGTTCTGGTTGGCTTACCACCGCCGTTGCTCTGGTTGGAGGTTTGCAAGTAAAACTGCAGTTACATTACGTTGACACCTTCGGCCATGGAATACATGTCGGGCAAATCGCTGCTGAAGAAAGTAAGGTCGCTTTTGTAGAATTTCATGAAATCCTTTTCAGACGGATGGCCTTTCCAGATTGAGTAATAATGTTTGTCATTATCGTCTGCCCCCACAAACTTGTTGCGCCACATCACTATCATGCTCAGATTGCGTCCGGTAGCCGGCGTGAGGATTTGCTTTGTCCAATAATCCACATCCGAGAATCCTTCAACGCCTGTCTCCGTGACTCCGCAAGGTTTCAATTTAGCGTCCGAAAGTTTACTGATTGTCTTTATATTGGCGGCAAACACCGCCGGGCTTAATCCCTGATAGCAATCCATCCCGATAAAATCGACATAATCGTCGCCGGGCCAACGGTAAAGGAATGCATCCTCGTTCTTCTGACTGTCAATTTGAGGGGCAATCGCATATATGAACTGATGCACCCCTTTTACGTCCTTCAGATAGTTCACAGTAAATTTCCATAGGGCAATGAACTCAGCCTCCGTAGTGCATGTGTTGCCCCACCACGCCCAACCTTGGGTATGTTCATGAAAAGGACGGAAAACGATGGGTACAAGCCTACCGGAATCATCCTTAAGATTTAGCACAAACTCCGCAAGGCGGTCAAGCCAGGAGGTGAATTTTTGTTGAGTCGCAGATCCGTCGGTAAGGATTTCCGACACTACGTTATGACTGGTATTGTCCCACGCATCTCCGCCGGTAAGCGGATTATTAAGATGTGCACAGGCGATTATAACCTCGCCACGACTGCGGGCTTCAAGGATGCAACGACGGCGTATGGCCGTCGCTTCGGCATCGGCATGTCTGTCGTCCATAAGTTCCGCAAAATCCAGGCTATAAACCCCGGGATAATCGCCACACACGTCTTTCGTGTCTGAGCGGCCCGGTTCATTATACCATTTGCGGCCATACATTAGGTCATCATGGTGTCCAAACATAAAGCCCTTTTTGCCAATGGCCCAAAGATTGGAGTAAAGAGCCTTTGTCTCGGGAGTAGCCTGTTTGTCAACGATACTGAGTGTAACGGCGTTTTCCTGTCCATTGCCATTCGACGGATTGTCAGCAGCCTCATCCGAACAGGCAAAAACGCTTAATCCGAGAAAAGCGATGCAATTTGCTATTAAAATCGATTTCAATTTCATGATAATTTTATTTAATCTGAGTTACTAAAACCATTGACAACGGGGCCAACCGGGTAGAGAACATTTCACTACCGGATTCCCGTTTTTCAGGAGTAAGGAATCCATTTTCGTCGAGTAGCAGGTTATTTTCTTCATAACGGAAAACAGAGAGCGGTGCGTTTGACTGAGGAAACTTAACCGATATATCCTTATCTTTATCTCCCTTGTTTATTATCGCAACCGTATATTTGCCCTCATACTTGGCCGCACATGCAAATATATCGCTGTCACCCTTATAATCAATTCCCACAATATCACATCCATGAGGGAAATAACGGCACATAAGAGACCACGAATAGAACCACGGCCTTATATTCTCTTGCGACGGATCTTTGAACACCTCTTCTCCAAGAATATTCCACATCCCCCACAGTTTGATGTCTTCCGGCTTACCGGAATCGCCTTGAGAATGCATGGCATCGTCAAGCATCCATGCCGCCACGCCGGAAAACCCGTTGTTCATTACCTCCGTGGCAAGGATTGCCATATCTATGCCATAAAAATAGTCATAGACAAGCATATTGCAATCGCTTCCTTTCGTGAATGGATGTCCTTCCACACGTCGGTTGTATTCTTTCATGAGGAGAGAATCAGCCTCGCGCCAATATTTATATCCAGCTTCTCCAAGCACAATCTGTTTCCCTTCGGGGATAAGCGACTTATATTCGGAAAGCAATTTGGAATAATTTCCCGACAATACTTCCGCCTGCCCAGGATATGCGTGAATATCATACAAACCTATGATTGAATCAGCATTCTTCACGGTTTCCACAAGCCAGCCGGCAGTGTTTAATTCCGAATTCCTATTGTGATAATCCGCCACCACGTCAGGACCCGCAAGCTTGACTTTTTCCACAAGACCGGGATACTGTTCCATTTTTTTGTAGAATCGTTCCGCCATTGAATGCCAAAGAGCGAAATCACCGTTAGTGGAAGCCCAGTCGCCGTCCGGTTCATTGAATATCACAAAGTATTTGATACATGAAAATCCTTTTTCAATCACAAGCATATTGAGATAATCCACCGCCATGTCAACCCATCCGGGATCGTCTTTCATATCCCATGTAGGGGGATTATATTCCCCGTAGATTACCGTTATGCCATTGTCAGTGCAATATTGCAAAAGCTTACAGATGGATTCAGTGTTCGCATTCTTGTCATATTTGCCGGTCTTGGCATCGTAGTAACGGAATGGGCTGTTTATCATGCAGCGTACATATTGCGGCTTCATGTAATCCAATCGGCGGAACAAAGTAGCCCAGTCATCATCCGATATCGGCGAACCCCAGCTCTCGGCTTCGTCATAAGGGTCCCATTCAACTCCATTGCCAATGTATGAAGGATTAATCACGTTATCCGTCACGACAAAATCCAGCGCCTCGGGTGAGGAACATGAAAGTGTCGTCGCTGCAAGTAGCACCGAATAAATTAATTTAGGAATTTTCATACTTTTATATGATGTTGCTTATAACCGTCAATGCATTCGCCGGAATGTTTATAACTTTCCCCGCTTCAGGAAAGCCGGTATGAATTTCCCGAGGCATTGATAATTCAGTTTCAAGGTTATTTAGAGAATCTTCACTATACGTCACAGTTTTCACCACATCGGCGGCGTGCGGAAGGGAGCCTTTAAGGCATATATCGACGGCCTTGTCCGTGATGTTCAGAAGAATTATGGAATATTTTCCATCCTTGCAGACATAAGCACACTTCAACGACAAAGGGGCTTCAGAATTCGCATAAAGCACCTCTGAGCCAGGCGGTATGGCCCGGCATAACATAGACCACGCATAAAACCACGGACGCACTTTCTCTTGCTCCGCTCCAAAGAACTCATCTCCGAAAATATTCCAGAATCCCCAGATTTTAAGTTTATCGGGGGCTTCATTGCCATGCATCGCGTCGTCGAGCATCCAAGCCACAGTGCCGGAATAACCCGCCTGCAGGGTCTGGACAAGGGCATCGGCCATATCTATACCATAAGAGAAATCATAGACCGACATCTGGGAATCGTCCGGTGAAGCATATTTTGCAGATTTCGCACGGCTTTGATTCGATTCGTTCAAAGCCTTATCTTCTGGAGCAACATATTTCAGTCCGATTTCCCCCATGATAATTTTATTCCCCACTGGCACACAATCACGGTAAGCCTTAATGATGTCGTAATATCGGTTGGTGCCTACAGTATATTTCGAGGGATACGTGTGGATGTCATAAAGGCCAATCATGTTTCCGAGTTCCGAAACCGACCGTTCCACCCACCACGTGTCTTCCTTTGTCCATATTGCAGCATCCGGTCCGATGAGTCTTACACGGGAAGCAATCCCTTGGCGTTCCATCTCTGCATACGTCTCTTTCATTCCTTTTGCCCATAATGAGAAATCGCCGTCGGTAGATGACCAATATCCGTTGGGCTCGTTCACAAAATTGAAATAACGGATACAGTCCATACCCTTCTCCTCAAGGAGATAACGAACGAATGCGGTCACGTTCCCTATGTCTTTTGTCTTTATCCGTTTGGTTCCGTTATCAACAAGCGAACCACCCCAGTCTCCGAACACCACGCCTATGTTACGCGATTGACAATAGTTCAGGAGAGGTTCCAAATTACCGTAATATCCTTTGAAATCGCGACTTCCATCGGATGCAACCAAAGATGATGCATTAATCATCATTCGGACCACTCCGGGCCGCATGAAATCGAGGCGGCTATACAATTTCTCGATGTCGGAATCCGACAATTCAAATTTACCGTGGCCATAGTCCAGCTGATACGGATCCCATTGAACTCCATTTCCAACATATCCCCGGCTTACAACCGTAGCACTGTCGAGCGTAACGATGACCTGACCGGCCGTGAATGCCGGAAATCCACAGCCGATCAACGCCATCAATAACCTAAAAACAATCTTCATTTTCTATCACATTCTTTTAACCGTAATCCAATACTTACGCGGTTTCTTGACAAACTTGTCGTAGTCGCTATAAATATTTGTCCAGTCGTCCGTGCCGTTAAGGGTGAATGCGAATGCATAGTCCTTGATTTCAAAAGACTGCCCGTTGCCAAGGTCTTCGGTGCCGGAGCTTTCAAACCTGCCCACCGTGACACGCCCGTCCTTATCCGTGAAGCTGATGGTGTTGTCCGAGTAATTTCTTACCCACGTGCTTTCACCCACCGGAATCTGACGATAGAATTTGTCCAGCCCGACTGTCTCCCCGGGATTTTCAGGATTGTTGCCGATATATGTGAAATCTGCATAATTGCCATCTGCACCGGCTTCGTTCAAACAGGTTCCGCTTGTATTTCCGTCATCCGACACATCGGTCATGACAAAAGTAAGAATATTATCGTTCTCACAAGCAGGCCCGTCATTTTCTTTCCATACCCAAGGCTTGTCGGTAAGTGCCATCACGGCGCCACCTCCATATTCAGGCCCCGTACCTCCGTAGATCGAAAGCGATTGGACCGCCCATTTACCCTCGATTGTTTCCGTAAACTCAGAAACATGGATTGTGTAGACACGATGTTCGCCTGTGGTGGAATAGACGGTTAGCTTGGCAGTCCTTTCGGGGTTCTCGAAGTTTAAAACATCTCCTACGGATACCGACGACTTTGCCTGATAGGATATCTGAAGATTCGTGAGCTTGATATTGGAAAGGTCCGGAACGGCATTGGCATTGATTGAAAGCTCGATCGTGCCGGTTGTGGCATCGTCAACGGAAATCTCGGCAACTCCAATCTGGTTTTCAAACTTTATGTCAAGAACCTGACGTTCATGGTTCCATTTGCCATCGTTTATCTCGTCTTGCAAGTCTTTTTCACATGATTGCAGACCGATCGCCACGAATGATAATGCGAGTAATTTGTATATTGCTTTCATTTTCGTTGTCATTATCTTAGACTACCATTTAAATTAATTTCCGCCTGGGGAATAGGATAGAATGTCACGTCATCTTCCGACATGCCACGGGCTGCCGGGATTTCACCTATCCTGTTCCAACGACGTATATCATACATCCTGTCGCCCTCAAAAGCGAGTTCAAAGCTACGCTCCTTATATATCGCCTCACGAAAATCGGACTCCGACAGATTCGGTTGCAGGTCCGACAGTCCGGCCCTGTTCCTTATATAGTTCACAAGCTGATAGGACTGAGCCGTCGGACCGCCTGCTTCGGCATATACCAGGGCTATATCGGAAAATCTGATAAGGAACGGGCGCGTGCTCGTCTTGTCGCCCGAGAATTTAGGATCGATATATTTACGGCAGAAAGGATAGGGAAGTTTGTCGGGATATGAAGCACTGACATCTCCATTGGCATCATACACCTTGTCAACGATAAGATCAGTCTTGCGCCTGTCGTTTTCATCAAATGAATTATAGAAGTCTTTGGTTGTCTGATATTCACCCCAGCCATCGTGCGAGGGAATAAATTCATTGGAATCGCCTTGCTTCAAATATATAGTCGCTCCGTCGATGTAAGGGATAAACATTTTGGATATTTTCGAATACTGGCCTTCGCTTGAACCGGTGCGGTCCATAGCCATGAGGAATATATGTTCCGGGCCGTTGGCTTTCTCCACATCGTAAATGTCGAGTAGATTATCGTCGAATCCATACACGTTCTGTCCGAAAACAACCTTGTCGGCATAATAGGCGGCACTGTCATACATCTCTTTTACGTCGCGCCGCATGTCGCGGTAGAGTTTTACGCCATGCTCTTTGGCAGAGGCCACATAAAGGTAAGCTTTGGCGGCGAGAGCCTGCGCCGCCACCCGGTCTGCACGTCCCAGACGAGGCGATTCATAGGCCGGCATCAAGTCCGCGGCTCTCCGGGCATCGCCCAATATCAGGTCATAAAGGGTGTCGATATCCTTGGCGAGAGGTGTCGAGGTCTGGCTGAGGCTCTCCACTACAGAGTTGTGCAACGGCACAAGTCCGAAATTTCTTACAAGACAGAAGTAGTTGTATGCCCTCAGGAAATAAGCCTCTCCGAGATATTGGTCTTTTAAGTCCTGGCTGAAATCACATCCGGGCACTTTCTTTATGACGGCGTTGGCCCGGTTGATGCCGATAAAACTATACTTGAAGTAGTTTTCAAGAGTCCCGTTGGTTTTGAAGTCAGCCACTTTCCAATTACTTAGGTTCTGATTGTCGATAGAGGCATCGCTCTTCGTTGTCAAAGTCTCGGTCGGCATATCGCCCAGAAAGAAAATAGAACGGGAGTATTCAAGGAAAGTCATACATCCGTAGGCGTAGTTCACCGCCGCTTCGGCATCGGCCTCCGTCTTGTAGAAATTTTCCTCGGAATAAAACCCGTATGGGGTTTCATCCAGATTACATGAGGAAAGCATTAATGCCATCCCTGATGCAAACGCTATAAAAATATTATGTTTTTTCATTTTTCCTGATATAATTAGAATGTAAAGTCAACTCCGAATGTCCATTTGCGAAGACGGGGATAACCTCCCGTATATATGCCGTTCAACCCTACTTCCGGATCATATCCCTTGAATTTGGAGAATGTGTAGAGGTTAGATACGTTGGCATAGAGCCTTATCTTGTCGCAAATCCATGATTTCTTGAAATTGAATGTATAGCCCAACGTAAGGGTCTGGATTCTCAAGAAAGAGCCGTCTTCGATCCACCAGTCCGACACCATCGACTGCCTGCCGTCGCGAAGACTGGGATAGCTGTTGGTGGGATTATCTACAGTCCAGCGGAGCGGAGAATTGCTTGGCTCGCCGAACGCCTTCGTATTGAACACATCCTTACCGAATTCGCCGTTGAAGAATACGCCGAGATCCCAATTCTTCCATCCGAGATTCAACTGAAGGCTCATTGTCAAATCTGGATTGGGATCCCCGATAATAGTTTTGTCGGCTTCGGTTATCGCTTCGTCGCCGTCAAGGTCCATATATTTGAATTCGCCGGGCTGCGCATAGTCGCCGTCAAGGCCTGCGCGTATTCCCTCGTCAAGAGTCTGGACAATACCGCCCACACGATAACCGTAGAATACATTTATCGGCTGGCCGATTGCAAGGATGTTGATGTAATCGCGATATTGTTCGTAGTTGTTGCCCGAATATTCAAACAGCATCCCCGTCATCGGGTCGGTGATAAGGCCCGACTCAAGTGTGTTGCCGAGATTCGTGACTTTATTCTTATTATGGGCCATTATCAATGTGCCTGTCAACCTCCAATCTGCCGTATTGATTATTGTACCGTCTATTGTCAGTTCGACGCCACTGTTTTCAATGTCGCCGTCATTTACCCACATTTTATCATAGCCCGACGAAAGGGCGAGGTTGCGCTGGCGAAGGAGGTCTTTGGTCTTTTTGATATAATAGTCGAAGCCTACACGGAGACGGTTGTTGAAAAACCCCATATCAACACCGAAGTCAAACTGATGGGTTGACTCCCATTTCAAGTCGGGATTAGGTATGCCGCTCCATACGCGATATATGCCGTCTTGTCCTGTCCAACCCGACACATAACCGGGACCTATCGTTGTGACCCAACTTCCGTTGTTGTAGTATTTATCGGTTCCGTAACGGCTCAACGTCTGATAGGCGCTGATACCCTGGTTGCCGGAGACTCCATAGCTGATGCGGAATTTAAGTTCATCGAATATCCCGAGGTTGCTGATAAACTCTTCCTGATGTGCTTTCCAGCTTAACGCCCCCGAAGGGAAGTATGCCCATTTGTTATTCTTTCCGAATTTTGAAGAACCGTCCGCACGGAATGTGACAGTTGCAAGATACTTGTTGTCAAAGGTATAATTCAACCTTCCCATATATGAAATCAGCTTGCTGTCGGTCTTGCCGTTCGAAACCTCGTTTGATTCAGGATTACCCGCACCCATATTCTCATTGCCGAGAGTCTCGTTGACAAAATCCTTTGCGACAAGGCCGGAACTGCGTGAGGAGTATGTTTCGTATGAGAAACCGGCCATCGCCCTTATGGCATGCTTGCCGAAATCCTGACTATAGTTTGCGAATGTCTCCGACACAAGATTCTGTCCTTCCCAGTTGCTTATCTGGGCCTGTCCGTTGCTGAAGGTCCCCGCCTCCGTGTATCTCTTCGGATAATAGTTGTCGCTTATCGAGCTTCCGTACTTGTAATTAAGTTGCGTGGTCAAAGTGAGTTGCGGAAGGATATTCCAGTCAAGGGCACCGGATGAAATCACGTCTATCCCTTTTGACTGCTGCTTCCGGTGCTCGGTGAGGGCTATGGGATGGGAGAAGTCGCTGGAATTAGTGAGGTAATAATCGCCGTTCTCGTCATAAACGGGGAAAATAGGATTTCTCCAATAAGCCAACCCTCCGTTATTGTCACGGACATTACGGCTTAGTATATTCATCACGCGAATCTTGAAATTGCTGAAAAGTTGGTGCTCTACGCTGAGATTGTAGCCATACTTTTTGTAGTCATCCTCAATATAGAGGCCCTGGTCGGTATAATAATTCGCGCTAAGGGAAAAATTTGTCTTTTCGTTCGAACTCTGCACCGACACAGTCGTGTTGTTCGACACAGGAAGGCTTCTAAGGGTAAGTTCGTCCCAACGGGTGTTGACATCCCATGTCGTCATAAGTTCCCCTATTGAGGGATAGTAAATACCTGTCGAGCTGACTTTGCCTACATAGAGGGGGTCCAGACCTCCGTTTATGCGTCCCTCATTGTTCAGAGAGGCCATAAGCACCGGATCGCGCCATAGGTCGAGTTTCGTGGATTTCTGTGTAAGAGTCACCTGCTGACGCACGTTTACTATCGTCTTCCCCGCTTTTGCTTTCCTGGTTGTGACCATGATGACGCCATTGGCGCCACGCGAGCCATAAATCGCGGATGCCGAAGCATCTTTAAGAATCTCGATACCGACAATGTCGGCCGGATTGACTTGCTTCAAATCACCGGCATCGCCCAAAGGGAATCCGTCAACCACAATAAGCGGGGAGTTTGAGCCATTGAGCGAACTGGCTCCACGGATTCTGACAGTAGAGCCGGCTCCCGGATCCTGTGACGACAGGTTGACTGTCAGACCTGCCGCACGTCCCTGAAGCAAACCTTCCACAGAGTTTGCCGGTGTGGTTGTAATCGATTCCGGTTTCACTGAAGCCACAGACCCCGTGAGGTCGCTCTTCTTTACAGAACCGTAACCGATTGCAACAACCTCATCAAGCATAGTTGAATTTGATGTCATTGTCACATCAATCTTTTTTCGACCGTTCACCGGAATTTTTATGGGATCCATGCCAACATAAGAGAATATAAGGAAGGCATTACCCGGTATGCCGATGAATTTATATTCTCCATCGACATTTGTCGTGGTTCCGTTGCCGGTGCCATCCACTCTGATTGACACACCAATCAGAGGTTCGTTGCTTTCATCTACAACCACTCCGGACACATCGATATTACCGGGCGATTGGGCAAGACCCGTCAGCATTCCGGCCAATAGAAAGCAAAAAACTATCAGCGGGCGTATGGAGCTAAAGATCTTATTTTTTAATTTTAATTCAAATTCCATTAGCGTGGTATTGATTTGGGTTGTTAATTATTGTTGTTTTAATATTGCAATATCTTTGTCGCAAAATTACTGCCAAATATATTGACAGATGTGCTAATTAAGGCTATATAATTATACTTTTTTGAATGGTGTATAAATATATTTTGATTTAACAGATGTTAATCACGGACAACCACATTTCGCATACTGTTCGATCCGGCATCTTTGCACGCCTGTGATTCCAGATGGTCAAGAAGTTCATCGAGGGGGCAGCTTGCCACGCCGATATGCTTGTCGGCACAACCGTAATACACAAGCAGATTTCCTTTGACAATGACATTCCCGGTGGGGAAAACGCATCCGTTATAATACCCTACAAGTTCATGCTCCTCTTCCGGTTCGAGTATCGGTTCGACTGTTCTCCCTATGATTTTCAGGGGATTTGTCTTATTGAGAAGCACCGCCCCTACGCGATAATGTCCGAGCCCTCCGTGTTCCACGCCGTGATAAAGCATCAGCCATCCTCTTTCGGTAAGAATCGGAGGGGTGCTTCCGCCGATCTTCTCTTCCCACGTGCCTTCTATGCCGGTAAGCAAGAGATAGCTGTCTTTCGATTCCCAATCGAGCAAATCATCTGAATATTTGAGCCACACCGCAGGGTAGCCAGTGCCATATCTGGCTCCCACAAACTGTTTGGGCCGATGTATGAGCACATATTTGCCGTTTATCTGTTCAGGAAATATAATGACATCCCGGTCATCGAGCACAGGGGAGGTAATGCGTCCCAAACGACGATAGTTGTAGAAATCTTTGGTCACAGCTAGGCCGGTGTTGCCAAGATTTTCCCTGACAGCCTTCGGCATAAACCCGTCGCATTCAGGGGTATCCACCACGTCGTGCGCCTTTTTCCAGTATTGTCCCGGAGGAAAAGGGCGGTAAGCATAGGTGACGAAGAAGTTCTCTCCGAATTTAACGATGCGCGGATCTTCCACACATCCGGAATCAGGACCGTCCGCACTCGGCCCGAACACAGGACGGGGTGACATCCTTTTGAAATGGAATCCGTCGGTACTTGTAGCCAACCCGAATCGAATGACATGTTCTTTGTCATTGCCTGCGGCACGGTAAAGCATATAGTAGATGCCGTTGTCATAGACCACACCCGGATTGCACGTAACCAATGACTCCCAGTCGTTGCCTTCACAAGGAGACAGGACGGGATTGTCTTTATGTTTTTTCAGTTTCATTATTTATGAAATTTTTACTAACTAAATATAATCCAGATCAATATGCTGAACACCAACAGAATGATTGCCCAAAAGAGGTAGCTTGAAAGCCAATTGGAATGATAGGCGGAGATTATCTCCGATTTCAAATCTTTGTAGCTGAACGTGGTCGTCATCAGCTTTTCATTATCCGGGCGACGTCCGGACAAGCTCACCACCCACATCACTATCAGACTCAATGTTAACAAGATGGGCACAATGTAAAGGAAGTGCATATTCCCGAAAATTGAAGTCTTGAAAAACAAGAGCAATACAGCTACAATCAGTCCGGCAATCAATCCCACGAAGGCACCGTTGGCATTGGCCCTCTTGGTGAAAATACCTAACAGGAAAGCGCCTACGATGGGAGGAGCTATGTATGACAGCATTTCTTGATAATACTTTAATAAAGAGCCAAAATGACCTATGAACGGAGCCCATAGAGCAGCAAGCACTATAATCACACATGAAGCAATCTTGCCAATCACAACAAGTTTATGGGATGATGCCTTTTTATTGAATTGTGCATAGAAGTCAATCGTAAAAAGTGTGGATGTGGAGTTTAGAATCGCTGAAAGAGTGGATGTCAATGCCGACAGAAGGGCAGCGAGCATAACTCCAAGCAATCCGATTGGCATAAGGTTGAGCACCATGTTGGGATAAACCATGTCAGGTTTCTCCAGACCGGGGAACAAATGGCGCGCAATCACCCCCGGAATCGCGATTATCACAAGTGTAAGCATAGTCAGGAATCCGGTGAAGATTACGCCCTTACGCCCTTCCTCAATATTCCTGGCACTCAACACACGCTGCACAAGCGTCTGATTGTTTGCCCAAAAATACAAACCGGTTATCGGCATTCCCACAATCAGCCCGAGCCAGGGTGTAGCATTGTCGAAAAGAGGCCGTATAAGCTTTAAAGACAAGTCATCGGTTTCAAACAGATTCGCAAAGTATTCACCGCCTTGCATGAAGCATAGAGCGGTCAGTATTATCGAACCCAATATCAGGATGGCCGCTTGTATTATCTCAGCATTTATGGCTGAAGACAAGCCTCCGGGAATAGTGTAAGAAGCTGCAATAATTGCAAATATGATAATGATTAATTGCAGATCAGCTTCCGGCATTATCAGTTTGATGATGAGGGCTGCCGCATATAGAGCTCCTGCCGCGTCAAGAAAAATATTCCCGATTATACATATCGCAGAAAAATAATACCGTGAGCGTTTGTCAAATCTCTTTTCCAAGAACTCCGGGATAGTAAAAATCTTGGATTTAAGATATAACGGAAGGATGCAAACCGCAAAGAATACCATTACTATTATCCCTGTAAGATTATAGTTGAAGACTGCCAGGCCGGTATGATAAGCGTCACCGGATTGTCCGATAAGGGTGGTGCTCGATATACTTGCGGCAAAAAGAGACAGCCCCACTATCCACCACGGCATAGAACGGCCGGCTAAAAAATAAGACTGCGAATCCTCGCTTTTCCCATTCTTGAGCCCCCACCATATTATAAATATGAGATAGACCCCGATTACGGTTAAATCCAAGATGTTGATATGAAATTGTTCCACGACATGAATAATGATTAGTTTTTATGCTGCAAAATTAGTTGCAATATTTATCATACAGAAACAATTTTTTGCTAATCACTTGTATTTTTTTGAACACACCGATATTCTATTTAAAAAAATTTAGTTAAATTTGCCATGCATAAGCCATATTCTGTTTATTATCATGCAAGACTATCAGAAAGAAATCACTCCATTGGCGGACGACGACTTGTTTATTGTCCTCAACCACCCTAATGCAAAATTTGACTATCCCATACACTATCATCCCGACTATGAGATAAACCTTGTGCTGAATGATGAAGGCACACGGATTGTGGGAGATAGTGAAGAGTCTTTTAGAGATTTGGATCTTGTTATGATCGCACCCAACATTCCACATGCATGGAAAGGGACCCGCCCGGAAGGGAACCATGTTGTCACAATACAATTTTCGGAAAGCCTACTGAATTTTCCAATTCTTAACAAACGATTGTTCTCATCCATCAAACAGTTGCTGATTGAATCCCGCAGGGGCCTCACCTTTTCAGACGACACAAAACGCCTGATCAGCGATAAAATTCTACGGCTGACAAGATTGCAAGGATTTCACACCGTCCTTGACTTTCTGGCGATTTTATACGACCTGTCGATAGCCAACAAGCAAATCCTCATGAGCAACTTCTATGACTCCAATGAAATTCTGGCTTCCTCGAAAAGCCGCCGCGTAACAAAGGTGTGTGAATACATAGAAAAGAATTTCCAGGAACAAATCAAGCTTTCCGATGTGGCGCAGCTGGTAAACATGTCGGATTCGGCATTCAGTCATTTCTTTAAGAAGAAAACGGGATGCTCCTTCATCGATTATTTGAACACTGTAAGGATTGGCAAGGCATCACGAATGCTTTTCGACACGACACATTCAATCAATGAGATTTGTTATTCCTGCGGGTTTAATAATCTTTCGAATTTCATTCGCATTTTCAAGAAAATCAAAGGGCCCACACCAAGCGAATACCGCTCGAAACTACAGCAGATTCTTATAAAATACTAATTGAATTCTTATGCTTTTCAAAATAACATTATCATTTACCCGAAATCACAATTTCCACCTCGCATTTAGGAGCTAATTTTGCAGCGTCGATAACCTCTTTTAATATACGGATACGATGACATCTGCAAAAACTTTAGTTCCATTTCTGATTTTACTGTTCGCACCGGTCTTTGCACATGACGTGCTACAGAAAAACAATGACACTTCACACAAAGTTGCTTATTCTTGCAAAGCATCTGGGCCTGATGACACTTCAAAATATTTCGTCGATTCGATTTTAAAAAGAATGACTTTAGATGAAAAAATCGGGCAACTCAACCAGATGCATTGTGAAGACGGCAAGCTTCTTGAAGAGAATGCACGTAGGGGGCTGGTTGGGTCTGTTATGAGCATTACCAATCCGGCAGACTTCAACAAGATTCAGAGAATTGCCGTCAAGGAGTCAAGGTTAGGGATTCCTTTAATAAACGCCCGCGATGTGATACATGGCTTCAAAACCATTTTTCCCATTCCATTAGGTCAGGCTTGCAGCTTTGACCCAGGGTTGGTTGAACAAGCGGCAAGAATCTCTGCCATTGAAGCATCCGCCGCAGGAATAAGGTGGACATTCGCCCCTATGGTTGACATTTCCCAGGACCCTCGTTGGGGAAGAATTGCAGAGGGATTTGGCGAAGACCCTTATCTTGCATCTATACTCGGCGCAGCAATGGTAAGAGGCTATCAAGGGAAAGATTTAAAGAACCCTGCCTCCATTGCTGCCTGTGCGAAACATTTTGCCGGTTATGGAGCTTCCGAAAGCGGGAAGGATTATAACTCCACTTTCATTTCTCCCAACAGACTCCGGAATCTTTACCTGCGCCCCTTTCATTCATGTGTCGATAATGGTGTGGCAACGATAATGACCTCGTTCAATGACAATGACGGCATACCTTCTACAGGAAACAAGTGGCTTGTAAAAGATGTGCTACGTGATGAATGGAGCTACGATGGCATTGTGGTGACAGACTGGAATGCAATAAACGAGATGGTCCGCCACGGGTATTGCGAAGACTCACGGCAGGCTGCCTTAAAAGCCGTCAACGCAAGTGTTGACATAGATATGATGAGCCGTGCATACGTTGATAATATTAAAAGCTTAATTGCAGAAGGTCTCATTGACGAACAACAAATCGACAATTCCGTAAGACGGATACTCAGACTCAAATATTCTCTTGGGCTATTTGAATCACCATACTGTGACGAGACGTTATACCCAACTGTATTTTATGCACCTGCCCATATTCAAAAAGCACAAGAATTAGCGGAAAAATCCATTGTATTGCTGAAGAATGATTCGCACACCCTTCCTTTCAATCCGGACGTAAAGAAGATTTTAGTGACTGGCCCCCTGGCAGATGCCCCTTATGAACAACTTGGCACCTGGGTTTTTGATGGCGATGCACGGCATTCAGTCACACCGTTGGCCGCTCTGAAAGATGAATTTGGAGCGGAAAACATAATCTATGAACCGTGTCTCGCGTATTCGCGCGACAACGTCTTGAAAAGATTGAACCACCTCAAAGACAAAGCCCGCGATGCGGATGTGATTTTGGCATTTGTCGGAGAAGAATCCATATTGTCGGGCGAGGCCCACTCTCTGGCTTCGCCATCGTTACAGGGAGCCCAAAGCCGGCTGATTAAGGAATTGTCACAGTCAGGCAAGCCTGTAGTTACAGTGGTTATCGCGGGCAGGCCGCTGACCATCGGGGATGAAGTCGCCCTGTCTTCTGCCGTCATCTATTCATTTGCACCCGGCACCATGGGAGGGCCGGCGATTGTATCTACCCTTACAGGCAGAAACAATCCTTCGGGCAAACTGCCCGTTACATTTCCAATGACTGCAGGACAAATCCCTATCTACTATAACCACAACAATACCGGCCGCCCTTCGGACGGCTCTGAATTAAAAATACCAGATATTCCGATAGGATCCCCGCAAACCTCATTGGGCAACAAATCTTATTATCTCGATTATCAGGAATGCCTATTCCCGTTTGGGTTCGGTTTGTCATACTCCCGATTCAAATACAGCGACCTGTGTCTTGACAAAAATGAATATCGGCCAAATGATTCGATTACCCTTACGTTTGATCTTGAGAATATAAGCGACGTTCCCGGGACAGAGGTTGTCCAGGTGTATATGCGCGACATCCATGCCGGCCTGACACGTCCGGTAAAGGAATTGATTCATTTTGAAAGAATCGCCATGGATGCCAAGGAAAAGAAAAGTGTTTCATTCTCCATACCTGTCAATAAACTCGGTTATTGGACAGGTGACAAGTATATTATAGAACCGGGGAAATTTGATTTATTCGTTGGAGGGAACTCCGATGACTGCCTGAAGACTTCATTTAATTATAATTAAAAAACATGAGAAATATATTATTTTTAATTTCAATTCTTTTTCCATTCTGCCTTTCCGCCGAATGTGGCTACAAGACAGAGCATGACATTCCGTACTCTGCCAATACCGACAAATATTCCAAAGAGCGTTGCAGATTGGATGTCTATTATTCGGATGACGTCGCCGATGCACCTGTTGTCGTATGGTTTCATGGAGGAGGATTGACCGGAGGTGAGAAATTTATCCCGCAACAGTTCACCGACAGCAAATTGATTGTTGTCGCACCCGACTACAGGTTGCTTCCCTATGTCGATATTGAAGAGTGCATTGACGATGCGGCAGCTGCTGTGGCGTGGACCTTTAATAACATCAGCAAATTCAATGGTTCCAACAATAAAATATTTGTAGCCGGACACTCAGCCGGAGGATACCTCACAAGCATGATAGGGCTGGATAAACATTGGCTTGAAAAGTATAAGATAGACGCAGATTCACTTGCCGGGCTCATACCTTACAGCGGACAGGCAATAACCCACTTTACACATAGGAAACGTCAAGGAATCGGGGAATTGCAACCTTGTATCGACAAACTCGCTCCATTGTTTCATATCCGGCAGGATGCGCCGCCATATATCATAATTACAGGCGACCGGGAGCAGGAGTTGTATGGAAGGTATGAGGAGAATGCATATCTTTGGAGAATGATGAAACTTATAGGACATAAAGAAACCTACATCTACGAACTCGACGGGTATAACCACGGAGATATGGCAGTCCCGGCCCACCATATCCTGAAACACCACATCCTAAAAATACTCAACGATGAAAAATAATCCTATATTTCGAACATGACAGGGGGTTGGTTTTTATAACAATGTCACACAAAAAAAAGCCACTTCGATTTAGAGTTTCGATGGCGAGCCTGCAAAAATAATGTTTTTTATTTTGTTATTATTATATAAACAATTAATTTTGTTGGCAAATGAAAACCCATGATAAAATATTGCAGGATATTTCCCGCCTTGCACGCACCATGTTTGGGAAGAATGAAGGACGCGTCTTTCTATACGGTTCGCATGCCCGTGGAGATGCTTCTGAAAATTCCGACTGGGATTTACTGATTGTCACCGACGATTCAATATCAACAGATGATGATTTCAAGAAATACGCTTTCCCTTTTGCAGAAATAGGTTGGAAACATGGAGAACAAATCACTCCCTTGCATTACACCAATAGCCAATGGGAAACGCAAAAATCCACATTGTTTTATCAGAATGTCACAAAAGACGCAATCCGGTTATGAGCCTCGATTCACACCAACGCCGCATAGCCATTGAACTGCTGATGGAGAAAGCAGACCGCAATATGGAACAAGCCATCAAGAACGCCGATATGCAATATTGGGATTTGGTGGCCAATCGATTATACTATTCTATTTTCCACGCGGTCAATGCACTCTTACTTTGTGATGGAATTCAAACCGGGACGCATAAGGGGACTTCCTCAATATTCGGGAAAAATTATGTCCTGACAGGAGAATTTCTAAGAGAAGACGGAATACTATACAGTCGCCTACAGACAATGAGAGAAAAGGCTGATTACCAAAATGTATTCATATTATCAGAATCGCAAGGGAATGAATTAATAAAAGAAGCCTTATATCTAAAATCAAAAATCAACACAGCTTTAAATAAACGATTATCCCTTATTAAAGAATAAATTCGATTGTTGAGCTGGTTGTTCTGGTTGGATTACTACGCTGTTACCTTGGTGGAATGAAGGCGACGGTCCCTGCATGGGAACCGCCGCCTATTAGAATTTAATGCCCGAATTAAAATTACATTAATACTGAAGCGGAACGACGTTGCCTCACGGCACCGTCCGTCCCTTAACGTACTACTTGAAATATCTTCGCAAATTTCACTTCCAAGTCTCTTTATTTTTCCCCATCGCCATCTCCCAATCACCCTTTCAGGACAAAAGAATAATCGTCAATCTCCCACACATCGCACAAAACAGGCATCCTTGCCACCACTGACATTTACATTTGTTATGGCATTCACATCAAAAGAGAAATAATTGATATCAAGCCCGTATGATTGCTTCGCATCCTTCCCTTCCCCATTCCATTCAAGAGCTTCCTCAACAGTTTTTGACCAATATATGGCACCAGGACGACGATAGATGGAAACAAACAAAGGTGCGTCAGCTGCAAAAACATTATAAGGTATGCCCCGACTACAAGCATAGCGTAGAATACCATTGCCTGGTGAAGAACCGGACCCTTCTCTACCATCCTTCCTATGCCCGTATCCGGAACGCCCAATAGGGAAGAATATATTCCGTCCATTATATCCACCTCCCGTCAGCTGACCGTCCCAATAATAAGCAAACATGCCGCGCATACCTTTGGAGCTGTCACCCGACGGAGTGTCTCTGCGATAATAACCGTATGCATCGTCTATCTTTTCTTGGGTTTTCGTGGCACCATCGGCATATAACACCCCGTACCCGAATTGCACATTCAGACTTAAATACAACTGTTCATACGCACGCATTGTGGCGGCATTGGGAATTGAACCTGCAAAATTGGATCCATCTTTGAAATCCACATCGCCCCAAGACACAGATTTTGAAAGTAGATTACCGTCCTTGTCAACCAACCTTAAATCGTAGATTCCCTTGTTTGTGAATTCCGAATATTGAAGATTGCGATAAACCTCTTTTCCATCAATTCTATAAACGTTGCTATAGGCATCAATCGGTTGAGTTGCATTTCCAAATTTAAACAACGAACCTTCATCCCGCGGATCTTCAGCCTCTTTTTCTCCATGAATCATATTGCGTGTTCTCCATTTAACCGGATTTGCATTGTAATCCGGATATGTAGTTTTATCTCGGCAATGTTGCGAGGGAACTATCTCTTGTGGTTCATATCCTTGTCTGACAAATATCAGGTGCGTGCAAGTATAGTTATGATATTGAATTCTCACAACAGCATTTCTCACCGTCTTATCATTTTTATCGTTATTCATGCGGTTAAATCGAATGGTAAAAGAAATCGGGGCATCGGTAGAACCGGAAACCGTCTGTTTTCCGTCAAGGGTTATGAAATTGGCATCACCGATTATTTCCGCTCTCCATGGTCCCTTGGAAGCAACCGGCGTAAATTCGTCGCTATCATCACCGTCGAGCCACATCAATGTGACTTTGAACGGTTCGTTATTTCCCGCTCTTCGATAAACGCCCTTAGGATTAACCACACGACGCACTTGCACCACGTTAACATCTGTGGATTCTTCTTTTTTTTCACCGCCTTTTTCAAGAGTTACATATAGTCTCACACGCGCAATGCGTTGATAACCTACAAAAGGATTGTTGCCGGAATATCCTGTCTGTTTTACCAACACTTTTGCACGGGTAAAAAGAGGGATGTCAAACGACCAGGTATTCCCTTCTTTTTTATAAGAAAAATCTTCTCGAGCTTTTAACGCCTGAGACGTACCTTCCTCTCCGTCATAAGTTTTTTTCACTCCATTTTCAAGATAAATGCGTTGGGAACGATCTATTTTATACTCATAATCAGCGTCATTTTTCCAAGTTTTAGATGATTCATCATAATACCGACCTCCATAATAATATTTTTCATTTATTGAAGAACTTCCGGTTTTATTATAACCGGGCCAAGATAAACCTGCTTTCTTATCTGTAATAATAACATCATCTGTAACGCGCAACGATAAAAATCCGTTATAGTCTTTTTGATTCTTCGGTTCATTATATGCCGTGCTGTTTGTTTCATCTCCGAAAGGAGTCGTAGGTTTAATTTCCAAATTGGGGTCAGAAAGTTTTTCGATTTCCGCTTTTGTAGGATACCATGGATTTTTTATGATTTCCGCTCTCAACCCTGTTACGGTCCAGCCTTCAGGGGCGACGTAGGAGAATGGAAGCATTGCGTCATGATTATAGAGATATGACACATACCATGGATTCGGCACATGGAAACCCTCCGGCTCTTCGAAATCTATGTGCCAGTCTGCATCGTTTCCGTTGCCACGGGGACATAACGTGAGCTTATAATGATAGTTGCGCTCCGCCTCGAAATTATCGGTCACATTCTTGCCAAGCATGAAACGGTATTTGATTTTGCCATGTGTGGAATTGCCGTAAGCGTTTGAAGTGTAGAAACCCTCCACCTCTATATATGTGCCGTATTTGATCCCGTCTTTCACTTCGGTTTTACCGGCCACGCCACCGTTTTCCAAGTCCGCATGACTCAGTTTGGTCTTGTTGTCCGGATTGTCTTGCATATTCTCGTAAAAATAGAGGGCGTCGGCCGTCTCGGCATGGAAGTCAATGGGGGTAGCGGCGGCATAAGCCTCATCTTTGTCCTCGACATTATCCCTAATCTCGGTCCGCCCTTTTGAAATACGAGGCCATCGTTGCGCAATCACATCCTTTTCATCCGTTATTTCCGTAGTGGCGTCGTTGCCGTTATTAGGCAAGTAAGAGATTACCTGTGGATTCCCATGATAGAATCCGTCAGCCGTCTCCCCGTCTTTTTCAACGCGATGATTATAGCTCTTTTCCGATTCATTCGTACCTTGCGGTTGTCCGGAACCGAGAGTGCAGTCGTAGGGTATGTCGTAAATTTTTGCCTCTTTTATATATACCGAAACGTTATCGCGGAGTTTACTGCCGTCGAAACTGATTGTCACCTTCGACGCGCACCGGCGCAACCACGCATGAAGCTTCATGCCGCCTCTGTTTACAGCCACGGAACCAAACATTCTGTTGGCGGCAGGAACATCATTCGCAACATTCGAGAGTTCAGAATCGGTAAAATAACCCATCATTTCCCCGTTATTGCGAACCGATGAATTGTCCCATTTTACCTTTATCCTGCGCAATCCTTCAAGAGTCTTGCAATTCATGGGTTTGCCATCGGCATCAAGAGCATGGAGCGCACTGTATGTTTCTTGTTTCAGATTGGCTACGGCTACGATATAATACCTTCCGAAAGGCAATCTCAGCGGGATATTCTTTACGGTGAGAGTCTTTTTCTCCGCAGTAGCTCCGTTGCTCGCATCCTCGTCCTTGCGGTCTGTGTCGGAATCGACCGGCTTGTATGTTTCCAAATCGACTTCCTTAATATATGTATTGTCGCCGAGGTCCACGATGTTGCCGTCGGTGTCATACACCAGGATATACATATCATCCAATATATTGAGAACCTTTCCATTACCGTTCTCTATATTGGCACGTGTATCAAGATTGCCGGAGGAAAAAGGGGAAAACGTCATGTCGAGGGAAAGGGAAGCTTCCCCGTCGTTCGGACCGTCGTAGAAGCCAAGCCCGTCATCTACACATGACGGCAGCCACAACACCATGAAAAGAGCCATGGCCGCATATAATATGTTGGTATAGCGTTTCATATATCGATTCGCCTGTATATGTTTTTATTTAAATTTCAAATTTTATTACTGCCCGACAGATGGGATTCCATTTGCCATGACTGTCAGGAATCCGTCGTTTTTTCTTCTTTCGCTTTTTTCTCAATTATTATTGTGGCTTTGCCGATGTCTTTCCCGGTTTTATCGGCTTCATGGAAGACATTCGTGATGACCTCGTCTGCGTCGTCGATGAAAGCCTTATATTTCTCCGGGATGGAATCGGAAGCGCTGAGACCTAATGCCGTCCTTATACTGCCATCTGTGGCTATATATGGGGTTGAAACCTCTTTAAGATACCAAAAAACACCGGTAGTCTCATCCCACGATTCTACAAGATACACGTTGCCGTCTTCCATATTCGGATCCGTTTTGAAAAGCATCTGCTTACCATGGTCAAGCACCACCGAAGAATGGTCGGAATTGTGCTGGAGTCGCTGATGTCCGTCCCGGTCTTTTTGGTATTCCTGATAATCGCTAAGCGGAGGCTGGCTATAGTCCCTTACTTTCCGCGTGCTGCAGTCTTGGTCGTCATCCTGCCTTCCCGACAGATTTGTCATAACCCTGCAACCGTCGGAATCTTTTACCCAAACGTCATAGTCAACCCCCTCTGCCGTGTCGCTTTTTCGCACCATCGCATAGTAGTCGCCTTTCAGGAGTTCAATCCGCTCCTTGGAGTTTTCATCCTCTGGCCATTTCTTCGAGTGAGCTTGCATATATTCATTGAAATATTCGGGTAGGTTGCCGTCGGAATCGGGCAAGACCATGAGGTCGCCGCGTTCGTCGCGCATCAGGCCGAAGTCAACTGTCAGGGGACAGTCTGCGTATGGCTGCACATCTACTTCGCACGAGAGGTTTGAACTCATCCCCTTTATTGTGAAGCGGTAGATGTTGTTGCGCTCTATGTTGTAGCGTCCCGGCGTGCCGCCGGTGGCCTGCGCGTTGTTGTCGTTCGACGCTTTGGTGCCGTTTGTGGCGAAGTAAATCGTATTCGTCTGCTTCTCCGGATCCCATACCGGTCGTTTGTCGTTCTCGTCTTTCGGAGCCTCTCCCGGATTGCGGAAACCATCGGGGTCGGGGTTCGAGAGGGCGACTTTGATGGAGCAATATCCGTCGGCATTCCCACTGTCGATATTGCGGTATTCGGGGATATATGCCACCCATTTTTCGGGAACGGTTTTTCCGTCGGCAGTAGTGTGGGCCGCCACCCTTGTGAGAGACACACCTACGGGAGAATCGTCGTTCTGCCCGTTGTTCGTGAGGTGTACACCCCGGATAAAGTCAGAGTCCCAAGTATAGCCGTGGTCGTAGTCGTCATGGTTCTCGGCTTTTTCCGGAGCGCAGAAACCTTTTGCGTTCACGCGGTCGATCGATACTGCGGAGAAAGAAGCAAGGGGATTGTCGAGAATCACTTCCACTTTCGCCAGAGCGCGGAGAAGAGGCAAAGCCGTAGCTTTATTGCTATTGTCTTGACGAAGGTCGATGTAAATGTCGCCGTCGATTTTGCCATCTTTTATATAGGCGGCATCCACATAGTTTTCAAGATTGTATTCCCGCACGCCGTAAAAAGGGATGAGCCTGCTTTCATCGAGCCATGCCCCTGCATCGTCTGACACAGGTCGGTCGAACTGCGTGTCGGCATGTCGGCAGAGACCTTTGATTGTGGTCCTCCCTTTCACAAGCTTATACGGCACGCCGCCGGTGTCGTTTTCATCGACTATGCCGGCTTCTTCGCCCGAAGCCTCTTCGGGATATTTCGGCCAGTTGGCAAGCACCACAAGTTTGAACGACAAGGGAAGGTCAGAAGGCACTTCCCCGAGGAATTGCCAGTAATAGACGGTCTGCACGCCGTTTACGGGTTCTTGCCCGCTTTGCGTGGGGCGCATGAATGGGCGGAACGTGTCGATATATTTCCCCTCGGTGTCGAAGAAATATATCCTGTAATTCCCGTTGGAGATGTCGAGGTGGTTTTCCAACCCTTCCCCTATCTCATAGCCGCCCGATATGGCAGGGTCCCCGTCGGCCCTCGTGGAGGAGGCGCCCGCCAGCGATATCGTGATTCCCATGGTGGGACGCGCCGACGGCTGTCCGCCGTCAGGGTCGCCGAAAGAATCTTTCGAGCAAGACGCAGCCATGCCGAGAAACATCATCAGGGCGAAGAGTGACAATATATGTGGTTTGAAAGTCATTTCTTTGTCAGCAGTTATTAGATGGTGGGCGGTGATGGAGAGAATTTCCGGTCTCATTCGAGGTCGGAGGGATTAAGCACCACACGCCAGGAGTTGATTATGACCGTCGTGGCGAGCCAATGCAGATTGTCGTCGAGGAAAAACGTCATGTTGTATTCGTCTTGCCGGTCGAGATATTCCTGGTCGCTCATGTCGCGGTTGTAATTTCCTTTCACGAGCAGGGCGTAGTCAATCACCGGTATCCTCGCCACAAGTTCCCCGTCGGAGGCCCGGCGTATCACGAGCATCGGTTTGGCGTTTGCCGTCCAGTCGCGCATGGTCAGGCGGCTTGTGGTCAGTTCCGCCACGGCCACTTTCACGTCGGTAATGGCTCGGGAGGCCGAC